>DASYYH010000016.1:0-300000 GCA_035934015.1 Candidatus Acidiferrales bacterium
GCCGCGGGCGTCGCGGGTTTCTTCTTTGCGCGATTCGAGGCCGCCGAATTGCGCAAGAGCGCGGCGGCGGGCTTCGCCGGGCGCCATACCGGCGGCGATATTCGCAGCGGTTTGCTGCTCGACATGGAAGCGAAGCTCGGAGTCGAGCTGAGCATCAAGCCTTGATTTGCGAAAGATGCGGACGAGGCGGTTCATATGCACCTCTGATTCAAGAAGCGTTCAGAGCAAAAGCCAAGGCGAGATCCTTCGCTTCGCTCAGGATGACAACTTAAAACCACGGGCCGATGAAGTCGATCGGCCCCTACAAAAACTCGCCGCATCCTCACCCGTCCGGCGGGCGAGCTCGGGATGACAACGCAAAACTTAAAGCGCGGCGTGCGTTGCACGCCGACGGCCCGATGACTGCAATCGGGCCCTACAAAAACGCTCAACGGCAGATTCCTCGTCGGATGCTAGTCGCATCCTTCTCGGAATGACAAAACCAAATCTCTAAGACCCGCAGACTCGCAGACTCGCAAAATGCGTGAGTCTGCGCGCGGCATCGCGATGCTACTCGGCGGTGCGCAGAATGAGCGCGACGGCATCGGAGATGCGTTCCCAACTGGCCATTTCCGCTTCGAGCTGTTTGCGACCCTTCTTCGTCAGCGCGTAAAATTTTGCTTCGCGGCCCGTTTCCGTGGCGCGCCATTCGGCGCCGAGCAGGCCGCGATTTTCCAAGCGATGCAGTGCGGGATAAAGCGAACCCTGCTGTACCTGAAAAAAATCGCGGGAGATCTGCTGGATGCGCTGCGAAATGGCGTAGCCGTGAATGGGGCCGAGGGCGACGACTTTCAGAATGAGCATGTCGAGCGTGCCCTTGAGAAATTCGGAACGGTCTTCCATCACTGTGCGAGCCATTTTGTGAGCGCTCCTTGTTGACGCCTAGAGATTCGACATATACGCCTAGAGAATCTAGGTGTCAAGAAGAAAGTGGTCAGTGGCCAGTGGACAGTGAGCAGGGCAAGGGGCCAATCTGAATTTTGACTCCTTGTGTCACGATCCAGAAAATTCAAACTGGTCCGCCGACGCGGACAGGAGACAGTGGTCAGTGGACAGTGAACAGCGCGCAAGGAATGACGGCAAACCCGACGAGATAAAAAAGTCGGCAGCTCGGAAATTTTCTAAAACCTTAGGGAGAACGGCGGTGGGGCGCACGAATCCAGGTTACAGTAAAAAATTGTATCATAATGATAAAAATGCGTCAAAGCTTTTGTTATGAGCGAAAAGTCGTCTACGGTGGAAAGACAGTGGCTAGTGAAGACAAAGCGTCTGCAAGCCGCGCAAAACTTCTAGGACAACAACGAAAGGAAGCTGGAGCCGTGGAGGAGGGGTGCGGCGGAGAAGTTTTCGGCGACGGTTTGGCCCATGTCGGCGAGCGTCGAGCGAACGCCGAGATTCAAAGGCAGTGACCCTTCGACGTCGCCCGCCGCGGCGGGCAAGCTCAGGGCAAGCGAGTGACGAGTGGCCCTTCGGCTCCGCTCAGGGCAAGCGAGTGACGAGCCAACTTTCTCGACCGTCCAGTTGACGGAGGAATTCCCGGCGTTTGCGGAATCCATTCGCGGCGAATAGCAGAGGATAGGGACGTATTCGCGGGAATGATCCGTCGTGGGATTCACGGGATCAGGATCGCAACCGTGATCGGCGGTGATCATAAGTAAATCGGAATCGCTCAGCGCGGCGAGAAATGGGCCGAGGAGCGCGTCGAATTCCTCGAGGGAACGCGCGAAGCCTTCGACGTCCTTGCGATGGCCATAGAGCATGTCGAAATCAACGAGATTGGCAAAGATGAGGCCGCGCGGCTGCTGGGCGAGCGCGGCGGTTAGTTTGGCCATGCCGTCGGCGTTGTTTCTTGTGGTGACGTAATCGGCGACGCCGCGGCCGTTGTAGATGTCGTGAATCTTGCCGACGCCGAAGACGGGGATTTTCGCGTCGGCGAGAACGTCGAGAAGCATGGAGCGCGGCGGCTCGACGGCGTAATCGTGGCGGCGCTCGGTGCGGCGATAATTTCCCGGCGCGCCAGTGAATGGACGCGCGATGACGCGGCCGACGCGATGCGGGCCATCGAGAAGTTTGCGCGCGATTTCGCACATTTTGTAAAGCTCGGCGATGGGAATGGTGTCTTCGTGTGCGGCGATTTGAAAAACGCTGTCGCCGGAAGTGTAAACAATGGGAAAGCCCGTGCGCTGATGCTCTTCGCCGAGTTCCTTGATGATTTCCGTGCCGGAAGCGGGCTTGTTGCCGATGGTTTTGCGGCCAATGGCGCGTTCGAATTTTTCCATCAAGTCGCGCGGGAAGCCGTTTTTGTACACGGGAAACGCCTGATCGAGCCAGATGCCGGCCATTTCCCAGTGGCCGGTGGTTGTGTCCTTGCCGGGCGAAACCGTGATTCCCTTCCCGAAGGCGCCGGCGGGACGCGCGGGCGGAGTGAGATGCGCGAGAGGTTTGACATTGGCAAGGCCGAGGCGGATGAGATTTGGCAGGCGCAGCGGACGGGAGCGCGCGATGTGGCCGAGCGTGTCGCGGCCCACGTCGCCGTAGTCGGCGGCATCAGGCAGTGCGCCGATGCCGACGCTATCGAGGACGATCCAGATGACGCGTAGGAAAGGAGTATCCACCAGAATCCTGGCTAGAATTTGGTCCGCAAAAACTCAACGAGAATATAGCCGATCACCGGAGCGATCGCGGCGATTTCAAAATTGGCAACAGTGAAGATATCCGAAAAGGCCCAAATCAGGCCTCGCCTTTGCCCCATGCCGGAGCGTTCGAATTCTCCCATCAGCAGATTCGAATAAAACAGGAACAGAATGAAGCCAATTTCGATCAAGCCGCGCAAGGCGCTCTTTTTCATCGCGCGGAGGATTATAGCGCCGTCATTTGCCGAGGTCTTGCGCGAAGACGTATAATTTTTGGTTTAGGCCTATGGCGACGAAAACGACAGAGCAAGCTGGTCCTGGTTCGCGCCCCGCGAAAAACGCAAAAGAGGGGCGTTTGCCGAGGCGCGCGCAGACGAAGGCTTCGGCGACGACGGAGAATACCGTAGCAACGATGGAGTTGGCTGCGGGCGCGCAGGATGCGATTCGCGTGCGCGGAGCGCGCGTACACAACCTGAAGAACATTGATTTCGAGATACCACACAACGCCATCACGGTAGTGAGCGGCGTCTCCGGCTCGGGAAAGTCCAGCCTAGCGTTCGATACGATTTATGCGGAGGGTCAGCGGCGCTATATCGAGTCGCTTTCGGCATACGCGCGGCAGTTTCTGGAGCGCATCGAGAAGCCCGATGTGGACGAAGTGACGGGCATTGCGCCGGCGATCGCGATTCGACAGAAAAACTCCACAAGAAATCCGCGTTCGACCGTGGCGACTTCGACTGAAATTTACGATTACCTGCGGCTGCTCTATGCACGCGTGGGCCACACGTTCTGCGTTCGGTGCGGCGAAGAAGTGAAGAAGGATTCGATCGACGAGATCGCGGAGCGCGTGCTGGCATTGCCGACCGGACGAAGATTTTACGTGCTGTACACGCTCGTGCTGCAAACGGAAGCGACGGAAACAGCAAAGACGGCGGGCGCGGGGAAAGCGGCGCGGACTGGCTTTTCAGCGAAAGTGGCCAAGAAAGCGCTGCCCGTAGCCGAAGCCGTAAAACGGACGCTTGGAGATTTGCAGAAGCGCGGGTTCAGCAGGCTCTATCAGGAGGGGCGCGTTTACGAATTCTCTTCCCCGGAAACGCTGCTGGATGTGGATTTCGCGAAACCCGTCCATGTGCTCGCGGACCGACTCGCGCTGGGGCCAGAGATTCGCTCGCGGCTGAAAGATTCCATCGAGATTTGTTATCGCGAAGGGCGAGGCGAAGCGATTTTGGAATTCGCGCCGGAGCAGCCGGGAGCGGCACCGGAACGGATGGTTTTCAGCGAACGTTTTGAGTGCAAGAAATGCGGAATTGCTTATCAGGAGCCGGAGCCGCGACTGTTTTCGTTCAACAATCCCTATGGCGCGTGCCCGCGATGCCAGGGATTCGGCAACACGATTGATTTCGACATCGACCGCGTGATTCCGGACAAAGGAAAATCGCTCGCGGAGGGCGCTGTCGAACCGTGGACGAGGCCGCGCTTCCGGCAAATCGTGCAGAATTTGAAAGCCTATGCAACGAAGAAAGGCATTTCGCTGACGACGCCGTTCCGCCAGCTTACGGAACAACAGAAGAAATGGATCATCGAGGGCGACCGGAAAGAGGACTGGAGCGGCGTCACGGGATTCTTCGCCTGGCTTGAGCGCAAGAAGTACAAGCTGCACGTGCGCGTCTTCCTGAGCCGGTATCGAGGATACGCGACATGCCCGGATTGCCAGGGAACGCGGCTGCGGCCGGAAGCGCGTGCGGTGCGGGTGGCGGGAAAATCCATCACCGAAGCGTGCGAAATGACTGTCGCGGAGGCGCGGAAATTCTTTTCGTCGCTGAAATTGAGCACAGGTGAGGCGGTCATCGCGGGAAAAGTGCTCGAAGAAGTGCAGCAGAGATTGCGATTTCTGGATGAAGTTGGGCTGGATTATTTGACGCTCGACCGGCTGACTTCGACGCTCTCGGGCGGCGAGTCACAGCGGATTCAACTGGCGACGTCGCTGGGATCGCATCTGGTAGGTGCGTTGTACGTGCTGGATGAACCGTCCATCGGTTTGCATCCGCGGGACACGCACCGGCTGATTTCCATTCTGAAAAGTTTGCGAGAGCTTGGGAACACGCTGCTTGTCGTCGAACACGATGCCGATACCATTCGTGCGGCGGATTACGTGATGGATTTGGGACCGGGCGCAGGCGAACACGGCGGGAAAATTCTTTTCGCGGGAACGCAGAAGCAACTGGAAACGGACACCCATTCGCTGACGGGGCGCTACTTGAGCGGTGAGCTGCATATTCCCGTTCCTGCAACGCGGCGGAAGACGCAAGGACGATTCCTGAAAATTCTGAAAGCGCGGAGCCACAATCTGAAGGAAGTCGATTTAATGGTGCCGCTGAACATGATTGTGACGATCACAGGAGTATCCGGATCGGGGAAATCGACGCTTGTCCATGATGTAATCTACAAAACGCTGCAAGCGAAACGCAATGGCGGAAACTGGCGCGATGCCTGCGACGACATTCAGGGAGACGGAGCGCTGACCGCCGTGGAAATGGTGGATCAGTCGCCGATTGGGCGAACGCCACGGTCGAATCCGGCGACGTATCTGAAGGCGTTCGATGCGATTCGCGAGCTTTTTGCCTCGACGCCGGATGCCAAGAAACGCGGCTACGCGGCAGGACATTTCTCATTCAACATTCCGGGCGGGCGATGCGAAGCGTGCCAGGGAGACGGCACGGTGACCGTGGAAATGCGATTTTTGGCCGATGTGGAATTGATCTGCGAGGAATGTAGAGGCACGCGATACAAGAGCGGCGTCCTCGAGGTGCATTATCACGGCAAGAACGTTCACGATGTGCTGCAAATGACTGTGCACGAAGCCATGGCGTTTTTCGCCGGGGCACCGAAAGTCACGTCGAAACTCAAGGTGCTGGAAGAAGTCGGGCTTGGATATCTGCGATTGGGCCAGTCGGCGTCGACGCTTTCCGGCGGCGAGGCACAACGTTTGAAACTGGCGGCGCATCTCACGCGACAAGAGAATACCGGTGTCCTGTACATTTTCGACGAACCGACAACGGGACTGCATTTCGATGATATTTCGAAATTGCTGGCGGCATTCCGAAAGTTGCTCGAAGGTGGAGCTTCGGTGCTGATTATCGAACACAACCTGGATGTTATTAAATCGGCGGATTGGGTCATAGACCTGGGGCCGGAGGGCGGCGAGCGCGGAGGGCGCCTGGTGGCCTGCGGAACTCCGGAGCAGGTGGCGCGCAACGCGCAGTCCTATACGGGGAAATTCCTAGCGAAGGCGCTCGAAGAGGGCATGCGCAATGGTCGCAACGGGCACAATGGACGCCAGACGCCGGTTTCGCAAAATCACGTGCCATGAAGCGCACTAGAAGGACTGCGGCGATTTATCTGGCGGCGACGTTTGCCGCGGCCACGGCAAGCGGGCAATCCTCCACAGGAACGCGGACGAAAGTACATTATGTGTCTCCGGAGGATGTTGCGCTGCATCAGTTGCTGGTGGATGCGAAAGCGGCCGCCGACAAGAACGACTACGCTACAGCGACTGAGGATTACGAAAAGTATCTCGAGCAAAAACCTAACGATGCGGAGGCGCATTTCGATCTTGGGTACGTTTATACCGCGCAGCATCAGAATGAAATGGCGGACACGGAATATCGCAAGGCCATCGAGCTCGATCCAAAGATGACACAGGCGTATTTGAATCTGGGAATCAGTCTGATCGAAAGCGACCCGAAAGCAGCCATCGACCCCCTGCAGAAAGTGACGGAACAAGATTACGGATTCGAACGCGGGCACTTTTTGCTCGGCATGGCAGAGGAGAATGCGAAGGAATTTCCTGAGGCGGTGAAGGAACTCGGGATTGCCGTGAAACTCGACCCGAATGACGAGGCCGCATACACAGCGCTGGGAAGAGCTGAACTTGCATCCGGAAATGCGCCGATGGGAGAAACGAACTTCCGCGAGGCATTAAAATTGAAAGCGTCCGATCCGGACGCGCAACTGGGGCTGGCGAACTGCCTGATTCAAGAGAAAAAACCGGCTGACGCGGCGGCGGCGCTGGCGGACTATCTGAAAGCGCAGCCGAATGACGAACGAGCGCGAATGGTGCGCGCTTCCATACTCGCCGACATGGGCGAGAATGATGAGGCGGTCGCGGAGCTTGACACGGCGGCAAAAGCCAGGCCAGAAACGCCAGAGTCGCTCAAACTGCGCGCATTGATTTATTATCGGGAAAAGAAATTCGCGCAAACGGTCGCTGTGCTTCAGAAAGCCGAAGCCATGGATCCTCAGAATGTAGATATCCATGCCGAGATGGGCCATGCGCTGCTGGAAATGCATGATTATGGCGCTGCGACAAAAGAGCTGGAGACGGCGTTCCAACTGGATACGAACGCGAACGATGTGCTGCATGATTTGATGACCGCGGAATACCTGAACAAGAACTACACCGCCACTTTGACAGCTCTCGACATCCTGGCGCGACGAGAAACGCCGAACGCAGGCGCATGGTTTGTGCGGGCGACATGCTACGACCATCTGGGGCAACTCGAATTGGCGCTCGACGCGTACAAGAAATTTCTCGCTCTGAATAAAGAACAAGGCAGCGACGAATATTTCGAAGCAGCAGCGCGCGTTCGATTTCTGGAAGACGCGCTGAAAAACAAGAGGAAATGAAATGGGCGCGCGCGCGGTGATTGCTGTGTTTGTCCTTGGATTTACTTTCGTGGCAGCCGCGCAATCCGCGCGCGTGCAAAAAGAAATTGCGAGGCATCAGGCGGAGTATGCGAGCGAGACCGATCCTGTGCGAAAGGCCAAGATCGTTGTGAAGCTGGGCCGGGCGGAGAACAAGGCGGCGCAGCAGAGCGCGGATATCGAAAATTTTGTCGAAGCGCTCGATTTTATGAAAGATTATGAGCAAAAGGCAAGCGAAACAGACCGGATGCTCGACAAAACCGGCGTCAATCCGGAGTCCCATTCCAACGGATTTCGCCAACTGCAAATTTCGGTCCGTGAAAACCTGAGAACGGTGCGGCAAATTGCGAATCGCGCTCCATTTGACCAAAGGCAGCCGTTCCTGGACCTCGCAAAACACCTGGACGCACTGAACCAGAAGCTGCTGGCCGAACTATTTCCGCGGCGGCCGCGCGAGGCGAACGAGGAAAAGCAGCAATCGAGGTGAGCAGTGGCAAAGAACGTGAGAGGAATCGCGCGGCTGTGCTTGAGCCTGATCGCGCTTGCCATCATCAGCATGACGTGGGCCCGAATTTTGCGCGCGCAGGAGCAGCCGGATTTTTTGAGTCCGAATGAGGCGAATCAAGTACGAGACGAGCAGGACCCGGGGGAACGAGCAAAGTTGTTTTTGAATTTTGCGCACGACCGGCTGAAGAAATTCGAATATGAATTGCAACTCAAGTCTCCGCAGATGCACAGGGAAGAGCTCCTGAACGGCCTTTTGGATGGATATTCGAGCTGCCTCGACGAAGGAACGGAACGCCTGCGAAACGCGCGGAAGGCCGGCGCGAATCTCCGGAACGTGATCAGCGCGTTTCAAAAAGAAAGCAAACAAAATCTCGAAATGCTAAAGAAGATCGAAGCCGCCGGCGGGCCAAAGCTGGACTCGTATAAGGATAACCTGGACGACGCGATCGGCAGCACACAAGACGCCTTGGATGAGGCAAACAAAGCTGCAAAAGAATACGGATCGGTGCCGATTCGGAGAAAACCTTGACGAGAAGCGCTGTTGCACGAATGAAGCATGTTCCTGGCGGCGCGATGGTGTTTCAACGGATGTTTACGCGGCTGGCCTGCACCGGGCGGCCTCCGCATTTCGTCGTGGAGTTCTATCCGTATTCGAGCCTGACTCATTCGATCCGGCTGCGGGAAGAAACGGCGTATGTGCGGCTTTCCGATTTATTGCGCGGTGCGCCGCTTGAGGTTCTGGAAGCGGCGGCGGCAATTTTGTTGGCGCGTCTTTACCGGCGGCGAGCGCCGCGGCAGATTACAGACACATACAAAAATTATGCACACGGACACGAAACGCGGCGGCGTCTGCTGGCGCTGCGGCGAAAGCGTGCGCGGCTGAGAATTTCGCTACCGCGCGGACGGCATCATGACCTGGAACCGCTTTTCGACGAGCTCAATCGGAGATATTTTCAGGCGAGCTTGCCACGGCCCAGAATCGGCTGGAGCGCCCGGCAGTGGAAAAGCCAGCTCGGAACGTTCGATCCCGCGCTTACGCAAATTGCGATCAACTGCGCGCTGGATAGCGCGAGCGTGCCGGAATACGTGATCGCGTACGTGCTCTACCACGAGATGCTGCACCAAAAGCATCCCATGAAGCTCGCCCGATGCCGGCTGGAATCGCACTCGAAGAAATTCCGGGAGGAAGAAAAGCAATTTGCCGATTACGCAAGAGCGATGAAATTTCTAGAGCGATTTGCCTGAACGGTTTGCGGCGGCTTTGTCTTTCGAGATTTGATCCTGGAGTTTGGCGACGCGTGCACGGACTTTCTTGGAATCGCGCGCGTTCGGAAGAATTTTCAGATATTGCTGGTAGTAGTCGATGGCCGAGGCAGGATCATTCTTTTTTTCGTAGACCTGGCCAAGGAGCAGACGTGGTTCGGCAAAATTGGGCTTATGGTGCATGGCATCTTTGAAGCGCGCGATGGCGCCATCAAGGTCGCCCTTGTCCAAATAGAACCTCCCGACCTCGACATCGTGTTTCGCGAGCGCTGGGTTGTAATTGGCGACCGGCTGCTCGGACGGCGCAACAGGAGACTGCGATTGCGCGGACGCGGCGCCGCAAAGACCAAATGCAGCGAGCGTCAAACCCAGGAAGATTCGGCGGGCCGACATTTCCAACATGCCTTGCAAAATGACCTCGGATGCTCGAAAGCAATTCGATGACGTCTGATAAAATCAGACTGTTTTCCGCGGCTTCGCGAATCGGCGAGGCCGCACAAACAGCATAACTCTTTCCCATGGATCTCCGCGAAAAAGTTTCCGAATTCCCACTCGAGCCTGGAGTGTATCTGTTCAAAGACGCGGCGGAAAAAATCATTTATGTAGGTAAAGCGAAATCGTTGCGGCAGCGTGTGAAGTCGTACCTGCTCGATTCGCGGCAATTGGACGCAAAGACCGGATCACTGGTGCGGGAGATTGCCGAAGCGGAATACATCGTTGTCGACAACGAACGCGAGGCGCTGGCGCTCGAGAACCATCTCATTAAGAGGCACAAACCGAAATTCAATATTCTGCTGCGCGACGACAAAACCTATCCGTACATCTGCTTTACGGCCGCGGAAGAATTCCCGCGCGTGTTCGTGACGCGGCGGCTGGAGAAGAACGGCTCGCTCTATTTCGGGCCATATTTTCCGGCCGGACTTGCGCACCGGATCGTGCATTTCATCAATCGATATTTTGGAATTCCTTCAGCAAGAATGGAGCTGAACCGGCCGCACACGCGGGCGTGGCTGGAGTTTTATCTGAGCCGGAGCCTGGGGCCGCGTGCGGCAGGGCAAACGCTCGAAGAGCGATATGCAGAAGCGGCTCGGGATTCGCGATTGTTTTTGGAAGGGCGGCGGCGCGATTTGATCAAAAGTCTCGAAGAGCGAATGCAGCGCGCGGCGACTGACGAGCGATTTGAAGCAGCGGCGGGCTACAGAAATTTGATTCGCACTGTTGAAGACATGGAGGAACGGCAGAAGATCGCGGCAGCCGCCGGTGACGACATCGACGTGCTGGCTTGGTATGCCGAGCCGCCACAAGTGGCCGCGAACCTATTTCACGTGCGCGGCGGGCGCGTGGTGGACCGAAGAGAATTTTATTGGGAGGACTTGACGGAGTTTGAGCCGCAGGAGTTTGTCACATCGCTGCTGAAACAAATCTATCTCGACGCGAATTACGTGCCACGCATTATTCACGTGCCGGTCGAATTCGAGGATTCCCAGCTGCTCGAAGAGGTGCTTTCGGAAAGCATCGGGCATCGGGTAGAAATCGTGACACCACAGCGCGGAGTGAAGCGCGCTTTTCTCGATCTGGTGGAAACAAATGCCAAGCATTCATTCACGCAGCGATTCCGTGTGATGAAGCCGAACTCGCAAGCGATTGCGGAAGCGCTCGAAGCAGCGCTGGCGCTACCGGCGACGCCGAAACGAATCGAAAGCTTCGATATCTCCCATATTCAGGGATCGGATACGGTTGCGTCGATGGTTGTGTGGGAAAAAGGGAAGATGAAGAAAGCGGATTACCGGAAATTCATTATTCGAGGCACAGGTGCGAAAGCGCTGGCGAAGGATGCGGATGGAAACAAAAAAAACGGAGACGAAAACACAGTGGAAGCGCAATTACTGCGCGACGATTTTGCGAGCATGCGCGAAGCCGTGGGGCGGCGCTACAAGAGACTGCTTGAAGAGAACAAGCCATTGCCAAGTTTAATTTTGATCGACGGGGGAATCGGGCAACTGCACGCAGGGGCTGAAGCGCTCGAAAAGCTGAACATTACGGACCAGCCGCTCGCGAGCATTGCGAAAAAGGAAGAAATCCTATACGTCTATGGACATGAAGATGATCCCATCCGGCTGGATCATCATTCGCCGATTTTGCATTTGGTTCAGCAGATCCGAGATGAAACGCACCGCTTTGCCGTCACTTTTCACCGGCTCAGACGATCGAAGCACCGGCTGCGGACCTCCCTGACAGATGTGCCGGGCATTGGCGAGCAAACAGCGCAGAAGCTCTTGAAAAAATTTGGGAGCGTCGCACGGCTGAAACAGATGAGCGTGGAGGAGCTGACTACGGTTTTGCCGCGCGCGAAAGCCGAAAAGCTGCATGAGTTCTTGCACGGACAATCTTCAATCACACAATAATTTAGGCAATGACCTGCGCGTACGAGAGCCACCGGGCACGTACACCATGCGGGAGCGTATGGAGCTGAAGAAATATGGTGGGCCACTGGGCTGGCGCTGCTTGCTGCTGCTGAAAGGCTATGCTACCGTCAAATGTTCGGAGGTGCATCATGGCTGACAACGTCGGCTCAAAGATCAGTTATTTTATCGTGGGACTCGGCGTGGGAACGCTCCTGGGAATTTTGTTCGCGCCAAAGTCCGGAGAAGAGACGCGCGAGTTTCTCTCGAAAAAGGCAGACGAGGGCCGCGAGTATGCGCAACGAAAAGCGCGAGAACTGCGCGAACGCGCGGAAGATCTCATTGAACGCAGCAAGGAAATCATGAGCCGGGAGAAGAGCTCTCTGGCAGCAGCGGTAGAGGCGGGCAAGGAAACGTATCAGCGGGAGAGGGCCAAGTCATCCTAACGCAAGTGCGCGTCGAGAGGGATGGACCGAGATGAACGGGTGGATCATCGCGTTCTTCGGCATTGCCACGATAGCGATCGTGATGCAGACGCTGATCCTTGCGGGCATGTATCGCGCTTTCAAGGAGACGAGCACAGAGCTGCGACGCGTGGTGGATGATCTTCATCGGAAAGTTGATCCCATCCTGGGACGCATCAATCGAGTGCTGGAAAATTCCGAGGACAAGATTACGAGCATCGTCGGCGACGCGGCGGAGATGACGCGGCTGGCGAGAGGGCAGGCGCAGAAGGTCGACCGCGTGGTTACCGAGGCATTGGAACGCATGCGCGCGCAGATTATTCGCGCCGACGTGATTATCACCGGAACGCTGGAAGCGATCGAAGACGCTGGCCTGAAACTCCGGAGATCCGTGCTCGGCCCGCTACAGCAGGCTTCCGCAGTCCTAAAAGGCATCAAGACCGGAATCGACTTCATCCGCGGACAGCGAGCGGCGCGCATCGAACCGGAAAAACAAGACGAAGAACTGTTTATCTAGGAATCCAAATCCCACGAAAACTGAGAATGATCCCGCGCGATTCGAGATGTGATGGTGCGCGCGAGGACAAAACGGAGAGTTTCAGCGAATCCAGCCGCCTGCAAGAACGAGATCCTCGATATAGAAAACGGCTGCTTGTCCCGGAGTGATGGCGCGCTGTGGTTCACGGAATGTCACGCGGGCTGTCTCTGCGTCAATCGCTTCGACTACGGCAAGTGCGGGATCGTGGCGATGGCGGACTTTCACACTGGCTTCGACTGGACCATTCGGACGAGCGGTTGAAATCCAGTTGACGTCGCGCACTTCGCATACCGACGTAAACAAGTCATCGTCGCTGCCCACGATGAGCCGATTATTGGCACGGTCGAGCGCGACAACATAGACCGGATGGCCGACCGCGAAGCCAAGGCCGCGGCGCTGGCCCACCGTGTAGCGATGTAGTCCTTCATGCCGGCCGATGACAGTGCCATCCGTCGTCACGATGTCGCCCGTTTCGGCACTGAATTCCCTGCCCTGTTCGCGCAAATAGCTCCCGATAAAGCGGATATAGTTTCCCGTGGGGACGAAGCAAATTTCCTGGCTTTCCGGCTTTGCAGCGACGGGAAGCTGCGTGCGGCGAGCGATTTCACGGACCTCGGCCTTTGTCAGCTCACCGAGCGGAAAGCGCGAGCGGGAGAGTTGCTCCTGCGTGAGGCCAAAGAGAAAATACGATTGGTCCTTGGAGTCATCCGCGGCACGCAACAGCTCGTAGCGGCCCGAATCGCCATTCCAGCGAACGCGAGCATAATGGCCGGTGGCGAGACGCTCGGCGCCGATTTGGCGTGCGGTGACAAGAAGCTGCTCGAACTTCACATGATTATTGCAAAGCGTGCATGGAATGGGCGTGCGCCCTCCGAGATAATCGTTGACGAAGGGACGAATGACGCTCTCCTCGAAGGCCTGCTCGAAATTGACGACGTAAAAAGGAAAGCCAAGATGCTCCGCGACGCGGCGGGCGTCGTACACGTCGTCGAGCGAACAGCAACGATGCGGCGCCGGGCCACCGCTCGAGGCAAGCTCGGGAAGGCGGCGCTGATTCCACAGCTGCATCGTGAGACCGACAATCGGCTCCGCAGACTCGTGGAGAAGCGCAGCGACTGTGGAGCTATCCACACCACCACTCATCGCGACGGCAGTAAGCGCGGGTTGTGCTGAAGCGGCCATTGATTTCAGTTCCATAGAATATCAGAAGGAGGAAGATGACGCGCTGCGAAACGCACCACTAATCGGCGGGAATGACCGTTTTGCGACGAGCGGCAGCAAGGTCCCGGAGACGGTTGACGACGGTAGATGCGGCTTCGATAGCGTAGTCAACATCATCGCCGGTCGTAAAACGGCCAAGGCTGAAGCGAACTGTGGATTTAGCCTCATCGGACGGAAGGCCGATGGCGAAGAGAACCGGCGAAGGCGAGATCGCGCCGGAGGAACATGCGGAGCCGGCGGAACATTGCACACCCTGCAAGTCGAATGAAATGACGAGAGACTCGCCCGCGGCACAAAGAAACGAAATGTTCGAAGTATTGGGAACACGGCGAGAGCGATTGCCATTGACGCGAGATTCGGAAACGCGCGCGATGATTCCGTCTTCGAAACGATTGCGAAGAGCCGTGATTCGCGCGGAATCAGACGCGAGATGCGCGCGGGCGATTTCCGCAGCCTTGCCGAGCCCAACGATGCCGGGAACATTTTCGGTGCCCGGGCGGCGATCGCGTTCGTGCGTTCCACCGAAGAGCAGCGGTTCAAGAGGCGAATTCTCACGAACATAAAGCGCGCCAACGCCTTTCGGGCCGTAGATTTTGTGCGCGGCGAGCGCAAGAAAATCGCACTTGATTTCGTTCACATCGACAGGAATCTTGCCGACGGCCTGCACTGCATCGGTGTGGAAATAGACGTCCGCTTCGAGCGCGATCTTGCCGATCTCGGCGACGGGTTGAATCGTGCCGATTTCGTTGTTGGCGTACATGACAGTGATGAGGACCGTCTCGGGGCGAAGGGCGCGGCGAACATCTTCTGGATCGACAATGCCATCCTTAGAGATGGGCAGCCAGGTAACTTCGAATCCTTGCTTTTCGAGAGCCTGAACCGAATTGCGAACGGCGCTATGTTCGATGGGCGAGCAGATGACGTGCTTTTTCTCGCGGTGCATCGCGGCGACAACGCCGAGAATCGCGAGATTATCCGCTTCCGTGCCGCCGCTGGTAAAAACAATCTCAGAAGGCTTCGCGCCGATCAGCGCTGCCACCGATTGGCGCGCCATTTCGACGCCGCCGCGCGCGCTTTGGCCCGCGGCATGGATCGAGCTGGCGTTGCCATACGTCTCTGTAAAAAAAGGAAGCATTGCTTTGATAACTTCGGGATCGACTGGAGTAGTGGCGTTGTAATCGAGGTAGACGCGGCGCACGAATAAGCCCTCTTGTAATTGCGGAGTCAGAATATCGTTTCGACGGAAACGGGTCAAGAAGAGCGAAATCCCGCAGCGTGTGCTCCGGCGCGGCGGAACATTTGCCAGCGACGTAAAGCGACGGCGGACCAAACGGCTTCGACTATGCCGAAAGGCCATGCTCCTTGCAGGAAGCCGTAAGTCGAGGCAAGCAAGCAGGCCGCGGCGAAGGCGAGAATGAACCACGGGCTGCGATGCTCGAGGGCGTAGAAGACGAGCATCGCAGTAACGGCGAAAAGACCAAAGATTGTCAGTGCGCTCACGGCGTTTCCTTTGTTCCGGGCATTCTAACGTGCTGTGTGGAATGCGCAAATTTATCATAACCCTTACGCACATTTGCAGGCAGAAGTCACAGCAAGAATGGTTTATACGCGCGGAGCGGCATGGTGGTGTTTTTCGGAAAGGTGCGCGGCCATGAAGAAAAATGGCAGGAAAACGAGAAGCGGAAGATAAAACTCGATCAAAGTACCCAAATACCATTCCTTGGGTTGCAGAAACAATGCGTAGGCGGCCACGGCCACTCCTGCCCAACCAAATATTTTGGACTTTTCGGAAAGGAGCGAATACAGGCTGGCGAGAACGCCGACGGTGAATGCAATATAGCAAAACGCAGTGATGCCCTCCATGGCCAATTGGAAGGATTGTTCGCGCTCACTGATAAGTACGCAGAGCGGCCAGACGATAGCAGCAAAGACAATGGGCACAAGGCTTGCGACGCCAATCGGCGAATCGCTGAACCGAAGAGACCGCCACTCGTGCCGCGGCGAAGCTGCAAACATTTGACTCATCGCGGGTATTTTATGACTATTTCGTAGCAGGGGATTTGCGATATCGAATTCGCATTTCACAAGTGAAGGCTGTGGCCGTCAAAGCCACGGAATAGGCGCCGGAAGAGGACGAGCAATGAAATGCCGCGCTGCGTTGATTGTGCTGATCCTGTTGGCGTGCGCCAAGCCGCTTTTCGCTGGGCCGCCGTTCCAAACCGACGACCCGGAGCCGGTCGATTTTCGCCATTACGAATTTTACACATTTGGCTCCATCGACGGCACGGGCGTGGAGATGGATACAGCAGGGCCAGCCGTCGAGTTCAATTGGGGGATTCTGCCGAACACGCAATTCCACGTCGTTATCCCCGCAGCGTCGATCACGCCTTCGAACAATACCAATTATTTTCCCTCCGGCGCGGGGCCGACGGCGTTTGGAATGGGCGATATCGAAATCGGCGTGAAATACCGATACCTCAATGAAACGAAATACCGGCCGATGATCGGCACATTCACAATGATCGAAGTGCCAACCGGAAATTACAATTTGGGCCTTGGTGTGGGAAAGATTTGGTGGAAGCTGCCAGTCTGGATGCAAAAAAGCTTCGGGCCGTGGACAACCTATGGTGGTGTGGGATATGAAATCGTGCCACAAACAGGCTACAAAAATTTCACTTATGGCGGCTGGCTCGTGCAGCGCGATATCGGCAAAAAGTGGACGCTAGGTACGGAAGTCTTCTCGCATGGCGCTGAGGGTTCGGCGACCCCGCAACTTCGAGCCACTACTCTCGTGGATTTCGGCGGCTACTACTATTTCAAAAATCCGGGATTTCAACTTCTGTTTTGTTATGGCCATGAAGTCGCGGGACAACCGGAGGCATATGCCTATCTCGGCCTCTACTGGACGTGGGGGAATTCGAAGGAAGACAAGAAGAGCGCGATGAACCGAGCGCGACTGGCTGACCTTCCTGGCATGATGTGAGGGTTTAGAAACAAACCGTGCAAATAAATCACCAGCCGCAATAAACAACGCAGAAGAAAATCTGACTTCTTTGCGACATGCGCGAGTGATTTCTGCGCAGGAAACCACTTTGTGGAGGCACATTGCCACGCGCCTTTGTCTCTGCCAGACTCATAGGCAGCATGAGTCACTTTTTGAGAGTGGGCCGCACTTAGAGATTCAACCGCGGCCGGGAGAACCGCTTGACGCGCACCGCCATCACGCTGACAACGGATTTTGGGTCCGTCGACCATCTTGTCGGGACGATGAAAGGCGTCATTTTGAACATCAATCCCGACGTAGAGATCGTGGACATCACGCACAGTGTCCTGCCCTATGATTTGCTCGACGGAGCGCTAGCGATCGGACAGGCGTACAAGTACTTTCCGCCCAAAACAGTGCATGTGGTTGTGGTCGACCCTGGCGTTGGAACAGATCGCCGGCCGCTGCTGGTCAGCGCGGGAACACAATATTTTGTGGCGCCGGACAATGGCGTGCTGTCGATGGTCTATGCGCAGGAGGAATCGGTGACCGTGCGGCACGTCAGCGCGGAACACTACTTCCTGCAACCAATGAGCACTACGTTTCATGGACGCGACGTCTTCGCGCCCGTGGCGGCATGGCTTTCGAAAAACTGGCAGACACAGTCGTTCGGGGAAGAAGTGACGGATTTTGTGCGCTTCGCACTGCCGAAGCCGAAACCAGCCGGCAACGGCGTGAAGGGCGTCGTGCTGCGCGCCGATAATTTTGGCAATTTGCTGACGAATCTTTCCGCCGAAGATCTGCCCCAAGTTCTTGCCGGAACAAAATTCAAGACGCGAGTCGGAAACGCAGAAATTTCCAAGTTCGCACAGACATTTGGAAATGGCGCGTCAAATGAACCGATGCTCATCCTTGGATCGAGCGGGTTTTTCGAAATCGCGGTGAATCGCGGAAATGCAGCGAAATTGCTGGGCGTGAATCGCGGCGCAGAAGTCACCGTCGAATTTCCTTAGCCGCATCTTATCGGGCCAAATCGGTAACAGCCAGAAACGCTCGCGTACGCGGGTCCATCCAGTCGCGCAGGGCATCTCCCAATAGATTAAAGGCCAGCACGGCGCTCATCACGGCAAGCGCCGGGAAAACCACCATGTGCGGCGCGTCGAACAAATGCGCACGCGCGTCGTTGAGCATCGCGCCCCAGCTCGACATCGGCGCAAGAACGCCGAGGCCGAGAAAGCTCAGTGTGGATTCGGCGAGAATCGCGCCGGCGAGCGCGATCGTTCCCTGCACCAGAACGGGCTGAATAATATTCGGCAGTAAGTGACGGCAGAGAATCCGCAAATGCGATGCGCCGAGGGATCGCGCGGCTGCAACGTAGTCCATTTCCTTCGCCTGCAAAACTTGCGCTCGTGCGAGGCGTGCGTAGCCAGCCCAGCCGGTGATTGTCAGCGCGATGATGACGTTCCCGAGGCCGGGACCCAAGAATGCGGCGAAGGCGATGGCCAGCAAGATTCCCGGAAACGAAAGAAACGCATTGATTAGGATGATGTTCACGAAACTGTCGAACCACCCGCCGAAGTAGCCGGCCAGCGAACCAAGAACCAGTCCAATCATTCCCGCGCCAAACACAACCGAGACGCTGACGGACATGGAAACGCGCGCTCCGTAAATGACGCGGGAAAGCACATCACGGCCCAATTCGTCCGTGCCCATCCAATGCGCGGCGCTCGGCGACTCGAGACGCGCGGGAAGATTTTGGGCATTGGGATTGTAGGGCGCGAGCCACGGCGCGCCGAGCGCAAAAACAATCAGGACAACACAAAGGGCAAATCCGACGGAACCAGGCAAGCTGTGACGAAGAAATTCGCGCAATGCTCTCATTGCAGGCGCACCCGCGGGTCAGCAAATGCGTAGACGAAATCGGTGAGCAGATTCACAAGCACGTAGGACACGGCGATGACCAGGATGCAGCCCTGCAGGAGCGGATAATCTCGCGCTTCAATGGCCTGCACGGCGAGGCGGCCAATGCCCGGCCAGGAGAAAATCGTCTCAGTGACGATAGTGCCGGCGAGCAGCGTGCCGAATTGCAAGCCAAGAATCGTTAGGATCGGAATCAGCGCATTACGGAACGCATGCCGGAGAAGGACTACACGCTCCGCAAGACCCTTGGCTCGAGCGGTGCGAATGTAATCGCTGCCAAGCTGTTCGAGAACCGAAGTACGCACCATTCGCGTGAGAATCGCGGCAAGCGCGGCACCGAGCGTCACTGCCGGGAGAATCAGATGAAGGAAACCACCCCGTCCGCTGACGGGCAGCCAGCCAATCAATACAGAAAAAGTCAGAATCAGCAACGGGCCGAGCGCAAAATTCGGAATCGAAAGGCCCAGCAACGTGAAAAAACCGACGGCGTGATCTGTGGAAGTGGCACGGTGCTGCGCAGCGACGATGCCGGCAGGAATCCCTATGACGCAACAGA
The DNA here is from genome assembly GCA_035934015.1 of Candidatus Acidiferrales bacterium. Classification (NCBI taxonomy): domain Bacteria; kingdom Pseudomonadati; phylum Acidobacteriota; class Terriglobia; order Candidatus Acidiferrales; species Candidatus Acidiferrales bacterium. Next base: position 19,231 of record DASYYH010000016.1, read on the forward strand.
CGAGGAGCGCCGCCAAAGCGAGCTCCAGCGTCGCCGGATAGTGTTCGAGCACGACGTGAAGAACAGGCTGCTGAAACCGAAACGATTCTCCCAGACGGCCGCGGATCACCCCGGAGAGATAATGCCCGTACTGCACAGGCAAAGGCTGATCGAGACCGAGCCCATGCCGTAGCTGAATGAGATCCGAAGCCGTCGCGCCTTCGCCGAGCATCTGCTCTACGGGATCGCCAGGAACAATGTGCGCGAGAAGAAAGACCATGGTGAGAATCAACCACAGAGCTGGAAGCGAATAAGCAAGCCTGAGAGATATGTAGCGGGTCATTTGGTTATCTGCTCACCGGCTTTTCACGCCGCTCACGACCGGAGGACAAGTCTTCCTTGGCTCCTTTGGCTGGCTGCGATGCCGCGCGACTTGTCTTCTCGCCGAAAGCATTTTGCCGTTCGTTCCTTTCCGAAATCGTCGCGCCATCCGAATCATCCAAGTGTTTGATCTTTACGCGGGCGATGCGGCGCCCTTCCACTTCCATGACCGTGAAACGGTAGCCGTGATCTTCGAAGCTTTCCCCGCCGCGCGGAAGGAACCCGAGGCGCGTCAGAACAAAGCCAGCCAGCGTTTCGTAGGAAGGGTCGTCAGGCAATTCGATATGGAACTGATCGTAGAGATCGCGAACCTTCAGGGATGCGTCGAAAATCATGGAACCATCGGCGAGAGTGAGTGGGTGCTCGACGACATCGAATTCGTCGTGAATTTCGCCAACCATTTGCTCAAGAATATCCTCGAGCGTGACAAGGCCCAGAATCGTGCCGAACTCATCAACCGCCATGGCAAGGCCAGTGCGATGGGAGCGGAACTCGAGAAGCAGCTCGATGGCCAGCTTTGTCTCGGGAACGATGAGCACGCCGCGCACAAAGTGCCTGAGATGAAATTCCGAGGGTGGGTGATCCTCTTCCGGGCGGCGAGCGCGATCGAGCAGGACCCAGAAAAGATCCTTTACGTGCACAAATCCTATGACGTGATCCAGCGTCCCTTCATAAACAGGAATGCGTGAGCGCTGCGTGATAGCGAACATCTTCATCGCATCTTCTAGCGTGGCGCTGACGGGCAGCGCATGAATGTCTGGGCGCGGCACCATGATTTCCCGGACTTGCACGTTGCCGAGACTCATCGCGCGCTGAATGAATCGCTCCTCGACTGGCTCGAGAACACCGCGTTCGCCCGCTTGTTCCACAAGAATGCGCAATTCCTCTGCGGAACGCACCGCGGCATGCGCTTGCGGCATTTTCACTCCGAGGGCGCGGACAAACGTCCCTGCGATCCCGTTAAGCAACACAATGGCCCAGCGAAATGTTCGCAGAAACCAGCGGAAAGGCCGCGCGACAAGCAGAGCCACGCGTTCGGCGTGCGCCAGACTCAAGCTCTTGGGTATAAGCTCTCCCAGAACGACCTGCAGGATGGTCAGCAGAACAAATGCGAACAAAAGCGCGACGAGGTGCTCGATCGGCAATGCGTAACGCCCGGGAACACCACGGACAAAGGGACCGAGAAAAGCGGCAAGCGTGAGTTCACCGAGGTAGCCCAGTGCGAGGCTCGTAAGCGTGATGCCGACTTGCACGCCGGAAATGACCGTGGCCATATCCGCGATTAAGGACTCGACGACACGCGCGCGTGCGTCTCCCTGCTCAATCAACTGGCGAATTCGCGAATGGCGAACCGCGACAAGAGAGAACTCAACCGCAGCAAAAAACGCATTGATGGCGATCAGGGCTAGGATGCCAAATAAGCGGACGGCAATCATCGCGCTGCGCCTTGTCTGCCACAAGCAATATGAGGGAGAACCGCCATACCTCAAATGATTGTAACAAGATGCCCGGCCGGTGGCAGGTATTCACGAGCGAGTTTCCGGAAAATGCAAAAGGGTGTCTTTCGCACAGAAATCATTGTTGGGGTTTGCCTGCGTGAGATAGAATGCCATTTCGCGCGAGAGCCGAACGAGACGCGTCAATCGCATCGCGAAGAATCTGAACACGTCAATTGAGCGTTATAAACTATGAGCCCTGCGCCAAATAAAACGGTTGAACCTCCAAAGAAGGGTGAATTTGAGAAGTCGCTTATGCGTCTCGAGGAAGTTGTGAAGCGACTGGAGAGCCCGGAGTTATCGCTCGACGAAGCCATGAAACTTTTTGAAGAAGGCGTGAAGCTATCGCGCGACTGCCAGAAGCAGCTCGAAGAGGCGGAAGGCCGCGTAGAAATCCTGCTGAAGAAAACGGATGGCAAAATGCAGGCGGAGCCATTCGAGAGTGACGACCAGGATTCTCAGGCGACGCGGTAAAATTGCGCATACAGTTAAACTCTCGCATCCTTCTCTGAATCCATGACGCAACCCGTTTTTTTCACCGAAGACCAAGCCATCATCGAAAAAGCGCTCGAAAGTCTCTTGCCACCGGAAGCGACGGTGCCTGCGACGATTCATCAGGCGATGCGCTACAGCGTTTTCGCTGGCGGAAAGCGGATTCGGCCGATCTTGTGTTATGAAGCGGCGCGCTTGTTTTCCGAGAACCTCGATGCGGCAGTTACGTGCGGATGCGCCTTGGAGTTCATTCACACGTATTCACTAATTCACGATGACCTCCCGCCACTCGACAATGATGATCTGCGGCGCGGCAAACCGACGTGCCATAAAAAATTCGGCGAAGCAATGGCGATTCTGGCAGGAGACGGCCTTCTGACCCTGGCGTTCGAGACACTATCGAAAGCAAATGTGGATGCTCAGCGGCGAGTGCGAATTATTGCTGAAATCAGCGCCGCGGCAGGGACGGTCAACGGGATGGTCGGAGGTCAGGTGGCCGATGTGGAAGCCGAAGGAAAACCAGTCGACGCGGCTGGACTCGAATATATTCACCGATCCAAAACAGCGGCGCTGATTCGCGCATCCACGGTCGCCGGAGCCCTTGCAGGCGGCGCACGCGACGAGGACGTTGAGAGGTTGCGAAGATTTGGCGAAGCGCTCGGATGGGAATTTCAAGTTGTAGACGACATTCTTGACGTTGAAGAATCTTCTAGTGCCTTGGGAAAGACTGCAGGTAAAGATCAGGCACAGAAAAAAGCCACGTATCCCTCCGTATTTGGAATCGAAAAATCTCGCGCGTTTGCTCAAGAGCTTGCTGCAAAAGCCGAGCGCGAGCTTGCGTGCTATGGCGAACGCGGGCGGCGGCTGCGCGAAATCGCGGAGTTTCTGATCGCGCGCCGAGCGTAACGGTTTAATTCAGCTTCTTTTCATGTTGTGGATTTGTCTCCGTCAGATTCCGTTTTGATGCTTTGCAGATGTTTTGCTATCTTGCTGGGCATGCCCGCTCCGAGGACGCTTGAGCTTGCGCTACTGACCGCCGCCGTACTTGGCTTCCGGCATGGGTTCGACTACGACCACATCGCAGCGATCTCGGATATCACGAATGTAGAGACCAATCGCAGACGAGCGATGCGCATGGGATTGCTTTATGTTCTCGGACACGCGGCGATGGTCGCCGCACTTGGCGGCATCGTCATTTTCTATCAGGCTTCCCTGCCTTCGGCGATCGACCGTTGGGCTGAGCGCGCCGTGGGGCTGACGCTCGTGATTCTTGGCATCTACGTTTTGGGAACGATGTTCCTCAGCACAGGAAAAGCCGCGCCGAAGTCGCGAATCATGATTTTTATTTATGCGTTCCGATGGCTGAGCTGGAGGCTTCGCCGCATTTTCCGTGGCGATGCGGCGAGGAAGCGTGAGGCTGTTAACTGGAACTGCTCGAGAAAAACCGTATTTTTAATCGGCATGATTCACGGACTCGGCGCTGAAACACCCAGCCAGCTACTGATTTTCCTGCTTGCGGCAAACCTCGGTGGGATCCAACGAGGGTTACTTGGACTGGGGATGTTTCTGGCTGGATTGGTGCTGATGAATACTCTGATGACTATGACGGCAATCGGAATCTTCAATGCAAGCGCGACTCGTGACAAATTGATGAGGCTTGCAACGGTTCTTACAGCGACGTACAGCCTCGCCGTCGGCGCAATTTTTCTATTCGGCTCTGCGGCGATTTTGCCTCCGTTGGCCGGAGGATGAGCCCTTCCGCGCTTCTTTCGAGAGGAAGCCTTTGTCCAATTCGAAAAACGCGAAGAAACGCATAGACCTGCTGCTAGTGCAGCGCGGGCTTGCCGATTCGCGCCAACGCGCTCAGGCTATGATCATTGCTGGAGAGGTGCGAGTCGACGATCGGCCCGTGAAGAAGGCCAGTGAGACAGTCGCGGAGGACGCGAGAATCGAAATTTTCGGGCGCGGCTCCAAATACGCCAGCCGCGGAGGATTTAAACTAGAAGGGGCACTCGGAGATTCTGGCATGAGCGTTGAAGGTTTGACATGCGCCGACATCGGCTCGTCCAACGGAGGGTTTACCGACTGCCTTATGCAGCGAGGGGCGAAGCGCGTATACGCGGTGGATGTAAACACGAAGCAGCTCGATTGGAAACTTCGTCAGGACCCGCGGGTGACGGCCATCGAGAAAAACGCACGCTTTTTGAAGCCGGATGACTTGGGCGAGGCCGTGGAATTCGTGGTCGTGGACGTATCGTTCATTTCCGTCGCCAAACTCATGGATGCGGTCGTATCGTTCGCAGGACCAGGCGCTGTTTTTTTGATTCTTGTTAAGCCTCAATTCGAGCTGGAGAAGAAGCTCGTAGGCAAGGGTGGAATTGTGCGTGACGCAGCCTTGCACAAACAAGCAATCGTCAGCGTCAGCGGCGCAGCCGAGCGCGCTGGCCTGAAAGTCCTCGGAGTATTCCCGAGCCGCGTTACTGGCGCGGAGGGCAACCAGGAATATTTCCTCCACGCGAAGCGTCCCGATTAGAATAGAATCCTCGAAATTCGAGAGTCGTTTTATCTCTCGATGCCGATTCTGCATGAATCGAGGGAGCGTCCGTCATTCGGAAGACAAAGCAAAATGCCGCGCGGCCTCGTGCTGTTGTGAGATTCGGAGGTGATGCGGATGACCTCGCGATGGCGTCGCAGGGCGGCGCCCGCCGCGGATCCGTCAAAACCGCCGGCATTTTTTGCAAGCCACGGAAGGATGAAATTTGCACTGTTTTGCCGCGAATGGTGGAATGGTTGCGGCAGCGCAATGTAAAAATCTATTTCGACGCTGTTTCCGCTTCCTGTTTCAAACCTGCGGCAAAAGAATCCACGCCCGAGGAGATGGCTCCGAATATCGACTTGCTGATCGTTCTCGGTGGTGACGGCACGCTTCTTGGCGCAGCGCGGCAATTCGCGGAGTGCGAGGCACCGATTCTGGCCATCAATCTCGGTGGCATGGGATTCATGACCAGCGTGACGCTCGACGAAGCGTTCCCTCTTCTCGAAGATGTTCTTGCCGGCCGCCATCGTCTGAGCCCTCGCATGATGCTGAGGGCGGAGCTGATTCGAAATGGCAAGGTAACTCAAGAACAGCAGGCCCTGAACGATGCGGTGGTAACGAAGACAGCGCTATCGCGCATTTTGGATTTCGATTTGTCAGTGAACAGCCAGTTCCTCGGCCGTTATCGCGCCGATGGCCTGATTGTTTCCACACCTACAGGCTCCACGGCATACTCTCTCGCGGCTGGCGGCCCCATCTTGTATCCAGTGTTGCAGGCATTCGTACTGACGCCGATCTGTCCTCACATGCTGACGAACCGGCCTCTCGTATTGCCGGACAGCGTACGCCTCGAACTGGACTTCAGCGCGCTCGAAGAACAAGCGTACCTCACGCTCGATGGACAAATTGGGTACGAACTCAAGCGTGGGGACCACGTCGCAATTTCGAAGTCGCCGCACCGTGTTCTGTTGGTCCGGCCACAGGAACAAACCTATTACAAGGTGCTGCGGAATAAACTCCGCTGGGGACAGCGATAACCGATCATGCTCCTCTTGTGAAGCGGCAGCAAGAGAATGGGAGGAAAGATGAAGAGCAAAATCCTGTCTTGCGTCGTCCTGGCTGTGTTTCTGATGGCAGCGCCCGGCTCTGCGCAAACAAGAAGGAGCGTTGTTCACCGGCCAGTGCGTGGCCGGACGAACAGTGCGTCGGTATATCCGATTCACGAAGGCTACGTGGATGCGCACGGCGTGATGATTTACTACGAAATGATTGGCCGCGGCACGCCTTTGATGATTCTGCACGGCGGGCCTGGCGCGTCACATGATTATTTTCTGCCTTATTTGCTTCCACTCGCGCGACATAACGAACTCGTGTTTATTGACGAACGCGGCTCCGGCCGTTCACAAAAGCTTGGCGATCCTGCTGGCTACACAGTGGACAATATGGTGGAAGACGTCGAAGATGTGCGCGAGGCGCTGGACCTGGGCAAAATTACCCTGCTGGGACATTCCGCCGGCGGCGTTCTCGCCCAAGCATACGCTTTGAAGTACCAGAAAAACCTAACGCACTTGATTCTCTGCAGCACTTTTCCCAGTACAAAACAGATGAATGAAGTCCTGGCCCACATCAAAGAAAACATGTCACCGGAACTGCGCGAAAAGATCGACAACATGGAAAAGGCCGGCCTTTATGGCCACGGGCTTACGTATCAGCAAAATCGCTATACGGACGAATATATGATCGCTGCGTGGGGCGAAGGCTATTTTCCATATCTATACCAGAATCATCCGGACCCCAATTACGATCCGGTAGCGAACGGCGTGATGTCCTGGGACCTCTATCGCGAAATGTGGGGTTCGGACGGCGAATTCGTCATCGACGGGAACCTGAAATCCGTGGAATACGTTGATGCGCTACCGACAATCAAAGTGCCGACCTTGATCATCGCCGGCGATCACGATGAGTGCGATCCATCACTTTCAAAGGAAATGCACGAAAAAATTCCAGGCTCGCGACTCCTGATTCTTCCAAAGAGCGGCCATATGACCTTTGTCGACCAGCCGGACTTGTTCAACGGCGCCGTGAATAGCTTTTTGCATCCCGGCGAGCGGTAGTCTTAGCAGCCTCTCGCGATTGGGGGTAATGCTCTCCACGAATCAAGTCAGCGCGCGATTCACGGCGACGAACGAGGCGGAAACGCCCTCCTTCGACGAGAATTTCCGCCGCGCGAGGACGGGAATTGTAATTCGACGATTCCGCTGCGCCGTAGGCGCCCGCAACCCAGATCACAAGAAGATCTCCGGAGTGAACTTCCGGCATGGACCAGTTGCGAAGGAAGAAATCGCCGGTCTCACATACCGGGCCCATGATGTCAACCGGCGAAAATTCGGCGTTGGCTCTCGGGCGATTCACAGTCGTGATCGGATGCGTCGCATTATAGAGCGCGGGCCGAATCAGGTCGTTCATTGCGGCATCAACTATGACAAAGGTTTTGCCGTGCGTCCGCTTCGTGTAAAGCACTCGTGTCAACAGGACTCCCGCTGAACCAATCAGCGCCCTCCCAGGTTCGAGCAGCACATGGCATCCAAGCTTTCGTATTGCTGGGGCAAAGCTGGAGGCATATTCGCGCAGTGAAAGAGGATTTTCGGTTGCATATCGAATCCCCAGGCCGCCGCCGATGTCCAAATAGCGCAACACAATTCCCTGCCGCGACAAGTCACGGAAATAATCTGCGAGGCGTCCAGCAAAGATCCGGAATGGCTCCATGCTCGTGATCTGCGAGCCAATGTGGCCACTGATTCCCTTCCAATCAATCCACAGAGATTGCCTGTGGCGCAAATAAAGTCTGCGAGCCTCCGGCCAATCGACACCGAATTTATGCCGATGATCCCCAGTAGCAATATGAGGATGGCCGCCCGCGCCAACATCTGGATTCACGCGAATCGCCGACGGAGCGGCAACGCGCAATCGCGATGCCTCGCTCGCGAGAACCTCTAGTTCTTCCTCTGATTCGACATTGAAGAGCAGAATCTCCGCCCGCAGTGCCTCGCGAATTTCTTCGCGCTTTTTGCCGACTCCAGAAAACACGATGCGCCGGCCTGGAACTCCGGCGCGCTGCAGGCGAAACAATTCGCCGCGGGAAACAATATCGAAACTGCTGCCCAGATGGGCAAGGGCACGAAGCACGGCTAAGTTCGAGTTCGCCTTCACTGCGTAGCACACCGTGGACGGTACTCTGCCCAATTCGCTCTGAATAGCCCGACGAAAATCGCGATACGCTGCGGAAAATGCGGCATTACTGTAAACATATGCCGGAGTGTCTGCGCGATCCGCAATCTTCGCGAGCGCGACTCCTTCACAATGGAGAGACCCGTGGCGATATTCGAAACACGGCGTATAGATCGCCGGGTCGAGAAACTCCGAGCGACTGTCCTTCGATTTCAAGGGGATTCTTATACCACTTTCAGGACGACAAGGGTGCGATCGTCGGAAGGATGAGTCCCTCCTGAGAAATGATCGACATCCGTCAGGATTCGATCCGCGATTTCCGCGGCAGTCAGCTTCGGATCGGAAGCCACAACCTCTGCCAGCCTCCGCCATCCATAGAACTGCCCCTGCAAATTTTGCGTGTCGGTCACGCCATCCGAATAGAGCACGAGCGTGTCGCCACTGGAAAGCACGAGGCTAAGCTCATCATAAGAAGCGTCATCGAACATGCCGACGGGGAAACCCGTAACGGGAACCTTCTCACAGCGGCCATTCTGGAAAATCAGAGGTTGTTCCTGGCCGGCATTGGCCATGCGCAAAATGCGATTCTGAGGATCCCAGCAGAGAAAGCACATCGTCATAAAGCGGCCTTCGATGCGGCGCTCGCAAATAATCTGATTGAGTTTCTTCAGTGCAAGCGCGGGTGCGAGTCGTTGCGCCGCGTGACTGCGCATGATTCCGATAGCCGCAGAGCCATAAAGAGCAGCCGCGCTGCCCTTTCCGCTGACATCGCCTAGGACAATATCGAGTTGGCCGGAGCTATGAGGAAGAAAATCGTAAAGGTCGCCGCACAACTCGCGCGAAGACACGACGCGCGCCGCGATATCCAGCCCATATTCCTGGCCCGGAACCGGAGGTAAGAGAGCTGATTGGAGACGGCGCGCTGCGTTCAAGTCTCTTTCCATACGCGCTTCATCGCGCGCGACCTGCTCATAGAGTCTGGCATTCTCGATTGAAACAGCGAGATGCGAAGCAAGGATCGAAAGTGCCTGCACGTGATCTGGAGTAAAATAATTTAGCTGCGGGCTTTCCAAATCGAGCACGCCGATGACGCGATTCTTGTACAGCAGCGGAATCGCAAGTTCCGAACGCGTCTCAGGGTTCAGTGAAATATACCGTGGATCGAACGAAACATCAGGAACGACGATTGGACGGCGCAGTGTCGCCGCGGCACCCACAATCCCTTCCTGCGGTGCGACAACGGAACGCTCCTGAATATGCTGGCCAAATTTCACGTTGAGGCGATGGCGGAAGACACGCTCCGTTTCGTCGTACAAAAGAATCGAAAAAATCTGATAGTCGATGACGCGCTTGACCATTTCCGCAGCGCGGCGAAGCACACCTTCTACGTCGAGCAGAGAATTCGTTTCGCGGGCAACCTCGTTGAGCAGGAGGAGAGTCTCCGTCTGGCGCCGCGTGCGCTCGAACAAACGTGCGTTCTCAATCGCGCTTGCAATTCGCGTGGCAAGCATCACCAGAATACTCTGCTGATCCGGCGTAAAGTAATCGACCTGGCGGCTTTCGATGTCCAGCACGCCGACAACGCGGCCTTGAAGCAGAAGCGGCACGGCAAGCTCGGAGCGGACAGCATCGAGCGCATTCAAGTACCGCGGGTCCTTGCGCACGTCGCTGACACGCACGGGACGCGCGAGCGATACGGCTGTGCCGATGATGCCCTGGCCAACGGGAATCTTCCAGTTTTCGACGACTTCCTGTCGATGTCCGATGGCGAAGCGGAAATTCAGCAGATGTGTATTCTCGTCGAGAAGCAAAACCGCGAAAATTTCATAATCGATGAGGCGCTTGATCTGGGCAGCGGCGTGCGCCAATACTTGATCCAGATCGAGCGACGCATTGATTTCCTGGCCGATTTCCGCCATCGTCGCGAGGACTTCGGCAGGAAGTTCTGTACCTTCGTTTAGTTTCGTTGGATCCATAACCTTTCATTGGATGCCACTTTTGCACACAAAGACTCGTGTGTTTGCTTGCGAGGGAAACATTATAACAGCCCGCTTCGAATTATCTGATACCGAAAAGGACGGAATGTGAATGAAATCGCCCCGACCGCTTCGCTAAAACTACGCAAGGACGTCAGAGAAATGGATCTCACTTTTCAGCGGCGCGAACCTGTTCTATGATTTTTACCCCGGAACTTGTTCCGATCCGCGTTGCTCCCGCGGCGAGCATCTTCTTCAGATCCTCAAGCGTGCGTATGCCGCCGGCGGCTTTGACACCCATCCTGGGACCAACGACAGCGCGCATCAGGGCGACGTCTTCCACCGTTGCACCGCTCGGGCCGAAACCAGTGGAGGTTTTCACAAAATCGGCGCCTGCATTTTTCGCGGCGCGGCAAGCAGATTTCTTTTCCTCATTCGAAAGCAATCCATTTTCCAGGATAACTTTGCAAATCGCGTCCCCGCGGTGACACGTCTCAACGACGCTTCGAATATCTGATTCCATCGCTTCCAAACTCCCGGATTTGAGTGCTCCGATGTTGATGACCATGTCGATTTCCCGGGCACCCAAGCTGATTGCATTCCCAGCTTCTAGCGCTTTCGCCGCTGTAAACGTCGCACCCAAAGGAAAGCCGGCGACCGTACATACTTTTACTTCGGAGCCACGAACCAACTTCGCAGCCAGCGCCACATACCATGGATTTATACAAACGGATGCAAACTCAAATTTGACAGCTTCTTCGCAGAGCGTGCGAATCTGTGCATCTGTCGCTTCCGGCTTCAAAAGCGTGTGGTCAATGAGTTTCGCTATCCCCCGAGTTTTGCTGGAGGCTCGCGCCACTAATCACCTTTATCCGGAAGCATAGTCAGGATGCAAACATCCTTCAGATTGCGATAGCGCTCGCCGTAATCGAGCCCATAGCCAACGACAAATTCATTAGGAATTGTGAAGCCGACATAGTCAGCCCTTATATTCTCGATGCGGCGAGATGGCTTGTCGAGCAACGTGGCAATCTTGAGCGTTTTCGGTTTTCTCTCCATCAGAATGCGGCAGAGATAGCTGAGCGTGAGACCCGTATCAAGTATATCTTCGACGAGAACCACGTTGAGCCCTTGAACGCTGCTGTCGAGATCCTTGTTCAAACGCACCTGGCCGGACGATTCCTTCCCTTTGCCATAGCTTGCCACGGCCATGAAGTCGATCGAAGTCTCGAGATCGATTTCGCGGATCAAGTCCGCTAGAAAAACGCACGCGCCCTTCAATATACCGATCAAGTGCAAGCGCTCTCCCGAAAAATCGCGCGATATCTCGCGCGCGACCTCGCGAACGCGCCTTCGGATCACCGACTGACGCACCAAAATTTTCAGATGGCCTTTGCTCCCAATCTTGACATGAGATTTTCGCATGGCCGTGGGGAGGCTTCGCAACTCCTGTCGAAAGGCGGCTAATCTACCGCAGGGCTGCGCAGATGACAAGCCGGACACAGAGCAACCGCCCTTCACCGAAAATCACGCCGGAGCGTCGATGCTGGCGCGGATCTGCTGCCAGCGGCGAGGCCGGCGCTTGGCGTCGAGAACTTTCTTTCGGAGGCGGATCGATTGTGGCGTGACTTCAACAAATTCATCATCGGCGATAAATTCAATGGCCATCTCAAGCGTCAGAGCTCGATGGGGCACCAGGCGAATGGCTTCATCGGCAGTCGAAGCGCGCATGTTGGTCTGCTTTTTTTCTTTCGTAACATTGACGTCCATGTCGGCCTCGCGTGAATTTTCGCCGATAATCATGCCTTCGTAAACTTCAGCCCCCGGACCGACGAACAGCTCGCCGCGTTCCTGTAGGTTCCACAGCGCGAAGGCCGTCGTCTTCCCAGGCCGGTCGGCAACGAGCGCTCCCGTATTGCGCGACGCAAGCTCGCCCGCATATTCCGTCCAGCCTTCGAAAAGCGAATGAAGCAAGCACGTGCCACGCGTGTCTGTAAGGAGCTGTCCGCGCAGACCGATCAATCCGCGCGAAGGAATTTTGAACTCCATGCGGACGCGCCCGGATCCGTGGTTTACCATCTTTCCCAGCTCCGCGCGCCGGCTGCCCAGTGTTTCCATCACGACGCCCACGAAATTCTCGGGGCAATCGACGACCAGGAGCTCGACGGGTTCGAGACGCCGTCCGTTCTCCGCGCGCACCACAATCTCCGGCTTGCCGACCATCAACTCATAGCCTTCGCGGCGCATCGTTTCAATGAGAATCGCCAGTTGCAGCTCGCCGCGGCCGAGCACGCGGAATGAGTCCGTGGAGCCGGAATCTTCGACGCGAATCGAAACGTTTGTCAGTAATTCCTTTTGCAAGCGGTCGCGAATATCGCGCGACGTGACGAACTGCCCTTCCCGGCCGGCGAGCGGTGACGTGTTGATCGTAAAAATCATCGCTAACGTTGGCTCGTCAATCATCAGCGGCTCGCACGGCGCGGAGGTTTCCAGGTTCGTGAGCGTTTCGCCGATTTGAATTCCCTCGACTCCCGCGATGGCCACAATATCGCCAGCTAGAACTTCGTCCGCCTCATCGCGCTCCAGCCCTCGGAACGTGAAAAGTTTCGTGATCACCGTGGGGACGACTTCTCCGGAAAGTTTTGCGATGCCCACTTCTGCTCCGCGTCGCAGCGTCCCATTGAAAACACGGCCGATGGCAATACGCCCAAGAAAATCGCTATAGTCCAGGTTCGTCACCTGAATCTGCAGAGGAGCGGAGGAATCTCCGCTCGGAGCAGGGATGGCGGAGACAATCGTTTCAAAGAGCGGTTGAAGGTTCATCGAACTGTCGTTCAGTTCGCGGTGCGCTACGCCAGTCTTTGCGTTCGTGTATAACACGGGAAAATCGAGTTGTTCTTCGGTGGCATCCAAGTCGATGAAGAGGTCGTAGATTTCGTCCAGCACTTCTTTTGCGCGTGCATCGGTGCGATCAATCTTATTCAGCACTACGATCGGCGGAAGTTTCGCCTGCAACGCCTTTTGCAGCACGTAACGCGTCTGTGGGAGCGGCCCTTCGCTCGCGTCGACGAGCAAGAGCACGCCATCGACCATGCGCAATGCGCGCTCGACTTCGCCCCCGAAATCGCTATGCCCCGGCGTGTCCACGATATTGATCTTCGTTTCGCCATAAAAAAGAGCGGTGTTTTTCGCCAAAATCGTAATACCGCGCTCGCGCTCGAGATCATTCGAGTCCATCACGCGCTCGGCCACGACTTGATTCGCGCGAAAAATTCCGCTCTGCCGCAACATGGCGTCCACGAGCGTCGTTTTGCCGTGGTCAACATGCGCGATGATGGCAATATTTCGAATCGGTTGATGGGACATTTCGATCCTATGCTACACCTTTCTCCTTACTTCATTGTCGCCCGCGTCACCAATTGCCCTTGATGACGCGCAAATACAGCGACATTTCTCTCTCATTGTTTCGTCGAATGCCTGAATCCCAGCTCGGCAACCCTGAAGTGCAGCAGAAAGGAAGCAAATCGAGCCACAGAGCGCTAGACTTGCACGAATTGCGATTCTTGCGCTCCAACCACTGTATCTAATTTAGCACGGATAGGCAGGAAATGGATAAATTTGCCGAGAACGCGATTTGCTCGCAGTCGGGACGAAATCATTCTACCCTCGACATTTCTATATCATCTGTAACGGCCCGGCTCGCGACGGAAAGGGAACACAGTTCTACACGGTTTCTGCCGTTTTTCTTGGCACACTGAGCCGCTGCGTTGGCACTGCGCAATACCGCGGCTGCCGTCGGCAATTCGTTTCGCCATGTGGAGAGAGCGCCAACGCTGAGAGTCAAGTTGACCGGGCCGGCGCTCGTGGGAACGGGTGCGGAACAGACGGTCTTGCGAATCTCTTCGGCCTTGTCACGCGTCGCGACCGTATCGCAGCCGGGCAGGAGAATCATGAACTCCTCGCTGGCAAGACGGCCTACGGTATCGAATCCCCGGACGGATGTCAGTATGCGTCGAACCGCGCCCTGCAAAGCCTCGTCTCCGGCGTAGATTCCCTTCGCATTATTGACCTGCCTGAAATTGTCAAACGCGATAAGCATGACTCCGAGTGGGTGAAACTCGCCCTGTGCGCGGTCCAGTTCGCGTTCCAGCCTGTCCAACAGAACGTCACGGCTCCAGGCCCCTGTGAGCAAATCGTGGGTGGACTTGAAGCGTACGATTTCGCGCGCCTGGATCAGGTCGTCTTGCATTTTCAAAATCCGTTCGCCGATTCCCAGCCGTGCGCGAAGCTCCGCGGGGTCACACGGCTTCGTCAAATAATCGTCGGCGCCCGATCGGAGTCCTTCAGCGATGTCTGTCTGCGCCGTCCGTCCAGTCAGAAGAATTGCATATACGTACCTTTCTTCACGCCGCGCGCGCAATTTCCTGCAGATGTCCAGCCCGCTCAAGTCCGGCATCATCCAATCAAGCAAAACAAGCCGCGGGCTTCCGCTCGACTGCAGAACATTCCATGCTTCCGCTCCATTTTCGGCGATTTGCACATCACAGCCCCACTTATCAAGCAGTTCAAGCAGCATCATTCTCGAGTTGCGATCATCCTCCGCAAGCAAGATTCTCATTGGCTTAACGCCTCACAAGCCGTAAGCAAGAGCGGTTTCAATAATTCGACCTCACGGCGCAGAACCGCGAATTCAACCGTCGCGCCGGACATATTCCCGCTATGCCCCATCTGCTCAAGACGCGCCGCCGACTCAACCGCAAGAGGAGCTGCAAAGTTACTCACCGCGCCCTTAAATGTGTGCGCCGCGACATAGACTTTTCTCGCGTCGCCTGAAGCTACAGCTTGTTCGAGTTCTGTAAGATGCGTCTCCGACTCCATCAGAAACGCACGGACCATCTCAGTCAGCAAGGCTGTATCGCCAAGCATGTGTTCAAGCAATTCCTTGCGATTTAAGCGGCGATCGTCGTGTTCCGGTGTCAATATTGGATTCGAATGCTGCGCAGTGTTTGAACTCACAATCGACCTCGCAATCTCTCGAGCTATGCCTGCGGAGAAACCCTATCGGTACCTCATACGAAGAAGGCACCACTAATCAACCACATCGGCAAACCATAAAAATGCTTTAGCTGAAAAATAGCGTTCTGCGATTATCAAACCGGTGGTTCATTGTGGCACACCGACAGAAAATCGAGGGATCGAGCGCGCACAAACACTGTGCTGGCAGAATCTATCTTAGTGGGCTGTCTTCGGAAGAGTGTGTGTGCGGCCAAGGCGCTGAAGCCAGGTCTGGAAGCGATCGAGGTACAAGTAAACGACCGGTGTTGTGAAAAGAGTGAGCATCTGACTGACGATGAGCCCGCCTACGATGGTGATGCCGAGGGGTTGTCGTAGCTCCGCACCGGCACCTCCGCCAATCGCCAGTGGCAGAGCTCCTAGCATGGCTGCCATCGTCGTCATCATGATCGGGCGAAAACGCAATAAGCATGCCTCATAAATTGCATCCACGGCCGGTTTGCCTTCGATGCGCTCCTGCTGAATGGCAAAGTCGATCATCAAAATCGCATTCTTCTTTACGATCCCAATCAGCAGAATGATCCCGATAATTGAAATCACATTGAGATCCGTCTTGAAAAGAAATATTGCGAGCAGTGCACCAACGCCTGCGGAGGGCAATGTCGAAAGAATAGTCACCGGGTGTATGTAGCTCTCATACAAGACGCCTAGAACAATATAGACAGCTCCGAGTGCGGCGAGAATCAGAATCGGCTCCGACGAAAGAGAGGCCTGAAACGCCTGAGCTGTTCCTTGAAAGTTGCCTTGAACGATCTCCGGCATGCCAATTCTCCGCTCGGCGGCTTCGATGTCATTGACCGCCTGCCCGAGCGACGCTCCCAAGCCCAAGCCGAATGACAGTGTAATCGACGGAAATTGTCCTTGATGGTTCACCGACAAGGAAGTGCTCGATGGCTCGTAGTGAGAAACAGCGCTCAGCGGCACCAGTTTGCCCGAATTCGAAGCCACATAAATTGCCTTCAGTGCATCCGAATTCTGTTGATATTGCGGAGAGACATCCAGCACCACATGATATTGGTTCAGTCCCTTATAAATATTTGAGACTTGGCGCTGGCCAAATGCATCGTTCAAAGTGCTGTCGATTGCGCTCATGGACACGCCCAGGCGCGATGCGCTATCCCGGTCGATCACAAGCGAGGCTTCGAGGCCGTGGACCTGCTGATCGCTGTTGACATCGCGCAACTCGGGAATTTTGGCCATTTCCTTCATCAATACTGGAGCCCAGTAGTTCAAATCCGAGACATTTTCGGATTGCAGCGTGTATTGATATTGCGCATTGCTCATGCGTCCGCCGACGTTAACGTCCTGCACCGACTGCAGGTACAAAGTCGCGCCAGGAATTACCGCCAATTTCCTGCGCAGACGGGCGATCACTTGATCCGCTGTCACTTTTCGAACGCCAATGGGCTTGAGTTGCGCAAACATTCGAGCTGTATTTTCACTTCCGCCGCCGGTGAATGCAGTTACAGTATCGATGGCCGGGTCCGCCTGCACGATCTTTTCAAAAGCGATCATCTTGGCGTCCATAGCGGCGAAAGAAGTAGCTTGATCGGCCTGAATGTTTCCGCTTAAGCGTCCGGTATCCTGGGATGGGAAAAACCCCTTCGGCACAATCACAAAGAGATAAATGCTGAGAGCCACAGTCATCAGAGTGACCGCAAGGACCGCAGGCTGATTGCGCAACACCCATTTCAGGCAGAAGTCGTACGAATGATAGAGGCCATTAAAGGCGCGCTCCGCGGCGCGATATGCGCGGCCATGCTCTCCTCGCTCCCGCCGTAGGAACCTTGCGCACATCATCGGTGTGGTGGTAAGTGAGACCATCAACGAAACAGCAATTGCGGTGCTGAGTGTCACAGCGAATTCTCTGAAGAGGCGCCCAACGATCCCGCCCATGAGCAAAATGGGGATGAAAACGGCGATAAGGGAGGTGCTCATGGAAAAGACAGTAAAGCCGATCTCTCGTGCGCCCCGCAGCGCTGCCTCGAATGGGCGCAAACCCATTTCCAGGTGCCGCGTAATGTTTTCGATGACGACGATCGCATCGTCCACCACAAAACCCGTCGAGACGCAGAGCGCCATCAGCGACAAGTTGTCGATGCTGTAGCCACACAGATACATGATGCCAAATGTGCCAACGAGTGAAAGCGGCACGGCAATGCTGGGAATCGTGGTTGCCCAGGCATTGCGCAAAAACACAAATACGACTAAGACGACGAGCAGAATCGAAATCACCAGCGTGATTTCCACGTCGTGAATCGAAGCGCGGATCGTCGGCGAGCGATCTTGCATTACGCCCAAGTGGATGGAAGGCGAAATGGATGCCTGCAGCACAGGTAACTCCGCTCGGACGCGGTCGACGGTATCGATAATATTCGCTCCGGGCTGACGGAAGACCGCGATCATGATTGCGGGCGCACCGTTCGAGATTCCGTCGTTCCGCGTATTGGACACAGAGTCGGTGATCGTGCCGATGTCCGACAATCGTACGGGACCCCCATTGACCCAGGCGACAATGAGCGGACGATACTCCTTCGCCAAAAAGAGCTGATCGGTTGTCGAAAACTGCCAGGTTTGCAACCCGTTTTGCACCGAACCCGTCGGGCTATGAGCATTCGCATTGGCGAGCGCCGTGCGAACCTGTTCCAGACTGATTCCATAACTGCTAATCTGCGTTGGATTCACGTCGACGCGCACGGCCGGCTGCGCCCCGCCCCAGACAAATGTCTGGCCGACTCCCGGAATTTGCGAGACCTTCTGAGCCAGGATGGAATCCGCTGCGTCATATTCGTCGCCGCGCGAAATATTGGTGGAAGTCAGGCCCAGCAGCATAATTGGCGCATCGGCCGGATTTACCTTGTGATACGTCGGATTTCCTGGCAGGCCAGCGGGGAGCTGGCCGCTCGCCGCATTGATGGCAGCCTGAACGTCGCGCGCCGCCGCGTCAATATTGCGGTTTAATTCGAATTGCAGCGTCACGTTCGTCGAGCCAAGCGAACTGGAAGAAGTCATTTGCGTCACGCCGGCAATCCGGCCAAACTGACGCTCCAACGGCGTGGCCACCGCAGACGCCATCGTTTCTGGGCTCGCACCCGGCAGTCCCGCATTCACGGAGATAGTTGGAAAATCCACCTGTGGCAGCGGCGCTTCCGGAAGGAAATTGAATGCCAGAGCACCGGCCAGCAAGATCGCTGCGGTCAACAGAGACGTGCCCACCGGCCGCCGGATGAACGGTTCCGAGAAATTGGCAGAGATATTCACGGCCTAGTCGCCCGCCGGTTCCTCGGCCGGCACGTGCACACGCGAGCGCAGCCGCGTAGCGATCCAGTCGAAGGCTACATAGACGACGGGCGTGGTATAGAGCGTGAGTAGCTGGCTCAGCAAGAGTCCGCCGACGATCGTGATCCCCAGAGGACGCCGCAATTCTGAACCCATCCCCGTACCCAGAGCGAGAGGCAAACCGCCGAGTAGGGCAGCCATGGTCGTCATCATGATCGGGCGAAAGCGGAGCAGACATGCTTCATAAATCGCGTCGAGCGCCGGCTTCTCCTCCTTGCGTTCCGCTTCCAGCGCAAAGTCGATCATCATGATGGCGTTTTTCTTCACAATGCCGATCAGCAGAATCAATCCAATCAAAGCAATGACGCTGAATTCCTCGTGGCAAATCAGCAGCGCAAGGATAGCGCCCACGCCGGCGGAAGGCAGTGTGGAAAGGATCGTGATCGGGTGGATGTAGCTCTCATAGAGCACGCCCAGCACGATGTAAACCACGATGACTGCGGCGAGAATCAGCAGCGGCTCGTTCGAGAGCGAGGCCAAAAAGGAAGCGGCGGTTCCTTCAAAGTTCGTCTGAATACTAGCCGGCATATTGAGCTCTTTTTTGGCCGCATTGATGGCATTCACGGCATCGCCCAGTGAAACCCCGGGAGCAAGGTTAAAAGACAGGGTCACAACCGGAAACTGGCCCTGATGGTTGATCGTCAGAGGCACGGTCGACTGCACGACGCGCGTAAACGCGCTCAACGGAACTTCTTGGCCCGTCACGGAATTCACGAAAATATTTTTAAGCGCATCCGGGTCTTGCTGGAAATTGGGCAGCACTTCTTCGACGACATGATACTGATTCAGTTGCGTGAAGATCGTCGAGACCTGGCGTTGTCCAAACGCGTCGTAAAGTGTATCGTCAATAGTTTGTGGCAGAAGACCAAGGCGTGAAGCCGTATCGCGGTCAATGACGAGAGTCGCCTGCAAACCTTCGTTTTGCTGATCGCTCGCCACATCGGTCACCTGCGGCAGCGTCTTCATCTTTGCAATCATGCGCGAAGTCCACTGCGCCAGTTCATTGGCATCAACATCTTCCATGCTGTATTGAAATTCCGTCCGGCTCACGCGGTCTTCAACGGTTAAATCCTGTACGGGCTGCATGTATAGCGTAATTCCATCCACTGGATTCAGTTGCGGCTCCAGGCGCGTAATCACGTCGGAAGCCGAAACGTAGTTGCGGTCCGCGATCGGCTTCAGATTAATCTGAACGCGCCCGCTGTTGAGCGTGATGTTCGTTCCATCAACACCAATGAAAGAAGAAAGACTCTCCACCGCGGGGTCCTGCAAAATGATGTGATCAAGGGCTTGCTGCCGTTGCGCCATCGCCTGAAAGGAGACATCCTGAGGCGCTTGGGAGATTCCCATAATGACGCCTGTATCCTGCACGGGGAAAAAACCTTTGGGAACGTATATGTAAAGCAAAATCGTCGCCACCAGCGTGCCGAACGTAACAATTAGCGTCGTGGTGCGATATCGCAAGACAACTTTCAGCGTGCCGCCATAGTATTCGATCGCCGTGTTGAACCAGCGCTCCGACGTGCGGTAAAACCAACTCTGCTGACTTTCCGGTTTATGTTTCAGCAATTGGGCGCACATCATCGGCGTCAGCGTCAGCGAAACAAATGCAGAGACGAGAATAGTCACAGCGAGGGTCACAGCAAACTCGCGGAAGAGCCGCCCGACGACGTCGCCCATGAAGAGCAACGGGATCAGAACAGCGATCAACGAAACCGTCAGCGATAGAATCGTGAAGCCGATTTGCTCGGCGCCCTTCAATGCTGCCTGCAAAGGTGGGTCGCCCGCCTCGATATAGCGGCTTATATTCTCAATCATCACGATGGCATCATCGACCACGAAGCCAGTCGAGATCGTTAAAGCCATTAACGTGAGATTGTTCAGACTATAGCCGAGCAGGTACATCACCCCGAACGTGCCCACAATCGACAACGGAACCGCAATGCTGGGAATAACCGTTGCGGACACGCTGCGCAAAAACAAAAAAATCACCAGCACAACGAGAACAACTGTGATTGCGAGCTCAAATTGGACGTCCGTGACCGATGCACGGATCGTAATCGTGCGGTCCGTCAGTGGCGTAACCTGGATCGATGACGGAAGGGACGCTTGCAAAAGTGGCAGAAGCGCTTTGATTCGATCTGTTACACCGATGATATTCGCCCCCGGTTGCCTCTGAATATTCAAGATCACAGCCGGGTTTTCGTTGGCCCACGCCGCTTCCTGCACGTTCTCTGCACCATCGACAACCGTGGCAACGTCGCTCAAGCGAACAGGTGCGCCATTTCGATAGGCAATGATTAGCGGCTTGTAGTCATTGCTGGAGAGAAGCTGGTCATTGTCGGCAATCGTGTACTGCTGGCGTGGCCCTTCGAAGTTGCCTTTGGCCTCATCTACATTGGCCTGTCCCAGCGCGGTGCGCAGATCTTCCAGGCTCAGCCCGTATGCGGCGAGTTCCGTCGGATTCGCTTGAATTCGCACGGCGGGGCGCTGGCCGCCGCTGATGCTGACGAACCCAACGCCCGACAACTGCGAAATCTTCTGTGCCAGATTCGTGTCCGCGAGATCCTCTACTTTAGAAAGCGGCAATGTTTTCGACTGCAATGCCAGCGTCAGGATAGGCGTGTCTGCCGGGTTAATCTTGCTGTAGATCGGGGGGTTCGGCAGAGCTTTGGGGAGCAACTGCATCGCCGCATTGATGGCCGCCTGTACTTCTTGCTCCGCCACATCAATATTCAAATCGAGAACAAATTGCAGCGTGACGATCGAGCTTCCAAACGAACTCGTCGAGGTCATCTGGTTTAGCCCGGGGATCTGTCCGAACTGGCGTTCGAGGGGCGCGGTCACAGATGACGCCATCACATCCGGACTCGCGCCCGGGTAAAAGGTTTCTACCTGAATTGTTGGATAATCCACTTCTGGAAGAGCGGAAACGGGCAACTGCTTATATGCGACCAAGCCAGCGAGCATCAGCCCGACCATGAGCAGACTGGTCGCGACCGGCCGCAGAATGAACGGCCGAGACGGGCTCATTTTTGTTGCCCTCCGTGACGGCCGTGAGGACGCGCGGCCTGCGGTTGCGAATTGGGAGCCGCCGGAGCTTTTCCCGCCTGAGACTGGGATGGGCGTCCGTTCGGCGTCCCCGCGGGACCTCCGGTCGCATTGCGCGCAACAATCTTGCTGCCGTCAGAGAGTTTATCCAGCCCATCGGTCACCACGCGTTCGCCGGGTTGAACCCCGCTGTCGATGGCGACATCGTTGTCCGTTGTCAGACCCACTTTTACGGCGCGGACATTGACAACATTGTTTTCGTTGACCACGTACACGTATGTCCCATTCGGCCCGCGTTGCACTGCCGCCGCAGGAATGACTGTAACGTTATGCTCCGTGTTAACCAGCAAATGAATGTTGACGAACTGATTCGGAAACAGAACATTATTTTCGTTGTTAAAAACAGCTTTGAGCTTATATGTCCCCGTCGTCGTATCAATCTGGTTGTCCATCGTCTGCAAAAAACCACTCTCGATCTTCGTCGTGTCATCGCGATCGTAGGCGTCCACCGGCAAATGATCGCGAGATCGCAGCTCTTTATAGACCTCCGGCAACTCATCCTGCGGGAGCGTAAAGATCACCGCGATCGGCTGCAGTTGGGTGATAACGATCAGGCCGGTCGTATCCGTTGCGTGGACCACGTTTCCAGGATCCACGAGTCGCAGCCCGATGCGCCCGCTGATTGGCGCGGTGACGTGGCAATAGACCAACTGTAGCTTGGCGCTGTCAATGGACGCTTGGTCCGACTTAATCGCTCCTTGCGCCTGGTTCATCACAGAGGTTTGTGTATCGAGCTGTTGCTTCGGAATCACACCTTCCCCGGCGAGTGTGGTGTAGCGATTGTAATCAAGGGTCGCGTCCTTGAGCGCAGCTTCATCCTTGGCAAGTTGCCCCTCGGCTTGTTCGAGTTGAACCTGGTATGGCCGTGGGTCAATTTCAACGAGCGCTTCGCCCTTGTTTACAAACTGACCTTCCCTGAAATACACGGTCATGATCTGACCGTCGACTCGCGTGTGCACGGTCACTGTATAGAACGCAGTGACAGTCCCCAGCCCGGTAAAGTAGACCGGCAAATCGCCTGTGCGCGCCGTTGCCACGACAACCGGAACAGCCTGGTTGCCCATCCGCGCACGAGCTGCTGTGCTTGTTTTTGCCGATTGTTGCTGCGCCACCCCGCGGAAATACCACGCCGCAAGACCGAGAATGGCGATAATCAACACCCAGGCCCACCAATGATGTTTCTTCCGCGGGGAAAGGGCGAGTTCCTGCGAAAGAGGAATTTCGCGGCTGTCGCCCGTTTGCGGCTCGATTGTCTGGCGCGAACCCATTGCTCAGCTCCTGGAGGATATGGCCGCACGGCCACTCCTGGCTCCCTGTGGGATACCGCGCATCAGTTGTGGGCTACAACCGAGGTAGCGGCCCATAAATCACAGGCCTCAAGATTACGTTCGGGAATTAGACGCCTTCTTACATCGCCTGGTTTCCCTGGGCAATACGTACACTTTCGTCCGGCAACCGGATCGGAAGATTTCTTCTGCGCGAATCTTACCAGTTCGGCCGTCCCGCGGCCATATCCGCGAATATCTGTGCACGGAAAGCGAAAAAATAATCTAAACTCCAAAACGGACTGGCAGAAAGCCGCCCTGATTCAAGTCCGAAAAAAGCTGGGAAAGGATCAAACAATGGGTAAGGACCGAACGGATTCGGAACACAGATTATCACGCCGCACCCTTCTTGGCGCGCTGCCCGCAACCGCCGCGGGCCTCGCATTTGATTCTCTTGCGGCAAAAGCGGCTTCCCAGGACTCAAAGGAAGACGTCATCAATGGGGAACACGGCCAAAGCGCAACGAATCCTATCGGCCCGGCAAATGCCGCGCTGAGCCAGCAAAATCCCGACTCCGTGATGCCTCCGCCCACGGATCACGGCGACGTTCCTGCGTTCAAGTACCCCTTTGCTTTTTCTCATAAACGCACGCAAGAAGGTGGATGGGCGCGCCAAGTGACCGTTGAAGATTTTCCCATCTCAAAATCCATCGCTGGCGTCAACATGCGTCTGGGATCTGGAGGCATTCGCGAACTTCACTGGCATAAAGCCGCAGAATGGGCCTTCATGCTTTACGGCAGCGCGCGCATCACGGCAATCGACACCGGCGGCCAGTCGTTTGTTGACGATGTTCACGAAGGCGACATCTGGAATTTTCCTTCCGGTATTCCGCATTCCATTCAGGGCCTTGCGCCGGATGGCTGCGAATTTCTTTTGGTCTTTGATGATGGCGCATTCTCCGAATACAACACGACATCGCTCACCGATTTACTTGCACACACTCCGCCCGGTCCTCTGGCGAAAAGTTTCGGAATCCCTCGCGAGGCGCTCTCCTCAATTCCCGGTTACGAGCGTTACATCTTTCAAGGAAAGCTTCCTGGTCCGCTTGAGGCTGATCAGCGCGCGGCGACCGGCCGCATGGGTCGTTCCAGACCATTCGATTTCCGCCTCACGCAAATGGAAGCCAGCAAGCGAACGCGCGGAGGCGAAGTGCGCGTTGTGGACTCGAAGAATTTCCCTGCCTCGACGACAATCGCCGCCGCGCTTGTGACCGTTCACCCCGGCGGCATTCGAGAATTGCATTGGCATCCGAATGCCGACGAGTGGCAGTACTACATCAGGGGCAATGCGCGAATGACTGTCTTCGCCGCTGGCGGTCGCGCTCGCACTATGGATTTTCAGAGAGGCGACGTGGGGTATATTGAGAAGACGCTTCCTCACTACATCGAGAACACAGGCACAACGGATTTGTCGTTTCTGGAAATGTTTCGCAGCGACCACTACGAAGATATTTCTTTATCGAACTGGCTGTCGCACACGCCGTCACAGTTGGTGATGCAGCACCTCGGTTTTGACAAGGCCACGCTCAACGCGATTCCAAAAGACGAAGTCGCAATCATGCCGCTCTAGGAGAACGAAAAAAAGCCGTGCCTCGGACGACCCAGGCTTAGGTGCGTTTGCAAGACTTCCCGGCGCGAGAGGTCACGCCGCTTTGTAGTTTTTCTTGAACTCGTCGAACTTTTCAAGAAATCTGTCGATATCCGCCTTTTGCAAATAGTACGGCGTCGAAAGCCGGATCTTGTAGGGCGCGCCGCCGCGAATGCGAATTTTGCTCTGCTCCCAAAGGGCTTTTTCAATGTCGCCAATCTGAACCGGTGGCGTGTTTACGGAAACGATGGCGCAGCGGTATTGCGCGTCGAAGCCGGTGACGTTTTCTGCGCCGCGCTGCTGCATCTGCGACCAAATATAATTGTTCAAGTCGCGATTGCGCTTCTCGATGCGCGCCATGCCGATCTGGTTGGCAAATTCGATGGAGGCGCGCAGGCCCGCAAGAGAGGCGACGTTGGAAGAGCCGAGGCGTTGGAAACGCTCAGCGCGAATCTTGGGGTCGTCCCAGCCCGCAGTAGTCACTGTGCTCCACATCCGGTCAATCATCTCGTCACGCACGTAAAGAAAACCTGTGCCCTTCGGCGCCATCAGCCATTTGTGCGGACTTGAACCGTACATATCGCAGCCAATGTCTTTGATATTGAGCTGCATCATGCCCGTAACCTGTGCGCCATCCACCATCGACACCAGGCCTTTTCTTTTCGCCAGCGCGCAAATTTGCTTCACGGGCTGAATGACGCCTGTCGTCGTGGTGATGTGGCTCGTGAAGAGCACGCGTGTGCGCGGCGTAATGGCGTCGTTGATACGATTGAGAAGATCGTCGGTGTTTGTGAGCGGCTGAGGAATCTGGTATTGCTTGACGACAATGCCGTAGCGCTTGGCGCGCAGTTTCCACGGCTCCTGGCCGCTCGGATGCTCCTGATCGCTCATGAGTACTTCGTCGCCGGGATTCATGTCCAGTCCATTGGCCATGAAATTGTTCGCTTCGGTCGCGTTACGCACAAATGCCAGCTCATCGCGCGTCACGCCGATGAACTGCGCCAGCGGATCGCGGTATTCGTTCCACGGGCCGTAGCCCCAGATAGGATAATCCTCGGGGTCGGTCTGCCGCATGGCGTTGGCGGCATGATCCGAGTCGATGACAGCCTTCAACACCGGCAGCGGGCAAGAACCGACCGTCCCATTGTTCAAATAGACTTCGCCTTCGGGGATGATGAACTGCTGGCGAATCTGCTGCCAATATTCATCTTCGCTTTGATCGAATACTTCGCCGCGCGGCATGGGCGGCGCGTCAAAATTGAATTGTTCCGCCAGGACGGCGCGGCTCAGAGCGGGCAAGCTCGCGGCGCCCGTGATTGCAAGCGCGCTTTGCAGGAAGCTTCGGCGATCCATCTTTGTTCCTCCCTCCCTCGTGAGATTGCGATGAGCGAATGCGGGGATGATATGCGTACGAGGCGCGAATAACAAGAGATTCGCTTCCGGCGGCGCCTGCATTAAACTATCTGGCCAGAAAACAGTACGAAGAGAGAAAAACCGTTCATGCCGACATTACTTTCACACCCAACGCGTATTGAAGCAGCAGGCAACAAACCGAAAATCATCGAAGAATTTATCGGCAGAGTGAACTCACAGACGTCGGCGCTCAGTGTGGCGCACATGCGAAGCCCGGCGGGATGGGTCGAGCCGGGGCAAACGCCAGAGTTCGACGAATACACCGTCGTTCTCAAGGGCATCTTGCGCGTCTCCCATCGCGGCGGAACGATCGATGTGAGCGTCGGACAGGCGGTCATCGCCCATCGCGGCGAATGGGTGCAATACTCGACGCCGGGCGGCGCAGAGTACATTGCCATCTGCCTGCCCGCTTTCACACTGGAGACGGTTCACAGGGATGCGCAATAAATCTGGGCCGTAAAGAATGAAGGATTCCAGATGAAACGATCGCTCACAGCCGAATCGCTGAAAGATGTGACACAACGCCTCGCGCAAGCTCAAGCTGCGCTCGCGAAACGCTACCCTGGCGAAACGAGCCGCCGTCAGCCCGTGCACGTCCTTTATGGCGGCGCGCATCTTTTCCGGGCGGACATCGTCCAGCGCATGAGAGAAAAAGCGATTCAAGCGCTCGATGAGTTCGCTCCTGACTATGTGACGTTCGGGCAGGCTCTTGGCCTTCCTCGTTCCGAGATCATTTATGCCCGCGTGCGGGAAAAGCTGCAGCGCGAGCCTGTGGAAGATTACGGCATAGACTTTGAAGACGGATATGGCCATCGCTCTGACAGCGAAGAAGACGCGCACGCGCGCTCAGCCGCTGAGCACCTCGCTGTAGCACAAAACCAATCCAGCTTGCCGCCGTTCGTCGGCATCCGCATCAAGCCATTGAGTGAAGAGTGTCGCGAGCGAGCCTTGCGCACGCTGGACATTTTTCTCACTGCGCTTGTCGAAAAAACCGGCGGTGCGCTGCCATCCAATTTCTCTGTGACGCTGCCGAAAATCTCGATGACGGAAGAAGCCGCGACGCTCGTGGACGCGCTGGAAATGCTCGAAGTCAAGCTTGGGCTTCCCGTCGGAAGCGTTCATGTTGAGTTGATGATCGAAACGGCGCGAGCCATTTCGAACGAGAATGGCGAAAACAATCTGCTGCAACTTGTCTCCGCCGCGCGGGGCCGGTGCGTCGCCGTGCATTTCGGCCCATATGACTACACGGCTAGCCTGGGCGTCATCGCCGCATACCAGAACCTGCAGCATCCAGCTTGCGACTTTGCTCGCAGCGCGATGCAAGTAGCGCTCACCGACACGGGTGTGCGCCTGGCCGACGGGCCAACGATGCTCATACCGATTGCGCCACATCGCGCAACGAATGACGGCTCGCCGCTTACCGCTCAACAAGCCGACGAAAATCAAAAAGCTGTCCGCGATGCGTGGCGCCTGCACTATGCGAATATCCGCCGCTCTCTTGCGGCGGGCTTCTATCAGAGCTGGGATTTGCATCCGGCCCAGCTCCCCGCACGTTATGCCGGCGTTTATGCTTTTTTCCTCGAAGAACTCGACGCGGCTGCGGAGCGGCTGAAGAATTTCATCGCCAAGGCAATGCAGGCCACGCGCGTCGGCGCTGTCTTCGACGACGCGGCAACGGGTCAGGGTCTGTTGAACTATTTCGTGCGTGCGGTGAACTGCGGTGCGATTTTGGAGTCGGAGGCGGAGCGCTCAACCGGCCTGACTTCCGCGGAGCTGCGCTCAGGGTCTTTTTTGAAGATTCTCGCGGGCCGCGACAAATAATCCGCGGGCTTTGCGGGTTCCCTGTCGACGAAATAACTTTCCTGGGTGTAAAGTCGTTTGCTGTTTCTCGGCGCGTAATGCGCGGTCTATGAACGAAATCAATCCACGTTTCCACGAGTACGCTGAGCTTCGCCGCCCGGTTCGTGAACTGTGCGCGCAATTTACGAGCGAATACTGGCAAAGGCTGGAAGAAAAGTCGGCCTATCCCGAAGAATTCGTCAAGGCGCTCACGGAAGCAGGCTGGCTGGCCGCATTGATTCCCGAAGAATACGGTGGCTCAGGCCTTGGCGTGACGCAAGCTTCCGTGATTCTCGAAGAGATCAACCGCTCCGGCGCCAATTCCGGCGCTTGTCACGCACAGATGTACATCATGGGCACGCTGCTTCGCCACGGGTCGCAAGAGCAAAAGCGCGCTTATTTGCCGAAAATCGCCTCAGGGGAATTGCGCCTGCAATCCTTCGCCGTCACAGAACCAACGACCGGCACGGACACAGCAAGCACAAAAACATTCGCAGAGTGGAAAGGCGATCGCTACATCGTCAACGGCCAAAAAGTGTGGATTTCGCGCATGCAGCACACGGACCTGATGCTGCTTCTGGCGCGAACGGCGCCGATGAACCAAGTGCAGCGGCGCACGGACGGCTTGTCCGTTTTCCTCGTGGATCTTCGCGCGAAAAACGGCGGACAGATGCGCGTACGGCCGATCCGCAACATGGTCAATCACGAGACGGATGAAGTGTTTTTCGACAACTTCGAAATCCCCGCCTCAAATTTGATCGGCGAAGAAGGAAAAGGGCTGCGATACATTCTCGACGGAATGAACGCGGAGCGCATTCTCATTGCCGCCGAATGTATCGGTGACGGTTATTGGTTTATCGAGAAGGCCCGCAAGTACGCCAGCGAACGGATTGTTTTCAACCGGCCCATCGCGCAAAATCAGGGCGTGCAGTTTCCTATCGCACGGGCCTACGCCAACCTGCTGGCGGCAGATTTGATGCGCTACGAGGCCGCCGGCGAATTCGACAGAGGCCTTCCCTGCGGTGCCTCAGCGAACCTTGCAAAACTTCTCGCAGCGGACGCGTCATGGGAAGCAGCGAACGTGTGCCTGCAAACCCACGGCGGCTTCGGCTTCGCCGCAGAGTACGACGTCGAGCGAAAATTCCGCGAGACACGTCTCTATCAAGTGGCGCCGATCTCCACGAATATGATTCTTTCTTATCTTGCGGAGCACGTGCTGGAAATGCCGCGCTCGTTTTGAATTGGATTTGAATCATGAAGGGAAATCGCGTCCGAAAATGAGCGTTTCTGAGCCGCACAATTCTCTTCCATTAAGCGGTCTTCGGGTTGTGGCGCTCGAGCAAGCCGTGTCTGCGCCCTTCTGCTCGCGGCAGCTGGCGGATCTGGGAGCGGACGTCATCAAGGTCGAGCGCCCGGACCGCGGCGATTTCGCGCGCGACTATGATGGCGCGCTCAATGGGCTCTCCGCGTATTTTGCCTGGCTGAATCGCGGCAAGCGCAGCATCGTGCTCGACTTGAAACAGGGTTGCGATCTTGCGATTCTTTCAAAACTGACCGAGCGCGCCGATGTTTTCCTTCACAATTTGATTCCCGGGGCCGTCGAGCGATTTGGTTTCGGTCATGACGATCTCGCCAGACGTTGTCCGCGGCTGATCTGGTGTGGCATCTCCGGCTACGGGCCCGATGGTCCTTATCGCGACAAGAAAGCTTACGATCTACTCGTGCAAGCGGAGTCCGGCGTTATCAGCTTGACCGGCAGCGCAGATGCGCCCGCAAAAGTCGGCATCTCCATCGCCGACATCGCTTCCGGTTTCTACGCTTACTCTTCCATTCTGGCCGCGCTGCTGGGCCGTGGGCCCAGCGGGCGCGGAGAACGAATCGACATCTCGATGCTCGAATGCCTGACGGAGTGGACGACGCCAGCTCTCTACGCGTGGTACGGCGCCGGGCAAGTTCCATTGCGCGAAGGAATGCGCCATAACATGATTGTTCCTTACGGCGGATACGTTTGTGCCGATGGCGTCGTGAACCTCGCAATTCAGAACGATCGCGAGTGGCGCCGCTTGTGTGGAGAAGTCCTCGATCAACCGGCTCTTGCCGACGACGCTCGTTTCGCGACGAACCGAGACCGGTTGCGCAATCGCGCCGAGCTCGAAACGCTGATCGAAAATATTTTTCGCGAGCAGACGAAGGACGAAGTGATTGCGAGGCTCGACCGTGCGGGAATCGCGAATGCGGCGGTGAACGACATGCCGGCGGTGATGCGGCATGCTCAGCTTGCCGCTCGCAGTCGTTGGACCACGGCGGATTCTCCTGTTGGAACGATTCCGGCGCTTGTGCCGCCGCACAATTTGGCGCACGTACAGGCGCGCATGGGGGCCGTGCCCGCACTCGGCGAACACACCCAGGAAATTCTCGCGGAAATCGAAAGCGAACACTGAAGCAGCGTTTACGCAGGGAGAACTTTAATGATGGATCGAGAGCAAGGCGGACCATGTTATGAGGATTTCGAAGTAGGGATGGCACTGCGGCATTCCGTCGGCCGGACGGTCACGCAGGCGGACAACATCTGGTTCTCGCTGCTTACGGCGAACACCAACCCGATTCACATCGACGCACACTATTCCGCGCAAACGGAATTCGGCAAGCCGCTTATGAATTCGACGTTCACATTGGCGCTGGTCACGGGGCTTTCCGTGAGCGACGTTTCGCAAAACGCGATCAATCTTGGGTGGGATGAAGTTCGCATGCCAGCGCCAGTCTTCGAAGGCGACACAATTTATGCGCAAACGGAAGTGCTCAGCAAACGCGAATCGAAATCGCGCCAGCACATGGGAATCGTGGAAGTGAAAACGACGGGATTCAAGCAGGACGGCACGGTCGTGATGCAGTTCAAACGAACGATCCTGGTCTACAAACGCGGAAAAGCGCCCAAGCCGCCGCAGCCGTCAATCAAAGACTGACCAGCCATTTTGCGCGCGCGTCGAAACACCACAACTTCCCGCACTTGATGCGCGGTTCATTTTTCGTGCTCCAGCAGGGCACGCGCATTTTTGAACTCTTCGCGTTTATTCGCATCCAACTTCGGATAACTCAGATTCAATTCTTCGAGAGCATCGACGATGGCTTCTGCGACGACGAGTCGCGTGAACCATTTGTGGTCCGCAGGCACGACATACCACGGAGCAAAAGCTGTGCTGGTTTTCTGAATGATCTCTTCGTAGACACGCATGAAGTCGCCCCAGCATTCGCGGTCTTTGACGTCATTTACGGAAAACTTCCAGTGCTTCTCCGGCTCGTCGAGGCGAGCGAGGAAGCGTTGTTTTTGTTCTTTCTTCGAAACATTCAGGAAAAACTTGCGAACGACGATCCCGTTGCGGCGGAGATAGCGTTCGAAGGCGACAATGTCTTCGAAGCGCTCCTCCCAGACTTTTGGCGTGACCAGAGTCGGATCGAGTTTTTCCTGTTTGAGGAAATGCGGATGCACGCGAACCACGAGCACTTCTTCATAGTACGAGCGGCTGAAGATCCCGATGTTGCCGCGCGCGGGCAAACGTTGCGTGGCGCGCCAGAGGAAATCGTGATTGAGTTCCTCTTCCGACGGGACCCCGAAGTGATGGACATGACAGCCTTCCGGGTTCACGCCCGACATGACATGCTTGATGGTGCTGTCTTTTCCGGCAGCATCCATCCCTTGAAAAATCAAAAGCAGCGCCCAGCGGTCCTGAGCGATGAGCTTGTCCTGCAAATCATTCAGACGGGAGATACCGCGATCGAGAGTTTCCTGCGCTTTCTCCTTTGCATCGAAACCGAGAGTTTCTTCAGGAGAGAAACCCTTGAGCCGAAATTTGCCGCCGTCGGTAATTTTGAACGGCTTCGCAAATTCTCCCGGCTTCATCGCCTAAAAATCTCCTCGCAATTTTTCATCGCCATTAGTTCAGCGTTTGTATACGACGCCGCCTTTCATTACAAATGAAACCTTTTGGACGACGCTGATGTCTTCCAGCGGATTGCCAGGGACAGCGACGACATCCGCAAAATAGCCCGTCTTCAAATCGCCGATCTGGCCTTGCCACATCAGAACCTTCGCACCTTCGAGCATGTCCGCCTGAAGAACGGCGAGCGGCTTCATTCCATACTGGGCCATCAACACTAATTCGCGGGCCTGGGTGCCATGCATGAAAGGTCCGACGTCGGAACCAACTGCGAAGGGTATGCCCGCGGCGATCTGCCGTTTGAACTGCCGCTCTTTGAAATCGAGCATGGTGTGTTCGTTCGCCGCCGCGGCAGGCGAAGGAGCATGGTCCGCAAAATACTCGAAAACCTGAAAGGTGGGGACTGCGGGAATATCTTTTTCGCGCATGATGCGCATGGTTTCGTCGCTTAGATACGTGGCGTGGTCGATGGATTCGACACCGGCCTGCACGGCGTAAAGCGCGCCGGGCTCGCCATTGCAATGCACGCCGACTTTCGTGCCCAGCCGCGCGGCTTCTTCCACGCCAGCAGCAAGCTGCGCTTCGGTGTATTGATATTG
This sequence comes from Candidatus Acidiferrales bacterium, assembly GCA_035934015.1. Classification (NCBI taxonomy): domain Bacteria; kingdom Pseudomonadati; phylum Acidobacteriota; class Terriglobia; order Candidatus Acidiferrales; species Candidatus Acidiferrales bacterium. The sequence goes on from DASYYH010000016.1 coordinate 51,540, forward strand.
CGAAATGAATTTTCCGTCGTGCAATACGTCGCGTCCGGTTTCGTACATTTTCACGAAATCTGAGCCTTCCTTGTGCTGCTCGCGAATCGTCTCGACAATTTCGTCAATCGTGTTGGCGTAATCCGCATTCCCCAGGACGCGCTGCGCGGGATTGAAGCCGACCGCGTCTTCGTGGCCGCCGAGAATGGAAATGGCCATTCCGCTCAGGCGCAGGCGAGGCCCCGGAATTTCACCGCGATTGATCGCGTTGCGTACTGCTGTGTCCGCCGAACCTGCACCTTCCGTTCCCATGTCGCGTTCGGCAGTGAAGCCAGCCATCAAATCCGCACGCGCGTTGAGCGCCGCGGTGATGGTGCGCTCGGAAGCAGATTCGTCCACGGTCTGCATGCCCTCGTTGCCGGGATGGAGAAACAGATGGACATGTGCGTCAATCAAACCGGGCATGAGCGTGGTGTTCCCCAGGTCAATCGTCTGCGCATCCGCCGGGTGTGTGACCGAGCTTCCCACTTCGGCGATTTTGTCGCCCCGCACGAGGATTTCGCCGGGACTGATGATTTTGCCCGAGTCGATGTCCAGCAGCCGCGCGGCATGCAGGACGATGGGGTGGTCTGGCGGTGCGTATGCGTGTTCAAAGCCGGTGTGCGACGCTTCGCTTTGCGCCGATGCGGTTATGGTTGTTATGAGAAACGAGAGAATGAGAATCGCGATGGCGGAAAAGCAGCTTTTTATGTTCATGGCGGCAGGATAATACCACTTCGGCGGCACAGTGGTTGGCCGACGGCGAATGCCGTGCGACCAGAGGATGAAAAGTGTGCAATTCTTATCGATTAGAATTGGCATCGACCCTTTCTTTTGTGTGAGTTACGAAGATTTCTAATAATTACAGTATCGATTTGGCCTCCTGCACTGCTTGGCGCCTTCTGGTTCAACTTTTCGCTCAACTTTCACTTCCCTTCATGGCTTGCCAATTACCGGCAGGGCCGCGCGCGCTGCAAAGATGCACGCGGCGTGCGCAAGAAAAATCATGGGGAATTTATGAAAGAAATGCAAGGTGTAGTGGTTGTAAGAACTGGCGATCTTCGAGAGGAATGAGGGTGCTCCGGCGCGTGAAACAGCGACACACAGCGCCCGATCACTTCGATTGAGCCTTACAAAAACAAATGCGATGCCGACACGCCGTATCTCAGGACAAAGGGGCCGATTGCGATTTGCTCTTGGATTCGCCTGACGCAATGGCGAGCATGGCCTGCAAGCTGCACGTCACGTCGGCGTCCGTGGTTGCCCACGAAGAGACGCTTATCCGCATAGCTCTGCGCCCTTTCCAAAGCGTGCCGCCGCACCAGCACGTTCCCTCTTCCTGAATGGCAGCGATGATGCGCGCGGTGGATTCGCCGTCGCCGAAAGAAACAAGGACTTGGTTCAGCACGACATCGTTCAGCACTTCGTATCCGGCTGCGCGAAAGCCTTCGGCAAATTTCGCCGCATGCTGGCAAGTACGCTCAATCAAATCCGCGACGCCCTCTGTGCCAAGGGAGCGCAAAGCGGCCCAGATTTCTATCGCGCGGGCGCGGCGCGAGGATTCCGGCCCCCACTGCATGGGTTCGCGCTTGCCGGCAGGATCGGGATAATAAGACGCAGTGATCGACATGGCATGGCGCAATGCCTCCCGCTGACGCACGATGGCGATGCCGCTATCCTGGGGCACATTGAGCCACTTGTGCGCATCGGTGGCCCAAGAGTCCGCTCGGGCGACTCCATCAACCAGTTGCTTGCGCGCGGGACTGGCGGCGGCCCAGAGGCCGAAAGCGCCATCGACGTGAACCCAGGCGTCCATTGCGCCGGCGATGTCGCAGATTTCGTCAATCGGATCGCAAGCGCCGGTGTTCACGTTGCCGGCCTGAACGCAGATAATCATAGGTCGTTTCAGCCGGGGTATTCCCGAGGGACACATGCGGCCTTGAGAGTCCGCCGGGACAACAAGCACGCGGCTGCGGCCAAAGCCGAGCAGCGCCAGCGCTTTCCACATTGTCGCGTGGACTTCTTCGCCAACAACGACAGTGACGGGCGGCGCGCCAAACATGCCTTCGCTTTGGACGTCCCAACCAGACTTGAGCAGCGCGGCATAGCGCGCGGCAGCGAGAGCGGTCACATCCGCCATCTGCGTGCCAGTGACGAAGGCGCCGCCGGAACGCGGAGGGAGGCCGAAGAGCTCCAGCACCCATGCGAGAACAACGTCCTCCAAATATGCAGAGACAGGCGAAAGATCGAAGAGACAGGCATTCTGATCCCAAACATCGGCAAGCCAATGTGCGGCAACGGTCACAGGCAACGCGCCTCCGATGACTCCGCCGAAAAAACGAGATCCCGCACTGGCAACCGTGGCCGGGGAGCCGACTTCGTCGAGGAGTTTCAGGAGGAAGCGGGGATCTTCTCCGTGCGACGACAGAGGCCCGCCCAGCGCAGCAAGGTTATGGAGCGCGCCGGCAGGCACACCTACATGGCGTTCACGAATTGTTTCGAGATAGCGGCTCGCGCGCGAGGCCGCATCCTTCAAGAGTTCCCCATACTGATTTTCCGAACGAAAGTCGAGAGAGCACAGCGGCACCGAATCCATTCCATCTCCTTTTCTTTAACCTGTATAATGAAAGTTTACAGGTTACATAGTACGATTTGACTGGAAACCTGTCAAATGCTGGATCACCAGTTACAATATGGCGGGGCTTTATGAAAGAGCGATTTCAACTCGTTGCGGGCGACGTGGCTCTCGATTTCGTAAACACTCTGGACAATCGTTACGCTCCCGATCGCCTCACTGATCTTTTGGCGAATTATGAAGCGTTCCTGAAATTCGCGGTGCAAACGGGGATGATTGCGGAACGCCGGGCGCGCAAGCTGCTGCAGAAGACGGACGCGGGAGAAAGGGGGCGCATTCTCGAACGTGTGATCGAGCTTCGCGAGGCGATGTACTTTCTGTTTCGATCGATTGCCGTCCGCCAATCCCCCAAGCGAGAGTGCCTAGAGACATTCAACCGTTTTCTGGCAGGAACATGCGTCCCGGAAGCTATCGTTTGGGGCAAGAGGCAATTCACGCGCCAGCATGGCAAATCCGACGAGACCAGCAATGAGCTGCTCTGGCCGATCATTGATGCAGCGGCCAATTTGCTGACGTCGCAGGACCGGAATCGCATTCGCGAGTGCAGCGATGAAAAATGCCGATGGTTGTTTGTGGACCGAAGCAAGAATCATTCCCGGCGATGGTGCGATATGCGTGTTTGCGGCAATCGCGCAAAGGTTCGGCGGTTCCATGCCCGGCGACGGAACACGGGGTAACGTGATTGTCCGATTTCGCGACAGGGCCTCCCGCAAGCGGACAATCCAGCCGAACAATTGTGGCCAGGCAGACCATAAACCCTGATCTCAAAAGGCTTATTCGGTGTCTAATTGGGAAGGCTATCTGCGTGTATGCTTGTTGGTTCTGGGGGTGGAGACATGCAAACGCTCTGGCAGGACATACGCTACGGACTGCGAATGCTGGGAAAATCGCCGGCTTTCACCGCGATTGCGGTGCTGACGCTGGCGCTGGGCATCGGCGCGAACACAGCGATTTTCTCGTTCACGGATCAGGTGCTGTTGCGGATGCTGCCTGTGCCCAATCCGCAGCAACTGGTCGTGCTGCGGTCGCCGGGGCCGAATCCCGGACGCACTTCTAGCGACATGACCGATGGCGCGCAGTCGTTCTCCTACCCGATGTACAAAGATTTGCGTGACCGCAGTTCTGTTTTTTCCGGCCTGCTCACATGCTTTGGAGTGGACGTGAATGTTTCCGGTCACGGCTCGACGCAGAGCGCAAACGGCGAACTGGTGAGCGGCAACTTCTTTCAGACGCTCGATGTGGCACCGGCACTGGGGCGCGTCTTTGATGCAAACGACGAAACGGAACCAGGCGCGAATCCCGTGGCCGTCCTGAGTTACGGCTACTGGACGCGAAAGTTCGGCGCGGATCCATCAATTCTGGACAAGCCGCTCACGGTGAATGGAACGGCGCTAACCGTGGTTGGCGTGGCGCGCAAGGGCTTCGACGGCGTACAGTTCGGCTCGCTGCCGGACATTTTCATTCCCATCACCATGCTGAACCAGATGGCGCCGACGAGCGGACTGGATCTCGGCAAGCGCACGGATCATTTCGTCGCGGTTCTCGGCCGGCTGAAGCCCGGGGTCTCGCGCGCACAAGCGCAGGCGTCGCTCGAGCCGGTTTATGCGCCGCTGCTCGAAGAGGACGCGAAGCTGCTGAAGCTATCGGACAAAAGCCCGCGAACGAAACAGTTTCTGGAGAAGCCGCTGCAGCTGACAGACGGCGCGGGCGGCCGACAGGTCGTGCAGCCGGGAGCCGAAGAGCCGCTGTTGGTTCTGCTTGGCATGGTTGCGCTGGTGCTGCTGATTGCGTGCGCAAATCTGGCAAGTTTGCTCGTGGCGCGCGGAGAAGCGCGGCAGCGGGAAATTGCGATACGCCTTGCGCTGGGCGCGGGACGCGCCAGGCTGCTGCAGCAATTGCTCACGGAGAGTCTGCTGATTGGCGTGGCGGGCGGAGTGGCGGGACTGGCGTTTGCGTCGTGGTGCCTGAATACAATGGTGAGCGCGATTCCATCAGACGCGGGGATGACGGGGCTGACTGCGCAACTGGATCCGCGCGTGCTGTGGTTCGCCGCGGGAATCACCATTGTGACCAGCGTGCTATTTGGCCTGGCGCCGGCGCTGCGCGCCACGCGCGTGAATCTGCAGACCACGCTGAAGGATCAAGGATCGAGCGTCTCCGAAGGCCGCACGAATATTCGCCTGCGGAAAGTTCTAATTGTCGCGCAAGTGGCGCTCACGGCGGTGCTTCTCGCCGGCGCGGGATTGCTGGCGCGGACGCTGACGAACCTGGAGCACGCCAATCTTGGCGTGAGAACAGATAACATCCTGCAATTTTCCGTAGAGCCGGATTTGAATGGCGATAAACCGCCGCAAACGCTGGCCCTTGGACAGCAGGCACGGCAGGCAATTGCGGCGCTGCCCGGCGTGCGCTCGGTGACCATCTCCGAGCAACAGATCTTCGCGAACGACGACAACAGCTCGAACATCACGCCCGAAGGCTACACGGTGGGCCCTGATGAAAACACGAATGTGTTCTGGGCTTATATCAGTCCCAATTATTTCTCGACAATGGGGATTCCGCTGGTTGCGGGCCGCGAATTCACGGACGCAGACACGACGGCGAGCCACAAGGTAATCATCATCAATCAGACGCTGGCGAAGCGCTTCTTTGCCGGGCGCAATCCCGTGGGAATGCACATCGCCCGCGGCGGGGGCAGCAGCGTTCATCCGGACATGGAGATTGTCGGCGTAGTGGCGGACAGCAAATGGGACGGGCCGCGCGCCAATATAGTGCCGTTCATGTACCAGCCGTATACGCAGGAACCGCAGCTCGGCGCGCTGACGTTTTATGTGCGCACAGAGCGCGATCCAGGGCAAATGGCGGCGACGCTGCGCTCAACCATCGGGCGGCTGGATGCGAATTTGCCGATCAACAACATGAGGACGCTAACGGCGCAGATCAGCGACGAAATGTTTAACGACCGGCTGGTGGCGATTCTTTCGATTTCGATGGCATTGCTGGCCGCGCTGCTGGCGGCTCTGGGGCTTTACGGCGTGCTGGCGTATGTGGTGGCGCGGCGGACGCGCGAGATTGGAATTCGCATGGCGCTCGGCGGGCAGCGCAGCGATATTTTGCGGCTCGTGTTGGGGCAGGGTGCGTGGCTGACGCTGATCGGCGGCGCGATTGGAATCGTCGCGGCGCTGGCGGGCACGCATTGGATGGCCAGCATGCTTTACGGCGTGAACACGGCCGATCCTCTGACGTTCATCGGCGTCGTCGTGTTGCTGGCGGCTGTGTCCGGCGCGGCGTGCTACGTCCCCGCGCGGCGAGCGGTGCGCGTGGACCCAATGGTGGCGCTGCGGTACGAATAACTGGCGCCGCGATTTGGCGCACTAAGCCCGGCTAAACCGGCCGGGATTGCCTGCGGCGGCCCCGCGAAAAAGTTTAACTCTCTCCTTGACAACTTAGGAGAGACTCGCGTAGCCTCCTAATTGTCTTAGGAGGACAGATGACCACTCCGCAAAGCCAGGCGCAGATTCTTCCCGGGACGCTCGATCTCCTTATTTTAAAAGCCGTCTCGCTCGGACCGTTGCATGGCTATGGCGTTCTTTTGCGCATCGAACAGATTTCGCGGCGTGCGCTGCTGATCGAACAAGGAGCGCTCTATCCGGCTCTGTTTCGCCTGGTGCATCAGGGATTGCTCAGGGCGAACTGGGGTACATCGGAAAACAACCGGCGGGCCAAGTTTTATGAGCTGACCGCGGCGGGACGCAAGCGCCTGCGGGAAGAAGCCGACGGATGGAATCGCCTTGTCGCCGCGATTGCGTCCGCTCTTGGCGCGCAGCCGGAGGAAGTATGAACCTCCTTGGCGTGCTGCGCACATTTGCGGCGAATGTGATGCACAACTCGCACATCGACGATGAAATGGATGAAGAACTCCGCTCGCATCTTGAAAATCGCACAGAGGACCTCGAACGCTCGGGACTTTCCCACGCCGAAGCGGCGCGGCGCGCGCGAATGGAATTCGGCGGCTATCAGAAATTCAAGGAAGAATGCCGCGAAGCCGCCAGCGTACATTTTTTCGATACGCTGCTGCAGGATATTCGCTATGGCCTGCGCACACTGCGCAAGTCGCCGGGCTTTACGGCCGTCGCCGTCCTCACGCTGGCTCTGGGCATTGGAGCGAGCACCGCGGTTTTCAGCCTGGTCAACGCCGTCCTTCTCAAACCACTTCCCTTCCCGCATGCGGAGCAAATCGTTTTTCCGTGGCGCCTGCCGCGGAAAGGATTGAATCTCGGCTTCGACATATATCCGTGGGGCCGCGTCGATTTTCTGTTTTTCGCACAAGAAACAAAAACCTTTGAGGATCTCGGCGCATTCCTCAGCGGCACCTTTGATTTAACAGGCTCTGGCGATCCGGTGCAACTCAATGGGCTGCGCGCTTCGGCGGGATTCTTCCCATCCCTTGGCGTCTCGCCAGCACTGGGGCGGACATTCACAGACGAAGAAGATCGCCCGGGCAACGAACACGTAGTGATTCTGAGCGACGCCCTGTGGCGAGAAAGATTCGGCGGCGATCAAAGCATTTTGGGGCGCGCGATTGAATTGAATGGCGCGGCATATACGGTGATCGGCGTGATGCCGCCCGGTTTTGCCTTTCCGCGCGCGAATGAAATGCCAGATAGTTTCACGTTCGCTCCCCAAGTGCAGTTGTGGGTGCCGCTGGCGCTCAATCGGGGCCCAAAGATCCTGAATGAATCGGATGAGCTGGCCGTCATCGGGCGATTGAAACCCGGCGTCACGATCTCACAGGCACAGGCGGATATGGACGTGATGGGCAAGCGGTTGGAACGCGATCGGAAAAATGGACAGGGTTGGTTTCGGTCGAATGTAACGCCGCTGGCACGTCAAGTGGCCGGGGACACGCGGCAGCCGCTGCTGCTGATTCTCGCTGCTGTCGGGGTGGTCGTATTGATCGCTTGCTCGAATGTGGCGAGCTTGTTGCTGACGCGTTCCTTGAATCGCAAACGAGAAATGACCGTGCGAGCTGCGCTGGGAGCCCGAGCGTCCCGGTTGATTCGCCAATTGTTGACGGAAAGCGTTGTCCTGGCCGGCATGGGAGGCGTGCTGGGAATCCTGCTTGCCAAATTGGCGATTTATTTCGTGAAGATTTTTGGGCCATCCAGCATCCCGCGGCTCAATGAAGCGAGCCTCGACATTCGTGTTTTCCTTTTTGCGCTCGGCGTTACGCTGCTGACAGGCATCCTTTTTGGCCTGGCTCCAGCCCTCGGCGCGGCGCGCCAAAATTTGGTCGAATCGCTCAAGGATGGCGGCCGCCGATCCGGCTCCAGCCGCGCATCGCAGAACGCGCGCAATTCCCTTCTCGTGTCGCAAATCGCGCTGGCGCTGGTTCTGGTGATTGCCACGGGATTGCTCACGCGAACGTTCTACCGTCTGCTCAAAGTGGATCCCGGATTTCAGACAGAGCACGCTCTTACGTTCCAGCTTACGCTGCCAGCGTCGAAGTATCCCGACCAGGCTCACATTGTCTCGGTGTACCGGCAAGTGCTCCATCATCTTCAGGGGTTGCCGGGCGTTGAGGCTGCGGGCGTGACGGAAACTGTTCCTATGGACGGCGTAACTGAGTCGACGGCGATCCGCTTCTCCGACCGGCCGCGAGCGAATGGACCGGAAACTCCCATGGCTAATTACACGATGGTATCTCCCGGCTATTTTGCAGCGGCGGGGACGCCGATTCTTCGCGGCCGGGGATTTCTCGAGTCGGATACCGCGAATTCCATGCCCGTTTCGGTCATCAGCGAAGCGCTAGCCAGAAAGTATTGGCCCGGGCAAGACCCCATCGGCAAACGGATCGCGCCGCGTTCGCTATCATTTCCTGAAGAGACAATCGTTGGAATCGCGGCAGATGTGAAACGCCTATCTCTGCGCGAGTCTCCTCCTCCAGAAATGTACGTGCCCTACACGCAGAAAATCTGGCCCTCGCTGCTGGAAATGAATGTTGTGGTGCGAACGGTGCAAGATCCGGCATCTCTTACCGCTAGTTTGCCTGCTGCGGTTCATTCCGTAGACCCCGATCTGCCGATCGCCAACCTCAGGACATTGAACAGCATTGTGGAGGATTCGATGACTGTGCCGCGCTTCGCCATGCTGCTGCTGGGAGCCTTCGGGGGCCTCGCGCTGGTGCTTGCGGCAGTGGGAATGTACGGCGTGATTTCCTACAACGTGACGCAACGCACACAGGAGATCGGCATTCGCATGGCGCTGGGAGCGCAGCGAGGCAGCGTCTTTCAAATGGTTCTTGGGCAGGGCGCGCGGCTCGCTGCTTTTGGGATCGCAATCGGTCTCGCCGCCGCATTCGCGGCGACGCGTTTGATGCGCAGCTTCTTGTATGGTGTGGATTCAGGCGATCCGCTTACGTTTGCTGCGGTCGCGCTCTTGTTGGCGCTCGTCGCGCTGCTTGCCTGCTACATCCCCGCGCGGCGGGCGATGCGCGTCGATCCAATGGTCGCGTTGCGCTACGAGTGACGCTGCAAAAAGCCGCGCCTTACTTGAGATGGATTGTGAGTCATCTTTGCAAAAGGAGAATTCATGAGCTGGGAGAACATTCGTTCAAAGTCGCACGGGGAAAAATCAAGATACGCAGCCAAGTGCATTTTGGCGGCAGCGATTCTCGTCCTCGGCAGCTGGGCAATCTTCGCAGAGGGTTCCGGCATTTCGGATCCATCAATTTTTGTTCCGGGCGTAATTCCCACGCCGGTGCAGAACAGCGCCGCCCCTGCGTTTACTCCGGATGGCAATGCGGTTTACTTCTTTCAGTCTTCTGGCGGACCAAACGTCTCGATCGTGTTTTCGCAGCGAACCGGCGGCCAATGGTCCACTCCAAAAACCGCCACGTTTTCTGGCCAATATCGCGATCTTGAACCGGCGTTTGCCCCAAGCGGGAAATATCTGATCTTCGCGTCGAATCGTCCGACGACGCCGAATGGAAGCGTGCTCGATGGACACTATAACGGAAAGGTTTTTCCGGGGAGCGGCGGCAATCTCTGGAAAATTAGGTTGACCAAAAAAGGATGGCAAAAACCTGAACCGCTTCCCGCGGCGATTAATTCCAATAGCTCGGTTTTTAGTCCTGCTGTTGCCGCTGATGGCAGCCTGTATTTTATGCGGGCCGAGAATGACGGTGGATTTCACATCTATCGATCGCAAATGAGGCACGGGAAATATGAGACTCCCGTTCTCGCTTCCTTCAGCGATGCAGCGCACGGAGAATACGATCCCGCCGTCGCTGCCGATGACTCGTATTTGATTTTTTCTTCAGGGCGTGCCCCGGCTCCTCCGAAAACCACGGATTTGTTCATTGTGTTCCGCACGGCAAGCGGCTGGGGGGAACCGATCGATCTTCGCTCCGCGCTCTCCGACAACGTGCACGGCATCGAAGCGCGGCTTTCGCCGGGCGGCAAAACGCTTTATTACTCGAATTCGCGCGGTCCTTCCGGTGCGGACGTTCCGAACGGCAGATTCATCTGGAGTGTCGATCTGACGCAGCTGCTCAAAGCGCATGGCATAGGACGATAGCAAGGAGGTATCGACGTATGAAGCAGAGCTTTGCATTCTTGTACTCGCTCTTCCTGCTGTTTTTTGCTGGCTGTTTTGCGCTGGCTGGATCGGCGAAAGATACGAAAAGCGTCACTGCGGTGCCAAAACGCGTCTTGCTCGGGGGCATCATCCATTCGTATACAGACGATACACTCGCGTTTATGCCTGATGGCAACACAGTTTTTTTTGACCGCAGCGTAGGACAACACAAGACCGTCATGGTCTCTCATAAAATTAACGGACATTGGTCGCAGCCTCATGCTGCCTCTTTCTCTGGACGCTGGTTCGATCAAAATCCGGTGATCTCTCCCGACGGCTCCTACCTTTTGTTCGATTCCGATCGTCCAGTGAAACCGGGCAGCAAACCACTGGTGCAGAATTACTTCGGTGGCAGGACGCAACCCGGCAGCAACATCTGGAAGGTGGAGTATAAGAGCGGCAAGTGGGCAGCGCCTGCGTGGCTAGGCCCAGTCGTCAATGACGATCCTTTTGTCGATTTCCCAAGCATCGCCGCTGATGGGACCCTGTATTTCCTTCTCTGGGACCAAAAAGCAAAAGTGATGCACACTTGGAAATCGCGATATCAGGATGGGAAATACCTGCCGCCCGTACGCACCGGGCTGGGCGACCCGGCAGTTTCCACTCACGATCCCGCAGTGGCGCCGGATCAGTCGTTCATCGTTTTCGATTACGGCAAGGTAAAGGGCGGCTTGGGACGGCTGTGCATCGCCTTCAGGGAAGGCGACCATTGGGGTGCGCCCATTGATCTCGGCGATGCTATTAACAAGGATTTGCCATGGGGCGCGCACATCGCTCCTGAAGGGCATACTATCTACTACACCGGGCAATCAGGCATCTGGCGCCTTTCGTTGAAGCCGTGGTTGCGTATGCACCAAGCCGCGTTTGCGGCAACAAGCCCGGCCGTTTCGGATATATTCTTGTTTTGAACCTGAATCCGCCCTGATTTTTCGCTTGTGGACCATATCGATACGATTATCTTCAACGGAGCCGTCTTCCCTCAAAGCCGGATAGCCGCTTCGGCGAGCAAGAAGTGATGAGCCGGCGCCTTAACCATCGGAACGAGCCGATTGATATTCGAATCGGAATAGATTACGGTCAGACTGCATGATAGCTAGAGTGCATCCTTCCCTGCGGATTCCGATCATTCTAATCGGACTGCTTTTTGCGTCTTTCTGTGCGATGGCACAGGATACGGGCCATTCAGGTCAGCGAATACCGCTTCGCGACGCGTGGCAATTGCAGTCCTCATGTAAATTGCAGGCGACGGGGCAAGAAATTTCGACCCTGGCATTCCGCCCGAAGGGCTGGCATGAAACAGCCGTGCCTTCAACCGTCCTTGCCGCGCTGGTGGCTGACAAGACCTATCCCGATCCTTACTTCGGAATGAACCTGCGAAAAATTCCCGGCACAACCTATCCCATCGGAACAATTTTTGCGAAACAGGCGATGCCGAAAGATAGTCCTTTCGCCTGTTCCTGGTGGTATCGGAAGGAATTCAGCCTGCCGAAGGAACTGGGAAAACAGCGAATCTGGCTGCATTTTGACGGAATCAACTACCGCGCTAATGTTTGGATCAATGGGTCGAAGGTTGCCGATGCCAGCGATGTCGTTGGCTCGTACCGGACTTACGATTTCGATGTTACAAAATTCGTAGGCGCAGGCGAAGAAAACGCAGTCGCCGTAGAAACGTTTGCCCCGACCGAGAACGACCTGGCGATGAACTGGGTCGATTGGAACCCTGCGCCGCCGGATAAGGACATGGGGCTGTGGGACGCGGCGTACTTGACAACGAGCGGCGCTGTGACGGTTCGATATCCCGAAGTTGTCACGCATTTCACTGACGCCTCGCTTAAGCAAGCAAACTTGAGCGTAATCGCCGAGGTCGCAAATGCCTCCGATAGAACTGTGAGCACAAAGGTAGAAGCGGCATTCGACGGCATCCATGTTGCACAAGCTGTTGCTCTCCGGCCTGGCGAAAACCGTACGGTCACGTTTACACCGGACCAATTTCCGCAGCTGCGTATCTCCAATCCGAAGGTTTGGTGGCCGCATGGGCTCGGGCCGCAAGCGCTGCACACGCTGACGATGCGCGCGGTGGTCGGCGGAATCGCATCCGATGAACAGCAGAGCCGCTTTGGAATTCGCGAGATAACATCCGAGCTAAACAAAGAAAACTATCGCCTCTTCCGCATCAACGGCCGCAAGATCCTGATTCGCGGCGGAGGCTGGGCGCCGGATATGCTGTTGCGCGAATCGCAGGAACGATTGGAAGCGCAATTTGACTACGTGCGTGAAATGGGACTGAACACCATTCGTCTGGAGGGAAAGCTCGAGCCGGAAGATTTTTTTGACTTGGCGGATGAGCGCGGCGTCCTCGTGATGGCTGGCTGGTGTTGCTGCAGCATTTGGGAAGAGTGGAGCCGATGGAAGCCGCACGACCTCGAGATTGCGACGGCGCAATTGCGCGACCAGATTATGCGTCTGCGAGGACATGCGAGTTTGCTCGTGTGGCTCAACGGGAGCGACGAGGCGCCACCAGAGGACGTGGAGCGTGCTTACGAAAATGTCCTCCAAGCGGAGCGCTGGCCGAATCCGCAGCTTTCTGCCGCATCAGAAAAGCGGACCGTCGTCTCCGGTGTTTCAGGAACAAAGATGACCGGCCCATATGACTACGTCCCTCCCTCCTATTGGCTGGAAGACAAGAGCAACGGCGGGGCCTACGGATTCAATACAGAGACCAGCCCTGGGCCGGCTCCCGTGGTCGAGGAGAGCTTGCGAAAAATGATGCCGGCAAGCGAAATTTGGCCACCGAATCAATATTGGAGTTTTCATGCGGCCTCGGGACGGTTTCAAAATCTGGCGGCATTTGACGACGCGATGAAGCAGATGTACGGCGCTCCAAAAAATCTGGACGATTATGAGAAAAGGGCCCAGGCAATGACGTACGAAGGCGAACGCGCGATGTTCGAAGCATACGCACGCAACAAGTACGAGTCTACCGGCGTAATTCAATGGATGTTGAACAACGCGTGGCCCTCGCTGTACTGGCATCTCTACGATTATTATTTGCAGCCGTCGGGGGGCTATTTCGGCGCAAAAAAAGCGAATGAGCTGGTTCACATTCAATATTCCTACGACGATCGCAGCGTCGTGGTCGTGAACAGTCTATACCGGCCGTTGCCGGGGCTGAAAGTGACTGCGCAAGTCTTCGATTGGAACTTGAAGCCAATTTTCTCGCGCGGCACGGCGATCAATGCGGCTTCCGACAGCAGCACGAAAATATTCATGATTCCGGAATTCCCGCAGGCCGCTCAGCCAGCGGTCTATTTTGTAAAGTTGACGCTGCGCGATTCGGCGGAAAAACTGTTGAGCTCCAATTTCTACTGGCTTTCGAGCAAGCCGGCGGAGTTCAACTGGTTTTGGACCAGCTATGAGCGAACGGAACTTTATTCGTACGCGGATCTGACCGAACTGGAGCAATTGCCGCAGATCAAACTCGATGTAGGCGCAAAAAGCGAGACGATTGATTCCGGTCCGGCGGTGCAGGTGCAGCTGACCAATCCAAGCACGCACCTTGCCTTTCAGGTTCGCCTCAAGGTGAGCGACAAAGACGGCCGTGAAGTCCTGCCGGTCTTCTGGGACGATAACTATTTGGAATTGATGCCCGGAGAATCACGAACGATTAGGGCGCGCTATCCTTCGTGGGTGACGTTGAAGAGCGGCATGCAAGTGCGCGCAAGCGGATGGAATGTAGATACAGTTAAAGTCTTCCTGTCCTCTGCTCCGAGCAAAAGCACAGAGCCTGCGAAAGCCACGCGCTGATGCCCGGCGAATCTCCGCAACCGCCCTTCCCGAGTGCGCCTGAAATTGGCCTGCGGCGAACGCTCGGACTTTGGGATTTAATCCTTTACGGAATCATCATCATCCAACCCGTGGCCCCTATGCCGTCGTTTGGCGTGGTGAGCGATGCGGCCCGCGGACACGTCGTCACAGCCATCCTGATCGCCATGGTGGCCATGCTTTTTACGGCGATCAGTTACGGGCGCATGGCGCGCGCCTATCCCAGCGCAGGCTCGGCATTCACCTACGTCGGCCGCGAGATTCATCCCGCATTGGGATACATCACGGGATGGGGCATGGTGATGGATTACATTCTGAACCCGCTGATCTGCACCATCTGGTGCAGCAAGGCAGCTCAAAATTTTGATGCACACGTACCCTATTTCGCCTGGGCGATTTTCTTCGCGGCCCTTTTCACCTGGCTGAATCTGCGAGGCGTGGAAACCTCCGCGCGGATCAATGCATTTCTCGCCGCAGGAATGGGGATCGTGATCATGATTTTCGTATTTAAAGCGATTCATTACATCTTTCGACTGCCTCATCAAGGCTCTGGGTTTTTCACACACCCGTTTTATGACCCAAACACATTTTCATCTTCAGCACTTTTTCGCGGGACATCGATCGCGGTGCTGACGTACATCGGCTTTGACGGAATCTCCACGCTCTCCGAAGAAGTAAAGAACCCGCGGCGGAACGTTCTGCTCGCAACGGTGCTCGTCTGTGTGATCACGGGGGCGCTGGCATCTGTGGAAGTTTATCTGGCGCAGCTTGTGTGGCCGGCATCGCAGCCGTTTCCCGATGTGGACACTGCATTCGTTCATGTTTCGGGGCGCGTCGGCGGCATTTTTCTCTTCGGTCTGGTGAATCTGACGCTCCTGGTGGCCAATATCGGCTCTGGGATGGGCTCGCATCTTGGCGCAGCGCGGCTGCTCTATGGAATGGGGCGCAGTGATGCGTTGCCGCGAAAATTCTTTGGCGCGATCGAGTCCAAAAATCGCGTTCCCCGAAATAATGTACTGCTCGTTGGAGCCATCGCGCTCGTCGGGGCGTTCTTGATGAGCTACGAATTGGGCGCGGAGATGCTGAACTTCGGGGCATTGATCGCTTTTATGGGAGTAAATGCGGCTGCATTCATGCGTTATTACGTTCGCGAAGAAAAAAAGCTTTGGACCAATCTGTTTCCGCCAGTTCTAGGATTTTTGATTTGCCTCTTCATTTGGCTGCACCTCGGACGGCCGGCAAAAATAGCCGGAGGAATTTGGATGGCCGCTGGCATCGCATACGGAGTGGCAAAAACGAGAGGATTCCGGCGCGGGTTGGTGCGCTTCGATTTTCCGACCGATGATGCCTGATGTCCAAATAGCCACTTTCCGTTTGTTGACTTAAAATACAGCGAAGACATAAGATGACGCCGCAAAAAGGCGGTGACGCTTGGCCGAGCTGCAAAGCATAGGGACCCTGAATCGCCTCGAACCGACCGAGAGGCGAGATATGTGGTGGGTTCAGCCTCTAGCTGTATTTATTGGCCTGGGGCTTTTTGCGATTTATGCCACACTTCGCGCCTTCCAGGGCAAGTTCTACATGTGGGGTCCGTACCTCTCGCCTTTTTATTCCCCTCTCATCGATCCGGAACATCACTGGTGGCCGCTATCGCCCGCAGTGCTCATTCTAGGAGGGCCCTTGGGGTTTCGCGCGACGTGCTACTACTACCGCAAGGCTTACTACCGCGGATTCTTCCTCGACCCGCCTGCGTGCGGTGTGGGCGAACTTCGGCATAACTATAGCGGCGAAACGAAATTTCCCCTGATTCTGCAAAATATCCATCGCTATTTTTTTTACATTTCATTTCTGTATTTGCCATCTCTCTGGCATGACGCCGTAAAAGGGTTCCTTTGGAATGGACAGTTCGGAATGGGAGTCGGCTCGCTGATTCTCCTCATTAACGCAACGCTGCTGACGACCTACACGCTCTCCTGCCATTCCTGCAGGCACCTCATCGGCGGGAACCTCGATTGTTTCTCTTGTGCGAAATTTGGGGGGACGCGGCTGGGCATTTGGCGCAAAATTACTGCCCTCAATGAGCGCCACATGTTCATCGCGTGGACAAGCCTGTTTTGGGTTGCGTTTACCGATTTGTACGTGATGCTTGTCGCTGCAGGAAACATCCGGGACCTGAGGCTCTTTTGACGGGAAAATTCGAAACCCACGAACATGATGTATTGATCATCGGAGCTGGCGGCGCGGGGCTGCGCGCGGCGGTGGAAGCGCTGAATCAGGGTGCTTCAGTCGGCGTGGTTTGCAAATCGCTCCTCGGAAAAGCCCACACGGTGATGGCCGAAGGCGGAATCGCCGCGGCCATGGGCAATGTGGATGCTGCGGATAATTGGAAGACGCACTTCCGCGACACGATGCGCGGCGGCAAGCTGCTGAACAATTGGCGCATGGCGCAACTCCATGCGCAAGAAGCTCCCAATGCCGTACGGGAACTGGAGCAGTGGGGCGCTTTATTCGACCGCACGGAGTCCGGCGACATCATGCAGCGGGCATTCGGCGGTCACACGTTCAAGCGTCTGTGCCATGTGGGCGACCGCACGGGGCTCGAAATCATCCGCACTCTGCAGGATCGTGGCGTGCATTTGGGAATCGACGTCTATATGGAGTGTACGGTCACGCGCCTGCTATTAGACGGAGGACGGATCGCCGGCGCGTTTGGCTACTGGCGCGAGCAGGGAAGATTCGTTGTCTTCAAAGCGAAGTCCGTCGTGATCGCCACTGGAGGGGTCGGCAAGGCGTGGAAGATTACATCGAATTCGTGGGAATACACGGGCGACGGGATGGCGCTCGCGTATGAGGCGGGCGCTGAACTCATGGACCTGGAGTTCGTGCAGTTCCACCCGACAGGAATGGTTTGGCCTCCAGGGGTTCAAGGCATTTTGGTGACGGAAGCGGTGCGCGGCGAAGGCGGCATCTTGCGCAACAAACTCGGCGAGCGCTTCATGGAGAAGTACGACCCGAAAAAATTGGAGCTATCCACGCGAGATGTCGTGGCGCGTTCAATTTACACAGAGGTGCGCGAAGGGCGCGGAACCGAACACGGCGGAGCGTATCTCGACATTTCGCATAAGCCGGCCGAGTACGTGAAGCGAAAATTGCCGGGAATGTATCACCAGTTCAAAGAACTGGCCGACGTTGACATCACGAAGCAGCCGATGGAAGTCGGCCCGACATGCCACTACAGCATGGGCGGCATCCGCGTGGATGCGGATACCGCGGAATCCACGATTCCCGGCTTGTTTGCAGCCGGCGAGGCGGCCGCCGGGCTTCACGGAGCCAACCGTCTCGGCGGAAATTCACTTTCAGATTTGCTCGTGTTTGGTCGTCGTGCCGGATTGGCGGCGGCAGCGCACGCAAAGAAAACCCCTGCGCCGGTGATCGATCCCAAGCAGGTAGAAGATGCAGAGCAGGAGATGCTCGCACCCTTTTCGCACACCGGCGGGCCAAGCCCTTATGAAATTCATCGCGAGCTGCAAGATACACTGCAAAGCCTGGTCGGAATTTTCCGAAATGAAGAGGATTTGAAGCGAGCACTCGCGGAGATTCAGCGCTTCAAAGAGCACGCAGCGAATGTTTCCGTGGAAGGCTCAAGGCTTTTCAATCCGGGATGGCATCTCGCGCGCGACTTGAAATCCATGCTGACGATTGCGGAAGCGGTAACTCGCTGTGCCCTTGAGCGCAAAGAGAGCCGCGGCGCGCACAGTCGAATCGATTTCCCCGAATACGATGCGGCATGGGCGAAAAAAAACAACATCATTGTCTGGGATGGCGCAGGAATGGCGTTGCGCCAGAGACCCGTCCCGGAAATGCCAGAAGAATTGAAGCAAATTTTGGCGGAAGACAAATAGCAGCGCAATAGCGGAGGCGACCGTGGCAGAAGCTGTGCTGGCCGTATATCGTGGCGATCGGGAAAGCGGAAAGCCGGTCGAATATAAAGTCCCGCTGGCGCCAGGGATGGTCGTCCTCGACGCGCTCCACTATATTCAGGGCCACCTCGCGCCCGACCTCGCCGTGCGATGGAATTGCAAAGCAGGGCGTTGCGGGTCATGCTCCGCAGAAGTGAACGGCCGGCCGAGGCTCACGTGCAAGACGCGCATGGATTCCCTTCCGCTCGACAGCCCTGTCACGATTTCCCCGCTCCGGGCATTTCCCGTGATCAAAGACTTGGTGACCGACGTTTCCTGGAATTATGAGGTGAATAGGAAAATTCCAGCGTTTACCCCCCGGCCCGGAGTGCAATGGAAAATGCTTCAGGAAGATGTGGATCGCCCGCAGGAATTCCGCAAGTGCATCGAATGTTTCTTGTGCCAGAACGTTTGCCACGTCCTGCGTGACCACGGCAAGCACGCGGAATACGGCGGGCCAAGATTCTTTGTTCGCGTAGCGGGGCTGGAGATGCATCCGCTCGATGGACTTTCGCGCACAAAATTGCTCAAGGAACAGCTCGGCCTTGGGCTCTGCAACATTACAAAATGCTGCACGGAAGTCTGTCCCGAAAGCATTCACATCACGGACAACGCCATCATTCCCTTAAAAGAACGAATCGTGGACCAATACTACGATCCGCTATTCTGGATCGTGCGTAAAATTAGGAAACCTGGGGAAAGCACAAGGACATAAGGAGGTGGTATGAGCCCCACCCTCAAAGCTATATCCAAGGCTGGAATCCCCGAAGCCATAGCCAAGTCCGAGCTATATCGTTACCTGAATGAGCCCGAAGAAGCGGAGTCCATCTGCCACGACATCCTCGTTATCGAACCGCACCATCAGCTTGCGCTGCGAACTCTGGGATTATCGATTACCGACCAGTTCACCGGCGCCTCGACGGACCGCTACTCCGAAGTTCAAAACATCTTTGAGCGGCTGACGGATCCTTATGAGCGCTATTACTATCTCGGCCTGCTGCATGAGCGTCGCGCTAAAGTCCAGCTTCGCGCGGGCCGCCTGCCGCATACCGTGCGCGTGCTCTTGGAAGAGGCCATGCGATGCTTCGAGGAAGCCGAGAAGATTCGTCCCAAAGGGAACGATGATTCGATTCTCCGCTGGAATCGCTGCGCGCGATTGTTGCAGAGCCATGCCGGCGCAGAAACTCATTCCACGTCGGAGATCATCGACGCTGGCGACAGCCGGCCAGATTGACCGGAACTCTGCGGCGTAAGCGCATTTGGCAATACGAACTGGTAGGGACGACGCCAGCCAGATGACTCGCCCGATGGAAAGAAAGTTTGCTGCTCTCCTGCATCCATCGCCGGTTCATCCTCGTTCAAGAAATATCCAGCGGACCCTTCACCTCGTTGCGATGTCTTTGCGCACTTGATAAAAGCCGGAAAACTTAATTTTTGCCACACGGCCGCGTCTGTCGTAGTAGACTTGCTCGCTGGAAACGGGGTCGTTTGGGCTTCTTTCAAAATGGCTGATGTTCTGGCTAGGATGCGTCGGGCCGTATCGAACTGATCGCGGCTCGCTTTGTTTTGTAAGCAGGGATTTGACTCTTGCAGTGAAATTCGACTTCTCTCGAGCGGGTGTGCCCATGCGTGCTGGCGAGCGGCTGAAGAATCTTCGCAATGGTCTTGGAATTTCCACGCGTGACGTGGAAGATTTGAGCCGCAGGATCGCACAAGATGAAGGAAACGAAGACTTTCAAATCTCCAATGGCTGGCTCACGCAAATCGAGAACACGGACTCGGTCCCCAGCATCCATAAACTTTTCAGCCTCAGCATCATTTATCGCACCACTTTCCACGAACTCCTTTCTCTTTTCGGCGTCGATCTGACAAAAATTCTTCGCTATCAGTTCTCCATGCCTCTGGAAAGAACCCACCTTGCCAAGCTCGAGGTCGCCGACGAATCTCAGCCGGTCACCTTCCCGGTGCGCTTCGACCGCGGCTTCAATATTGAGCGAAGCAGCCTCTTGTCTCGCATGGTCGAAGTCTGGGGCGAGGTGCCCGTGCCAATCATTCAGAGTCTCGACCTCCGCCACAACCTGTATGGCTATATCGGCCTGAAGGATTTCATGCTCTATCCCTTGCTCCGTCCCGGTTCATTCGTTCAGATTGATGGCGAGCAAAGCGAAATCCAGCCGGGTCCCTGGAGAACGGAGCTCGACCGGCCGATTTATTTCGTTGAACTCCGCGAAACCTACGCATGCTCTTGGTGCGAGCTGAGTGAAGGAAGGCTCACTCTTGTGCCGCATCCTCTTTCACCGTGTACAACTCAGCAGTATGCCTGGCCGGAGGACGCGGAAATCGTGGGAAGAGTTACGGGTGTAGCGATGCGGCTGGTGAATTACTTTGAGGATACGTCGCACGGTGCCGCAAGATTGCCAAGACGATCTTGACATTTGAATTGAACAACTGCGCGGAAACAGAATCCGAAGCCAGCGGAATGGCAACCCTGTAGGGTTCGATCTTTTCCCAAAATTCAACGAACTGATCCGTTGCCGCGCAACCGGAACTTACATACAACTCAACTTCGCGCAGCAACTCCTGGATTGACGCCCGCGTCAAATCCTGGAAAACCTCGTTGTGACACTCCTGAAGGGCCCGGCCGGCGATTTCTTCCGTAAAAACTCGCGCCAGTCCCTCGTGGTAATATCTGCCGGTGTTATAGTCCCTCGTTGCCGCCAGGTAAATCAGCCGCGCGACATCGCCCGGCAGCCGCGGCAGGGTGCGCCTTTTCAAATCCGATATGGCAGCTTCAAGGGTCATCTATTTCACCGCGAATCAATCTCGGCTTTAGCTCACCGCGCCGTCCAAAGGCGCGCCTCTTTCCGCCGCAAGCTGCGCGTCGAGCAACCTGTCTGATACTCCGTAGAATCGCGCCACAATGCCCGTCACATAATTCACGGCCGGCCGCACCTGGAATGGCCCTCGTACATAAAACAGAACAAGTGTGAGCTTATAACCCATCACGAAACTGGCGTAATGGAGGGCAAGTCGGATTTCAAGCCCTGGACGGAGGTTGCGACTGTGCCGCACAGCGACAACGTGACGGCTCATCACTTGCCCCACTTGCCGCCGCGTCTGGTGCAGCCAGGCGACAGCCAGCGCCCGCCGCTCGCGCTCCAGCAACTTCACGGTTTCCGCCGCCGATTCTTTACTGACGAACTCAAGATCGCCAGGATCGAGAATTCTTTCGATCAAGTCTGGCGGTGGCAATTCTTGGCCCGAGGGCCTCGTGCCATCCGTCTGTTCCAGCGCGGTACCAGATTCAGATGCGCGCTCTCGAAAAACCCATACAAACAAAAGCGCCAAAAGCAGCAAACCGATGGCAATCGAAAATAGAATCTGGGTCATGACCGAACTGTCCTCGTCAGATATGCGCGCGCGCGTATAAGCTTACTCTTGGTCAACCCCGCAAGTTGCTCGTAGTCGCGCTCGATGTTGGATGCCATCTCTACGTTTGGCTCTGCACTTCGTGACCAAAGAGCCGTTGTCCAAATCCCCAGACAAATCAAATAACTGACCGGCTCAAGTTTGCTTATAAAAATCCCTTCGGCCTTCCGAAACCGCGTATAAATCGTAAGCTCGATGATTCTAACTCCTATGTATAGTGTATAGCCAGCTATTATACCACGAAGATTCTTACCAATGGGAATACGATAAAAAGTAAATATGCCCAGGAGCGCCGCCAGGAATACGGCTTGCAATATTCGCAAGTCTTGTTCCAGCAGAGCGGCAGACGACGCCAGCAGACTCGGAGAATTGCCAAAAAGCTGCAGCAGAGCCCTCCCAATGACCGCCAGCAACACTCCTACTAGAACAATCCGCATGAAACGTGCCACGCCGGAAAACTTCTCCAGTGTCCGCCCGTAAATCTCCAGAATCACGCCATAACCAACAATTGCCGTCAGAAAAGCTGTGGACCAGTAAAACGCCGCATAGGTTCCAGGCAAATTCTTGTAAATAGGGATTGCCGTCAAATCCCTTAGGAGGACACAAGCGATATAGCAATAGAATATGGGGAACCTGCTAACTAAGCGTGGGACGGAACGAAGAAGGAGCACCAGCTCCAGTGAAATGCAGCCCCACCAAATCAGTTGGCCTATCATAATTTGCCTGTTTGTGTGTACGCGGAATGGTAGCACAAGAAGGAACGGGGGAGACGATCGACACTCCCCCGTTTCAATGATTAGTTTCTTGCCTAAAACATTGTAAAAGGCATTGCCTTCCCCAACTTCCCGAACCCGGCCCCATCAAAACTTGATCTCAAGAATTGACTGGCACAGACTGCAATGAGGGCGGTGGCGGCATCGGCAATCCGCCATCAGCCATCAGAACCGGACCTCGCGAAGTCAGGAATGAAGCTGCGTTCTTTGGCGGTGGTGGCATCGGCAATCCACCATCCGCCATCAGAACCAAACCTCGCGAAGTCAGGAATGAAGCTGCGTTCTTTGGCGGTGGCGGCATCGGCAATCCACCATCCGCCATCAGAACGGGGTTCTGCGACTTCAACAGCGAAGCTGCGCTCTTAGACGGTGGTGGCATTGGCGATCCGCCATCGGCTTTCAGGATTTTTGCGGGAGATAAAACGACAGACCGTTGCAAACTGGGCCCGAATACGCAAATGACACAAGCTGACAGCATCAACAGACACGTCTTCCTGAAATTCATATACCCTCCTGGACTGAGAGATTTGTTGACACTGCGTGCAGGCTATGGAGATATCTTATAGAAGACAGCAACTTCGATAGAGTGCTTATTATACCGAGCAGTAACCTCTACTTCTTGATAAGATGCGACGATCGGTGTTTTGCAATTCCGAATTCTTTTTGCGCCTTTTCTGCATCCCAATTCATGGAACCCGGCAGAATACGGCGCGAATTCGGAGCGCAGTTGGCGCAATCGAGGAGAATGATTGATGGATACGGAACGACGCGAATTTCTGGCAGGCATCAGTCGACTTGCCGCGCTCACCGCGATCCGCAGCGCAGCTTTTGAAGACTTGCCGTCGAGGTCGCCTTCTCTTCGCTGCAAGAAAGATTTTGCAATTCCCGAAGGCCTCACGCATCTCAGCAGCGCTTTCGCCCATCCGATGCCGCTCGCTTCGGCGAGGGCATTGCGCGACTACTCTGAACTTCGCTCGAAGATCGACGTAGTTTCAAAGCACACCGAAGATGTAGACATAAAAGCCGAGTTCGCCGCTCTCATCAACGCCAAGCCTTCCGAGATCTGTTTCGTTCCCAATACGAGCGCAGGGGAAAATTTAGTCGTAAACGGTTTGGGAATTCCACGCACGGGCGGCAACGTGGTCACCGACGCTTTGCATTTCGAAGGCGCGCTGTTGCACTTGCGAGAATTGCAAGAGCGCAACGGCTTGGATCTTCGCATCGTCAAGCCGCGCGATTTGGGCATCGACAAATTGCTCGAAGCTCTCTCTTAGCGCAATCCCGCCGCGCCGCGTTTTCCGCGGCTCATGCGGCGCTCGCACGCAGCCTTAGCAGCACTAAATTTTTCGTCGGAAAGTGGTGAGCCGCCCAGGACTCGAACCTGGAACCCGCTGATTAAGAGTCAGCTGCTCTGCCAATTGAGCTAGCGGCCCACAGAAAACGCGCGGCAGAACGCCGCGCGCAATGCAACTTCAGATTCAAAATTCTATCACGGATTCGCCGCTGGCTGCTGCGGCACAATAACGTGCAGAGCGACAACAATTTCCAATCCTCATCCGAAGGCGAGCTTCGCCTTTGCCAGCCACTCGTCACTACCCACTTGCCACTGTCTTTTTCCGCAGTGTCTCCGCAATCTCTCCCGCCACTTGTCGCGCCCGCGCCAAATCGCCCGGCCCGAGCGAAATCGCCGCGACGCGCGCGTGTCCTCCGCCGCCGTATTTTTCGCACAGCGACGCCAAATTCACTTCCGCCGAAGCCTCTTTCCACGGATTCGTCCCCACCGACACTTTCGTCCTCGTCGCCGACGCGCTCACTCCCACCGTGTACAGCATCTGCGGATACAAAAAATACGGAATGAATTTGTTGTAGCCCTCCAGATCCAGATCGCTCACGTCGAAATAAATCACGCCGTCTCTCGCCTCGGCTCGCTCCTTCATAATCCCGATCGACTTCCGATGCCGCTCCAGCAGCGGCCCCAGATACTTCGCCACCATCGGCAGAGCCACCATCTCCGCAAGCGAACGCTTCGTCAGCTCCGGAATCAGTTTCGGCACCAAATTTTCCTCCGGCGCCGCTTCAATCACCAGCGCGAGCTGCATCGCCGGCTCGCGCAGCCCCACCGCCGCTTCCGGCGACTCGAATTGCGCTCCATCGATGATGTCTCCCCATCGAATCAATTCCGCCAGAGGCTTCGCGTCAAATCCGAATTTTTCGCTCGCAACCGTCGCCAGAAATTTCGTGCACGATTTGTACGTCGGATCGTAGAACTTCCTGGGCGAATGCTCTTCGCGGAAATGCTTCGCGTCCTCCGGGCTCAGAAACGCGCTCTGGTGATGATCGAACCACCACGTCAGCTTCGGCGAGCTCGAGTACTTGAAATCCACGATGGCGTTTTCGTCGCCGTCGAAAATATCCGTCTCAAACGGCTGCGAAGCCTTGTGCGTCATCCCCGTATAGCAGAATTGCGCGTCCGCATGGATGCGCTCGCGATAGAACCGCGAAAAAATCGCCGCCGACGCCGCGCCGTCGAAGCATTTGTCGTGGAAGCAAACTCGAACCTTCACTCGCGCCTCTTCAGCCCTCCCTACAGTCGAAAAGCCCGTGAAAGGGAAAGCCAATAAAGATGGCCGTCCCCGCTCCGATTGTCAAGTCTTTGGTCTATCTGGCGGGACCCCAATCTCGCTTTAACCTTGATGTTTTTGGAGTCTCTCTATTGAAACCCTTGGCCATGGTAGAATTTGGTCAGGGAAAACTCTTATGAAACGACACCTGCCAGCAGGAGATATTGGCGACGATCGGAAAGCAATGCGCAAGGAGCTTGTCGAAGCGAAAGCAATGCTCGGTAAATCGATTGACACCCGCGCAGACAGGCTACTCAAGAAACCGAGAAAAACCCCGCCCACCTCTGTCCCAGCAATGCAAGGTGGCCGGCCCGAATCGAATCGCAGAAAGTTCTAGGCTCCTGCCCCATCCTTTACACATATGAGATAATGGAAAGAGGTCAGCATCGTGCAGTCGGTACCGCAACAAACGGGCCCGCGAATGCAGCTCCCAAATCCCACCCCACCTTCCGGGCCAATTTCTAATCGGGACACGAAATTATTAGAAACCGCCGTAACTCATAGAAAACAAAGACCCGCATACCCGTCTAATCGGGACAAATTTGCGTCTGCAATGCAGCGCCTTTTTCCTCTTTGGGCCGCTTTGCGCCTGCCCGCCGCGGCGGGCGCAAGCGCTCCAGCCTCTAGCTTCAAGCCTCCAGCCTCCGTATTCTCCGCGCCTCTCGCCATCCGCCGCGAATTGAATTGCCCCTCTCCCTCGGCTACAATGGCCGCGCGCTTGAGAATCCGAACATGACACCCGACGCCGCCAAGCAAAGCCTCACCGAACTCGACCGCATGTCCCGGCCGCTCGCCGAAGTGGATCCGGAAGTCGCCAATGCTCTCCGCGACGAAGTCCGCCGCCAGGCCACCGGCCTCGAGCTAATCGCTTCGGAAAATTTCATCTCCGAAGCCGTGATGGAAGCGATGGGCTCCGTCTTCAGCAACAAATACGCCGAAGGCTACCCGGGCAAGCGCTATTACGGCGGCTGCGAAAATGTCGATCGTGTCGAGCGCCTCGCTATCGAGCGCGCCAAGCAGCTTTTCGGCGCCGAGCACGCCAACGTTCAGGCGCACTCCGGCACGCAAGCCAACATTTCGGTTTACATGTCCGCGCTCCAGCCGGGCGACACGGTTCTCGGAATGAATCTCGCGCACGGCGGCCATCTGACTCACGGCCATCCGCTTAATTTTTCCGGCCGCACATACAAGTTCGTTCCCTACGGCGTCACGAAAGAAACCGAGCGCATTGATTACGACGAAGTCGAGCGCCTCGCTCGCGAACATCAGCCGAAAATGATCGTCGCCGGCGCCAGCGCCTATGCGCGCATCATCGATTTCGCTCGCCTCGGCGAAATCGCCCGCGCCGTCAACGCTCTGCTTTTCGTCGATATGGCCCATATCGCCGGCCTCGTCGCCGCGGGAATTCATCCCAGCCCCGTACCGCATTCCGATTTCGTTTCCACGACCACGCACAAGACTTTGCGCGGCCCGCGCGGCGGCCTCGTGATGTGCCGCGAAAAATTCGCCAAGGGACTCGACAAGCTCACGTTCCCCGGTTTGCAGGGCGGCCCGCTCGAACACATCATCGCCGCGAAAGCGGTCTGCTTGAAGGAAGCCGCCGAGCCGGAATTCCGCGATTATCAAAAGCAAGTCGTCGCCAATGCCAAGGCGCTCGCCGCAGGAATTGCTTCAACCGGATTCCGCATCGTCACCGGCGGCACCGACAATCATCTTTTCCTCGTCGATCTTCAGTCGCGCGGCATGACTGGCCGCGACGCCGAACTCGCTCTCGAACGCGCCGGCATGACCGTGAACAAGAACGCGATTCCTTTCGACACTTTTCCGCCGCTGAAGGCCGGCGGCATTCGCGTCGGCACTCCTGCCGTCACCACGCGCGGCATGCGCGAAAAGGAAATGGAGCAAATCGCTCGCTGGATTGCGGAAGTTTTGTCGCAAGTTCAGGCCGCGCCCGCAGCCGCAGCGCCAGGCGCGGGAAAAGCTCCCGCACAACCATCGGAAACCGAACGCCGCGTGCGCGCCGAAATTGCAAAATTTGCCGCGCGCTTCCCGCTCTATGCGCGCCGCCTTGCCGAAGCCGACGCAGCGCAGCACGTTCATTCGACGCGCGGCGCCTGATCCGGGCCCACCATGAAAATCGCGATGGACATCCGCCGGGTCGGCGACTACGGCATAGGCACGTATGTCCGCAATATCGTCCGCCAGCTGGCGCGGCTCGATTCGAAAAATTCTTACCTTTTGATCGGCCACCGCGAGCATTTCGAGCAGTTCGGCGCTCTGCCCGGAAATTTCCAGCTTCTCGAATATTTCGCCGATCCTGGTTCGTTTCAAACGCATCTGCACCTGCCTTTCGTTCTGCGCCGCCACAGTGTCGATTTGCTGCACATGCCCTGGTTCTACGCGCCCGCTTTCGTGCCGGCGCGCATGGTCATCACGGTTCACGACCTCGTGGATCTGATTTATCCCCCGCACCCCGGCCCGCAGGTGGCGCAAGCGGCGCGGCCGTGGTTTGCGCGGCGCGCGCTGCGCAAAGCCGGCCGCGTCATCACGGTTTCGCAATCCACGGCGCGCGAAATTTCTCGTGTTTTCGAAATTGCCGATTCAAAAATTTCCGTTCTCTATGACGCAGTGGATGAGGAATTCACTTCTGCGCCGCTGCCCGAGGACGGCGACCGCATCCAAGAGCGTCTCGCCGTGAATTATCCCTATGTGCTCTATGCCGGCCGCGTGGGACCGCAGAAAAATCTGGCACGATTGATCGAAGCGTTTGCCGTGGCCAAGGCGGAATTGAGCGGCCAGCGGGAGTTCGCCGATTTGAAACTGGTTCTCATCGGCGACGAACTGGGGCGGCACGCGGATTTGCGCCGCGCAGTGATTCGCTCGCGTTTGCGCGAAAATTTTCGTTTCCTCGGATTCGTCCCCCTGCACGTTCTCCGCGTTTTTTATTCCCGCGCCAAGGCATTCCTTTTCCCATCGCTTTACGAAGGATTTGGCCTCCCGCCGCTTGAAGCTATGGCTCACGGCGCGCCAGTTGTTGCATCGAACGTCTCCTCGCTGCCGGAAATTCTCGGCGATGCTGCGCTGCTCGTGAATCCGGAAAATGTTTTCGAAATCGCCCGGGGAATTCAACGGGTGCTCACCGACGATTCCTTGCGCCGGGATTTGATCGAGCGAGGCTACGACCAGGTTCGCCGCTATTCCTGGGAACGAACCGCGCGGCAATTGCTCGAAATTTATGAGGAAACTTCGAAGGAAGGAAAAACTCGGGGCGTCTCAGAGACGCCCCGGAGCTAAATGAGCCGGAATGCGCTACGCTTTGGCCGCCTGACGGCGCAAAAACGTCGGAACGTCCAGATCGTCCGCGGCGACTTCCTGAATCACGTCGGTGACGTTGCGCGCAACCTGTGCGACGACGTCCGTGTGTTCCGGAGCGCGCTCCGATTTCCAGGTTTTCGGCAAATACGAAGGCCGCGTATGCGTCCTCTTGTTGGCTACTTCGCGGAAACCGGCGGCAATCACCGTGATCTTCACCGATTCTTTCATCGCTTCATCCATCACCGCGCCGAAAATGATGTTCGCATTCTCATGCGCGGCCTTCTGTATGACGGACGATGCTTCGTGAACTTCGTGCAAGCTCAGTGACGAAGAGCCGGTGACGTTGATCAGAATTCCCTGCGCGCCTTGAATGCAATTATCTTCGAGCAACGGGCTGTTGATGGCGCGATTCGCCGCATCGATCGCGCGATTCGAGCCATTCGCCACGGCCGTGCCCATCACCGCATATCCCTGGCCGGACATGATCGTTTTCACGTCGGCGAAATCGCGGTTGATGATGCCGGGAATCGTGATGATGTCACTGATTCCCTGCACCGCTTGCCGCAAAATATCGTCGGCGATGCGGAAGGCTTCGAAAAAGCTTGTGCCGTGCTCAACGCATTCCATCAAGCGTTCGTTGGGAATCACGATGACCGTGTCCACGCTGCCGATGAGTTCGCCGAGAGATTGCTCGGCCTGCTGCATGCGGCGTTTGCCCTCGAAGGCGAAGGGCTTGGTGACGACGGCGACCGTCAGCGCGCCGAGTTCACTCGCGAGATTCGCGACAACCGGCGCGGCTCCGCTGCCCGTGCCTCCGCCGAGGCCCGAAGTGACAAACACCATGTCCGCACCATCGAGCGCTTCGAGAATTTTGTCCGTGTCTTCGAGCGCGGCTTTGCGCCCCATTTCCGGATTCGCACCTGCGCCGAGCCCTTTGGTGAGTTTCGAGCCGAGCTGAAGTTTCAGCGGCGCCTGCGAAAGCTTGAGCGCCTGCAAATCCGTGTTGGCCGCGATGAATTCGACGCCTTCCACCTTGGCGCGAATCATGCGGTTCACGGCGTTGCAGCCGCCGCCTCCGACGCCGATGACTTTGATTTTGGCGCCCTGTTGTGGTTCCTCAGCAAACGATACGCGAAGCCCTGCATCCTTTGGCGTCATACAGCCTCCCCTATCTTCCCCCGCCCTAAATTTTCCTTCCTAATTCCCCGCAAAAATGCTTTTCAATTTTTCTGTCCAACCGCTGGAACGCTGCGCGGCCAGTTTTCGCGCGCGCGCGCCATAGAGCACCAGTCCGACGGCCGCCGAATACTCGGGCTGAGAAACTCCTTCGGTGATGTCGGCCAAGCCGCGCGGCGACGCTATGCGTACCGGAAGCTTGAACAGTTTTTCGGCGAACTCCGCCAAACCGCGCAAGCGCGCGCCGCCACCCGTGAGAACCAAACCGGCAGGAATCTGAGAATGAAATCCCGCGCGGCGCAAATCGTCGCGCACCATGGCCAGCAATTCGTTCGCGCGCGGTTCGCAGATTTCGCACAAATTGCGGGCAAACACGGTGCGCGGCGGACGGTCGCCCACGCTGGCAATTTCAATCGGCGTGTCCTGCAACATCAACTCGTGCCACGCCCAGGCGTGCTCGCGCTTGATGCTTTCTGCCTCCGGAATCGGCGTGCGCAATCCGACAGCGAGGTCGTTCGTGAAATGATCGCCGCCGATGGGCACAGCGGCGCTGTGGCGCACGACACCGCCGGAGTAAACGATCAGCTCCGTTGTCCCTGCACCGATATCAAACAGGCAGCAACCCAGCTCGCGTTCGTCCTGCGTCAGGCACGATTCCGCCGAAGCAAGCGGCTCAAGCACAGTGTCGCTGACAATCACGCCGGCTTTGTTGACCGCGGTGACGACGTTCTGCGTCGCCGCTGCCGACGACGTAACGATGTGCACATTGGCTTCGAGCTTTTGCCCCACCATGCCGATGGGATCGCGAATATTGTCCTGCGCGTCGACGAAAAATTCCTGCGGCAACACATGCAGCACTTCGCGATCTTCCGGCAAGCTGACGTTTTTCGCCGCCTCGACCGCGCGCCGCACATCGTCGCGATGAATATCGCGCGGCCGTTGGCCCAGGGCAATTCCACCGCGGCTATTTACGCCACGCACATGGCTGCCCGCGATTCCGATCAGCGCCGATTCGACAGGAACGCCCACGATATTTTCCGCTTCCTCTACCGCGCGCCGGATGGAACTGACCGCCAAATCCAAGTTCACAATCTGGCCCTTGCGCCAGCCTTTCGATTCCGCCGCGCCCAGCGCCGCAAACTTCACGCCGCCTTCGTCTTCAATTTCTCCCACCAGCGCGCAAGTCTTGGCGCTGCCGATGTCCAATCCGACGAGATAACGATCTTTCTTACCCAAACCGCCGCTCTCCTAAATTCGCACTTCTCGATGCCGAAAAAAATCAGTGCGCTTCGCGCGATTTCACATGCGAAGAATTCTTCGCACCGTGTTTCGCCTTGACTGCTTTTGCCTTTCGCCGCGGCTGCACGTGATGAACGGGCGCGGCAACATGCTTGACTGGCACGGGCCTCGCCACGGGATTCGCAGGCGGCGCTGGATTCACAGGGTTCACGACGACTTCTTTTTCAAACCGCAAATCCACCGAGGCGACACGGCCTGCAGCCGCTTCCCATTGCGCCATATTGTTCAAAAGCACCTGAAATTTGTCGCGAAAATCGGAATTGCCGAAGCGAACCGGGACGGCGTCCGTTGCCGCGGAAGAATTCGCCGCTCCGGTCATTCCTGGCAGACCTGCAACCGTCGCCTGGAGATCATCCGCGTCCGAGAGGTCGATTTCGCTGATCGAATCGCCGGCATCGGGGCGGACTTGCTGCACTTGATTCAGGAAATCCTCCATCATGCGCATGCGGCGCGCGCGATCTTCGCGCGGCATTTGGGCATCAATGCCTGTGACGACAGGAAAATGAAAATCGGCTTCGAGCGGACGATCGAGAATGACGCCGTGCGCGTCGATGAGCGAGAGATTCGTCCCCTCGCGCAAGAATGCCACGGGCGCGCGCTCGGTGATGTCCACTTCGATGCGATTCGGCAGGGCGCGGCGAACCGTGGCGCGCTCGACCCACGGCAGAGCTTCGAGTTCCGCGCGGCGTTCGGCCAGCGGAATGCGCAGCACGCTGCGGCCGCGATCCACGGAGAAAATCTCTAGAACGCTTGCTCGCTGCACAAAATGATTCCCCGTGAGCTCGACCTGCCCCGGGCTGGCCAGTGCCATCTCCGGCGAAGTCAGCAGAAAATCTCCGGCGGCGAAGAGCGCGCCAGCGGCCGCGGCGACGGCAACCACCACAAACGCGACGCGGAAATACGTCTTCCAAGCCTTTTTGCCGAATTTCCGCCGCTTGATCTCGACAGGTTTCTGGCGGCGCAGATAGCGCGGTTCTTCGTCGGCCAGCGCTTCCTGCGGATACGCATCGGCGTCGTTTTTTTTCAGCCGTTCCAAATGCTTTCTATCTCCTCACATAAAAAACGCTGCGTGCGAGCGTCATGGATGAACGCGCGCGCGCGGCTCTTCCGTGCCCAAAAGCAATGAAAGTTCATCCAGAGCGCGATTGACGCTGCCCGCGCCGATGGCAAGCACAGCGTCGCCGGGCCGTGCTTCGCGCAAGAGCGCTTCGATGCCTTTTTGCAACGTGCCCGTGAAAACAGCATTCTTGTGGCCTGCCGCAGAGATCGCTTCGGCGAGTTTCTGACCCGTGACGCCTTCCATGGGCGGCTCGCCAGCGGCATAAATTTCGGAAACGAAAAGAACGTCTGCAAGATTGAACGCGCGGCAGAAATCGTCCCAGAGATGCTTTGTGCGCGTATAGCGGTGCGGCTGAAAAAGAACCAGGAGGCGCTTATAGCCGCAGCCGCGCGCCGCTTCGAGCGTGGCGCGAATCTCGGCGGGATGATGGCCATAGTCGTCAATCAGCGTGACGCCGGCGAACGTTCCCTTGATTTCGAAGCGCCGGCCGACGCCGCTGAACTTGCCGAGGCCGCTGCGAATCAGATCCGCGGGAATGTTCAGATACAAAGCCACAGCGGCAGCGGCAGCGGCATTGCGAACGTTATGAATTCCCGGCGGCGAAGGCAGGAGGAACATGCCGAGGTCTTCGCCATGATAAGTCAGGCGAAAATGGCTTTCGAGCCCGGCGAGTTCGATGTCGCTGATGACGAGATCCGCCTGTTTGGAAACGCCATAGGTAACGATGGGGCGGCGGACGCTGGGAAGAATGGCCTGCACGTTAGGCTCGTCGAGACACAAAATCGCGGCGCCATAAAACGGGACGCCATTCACGAATTCGAGAAACGCGGCTTGAATCTCCTCGAGCGAAGCATATTGATCGAGATGCTCGCGGTCGATTGTCGTGACAACGGCGACGACTGGCGCAAGCAGGAGAAACGAACGGTCGCTTTCATCCGCTTCGACGACCATGTAATCGCCCTGGCCTACGCGTGCATTCGCGCCCGCGGCGTTCACGCGGCCGCCGACGACAAACGTGGGATCGAAGCCCGCGGCGGCAAGCACGGAAGCCACCAGTGAAGTCGTGGTCGTCTTTCCGTGCGCGCCGGCAACGGCGATGCCGTATTTCAAGCGCATCAGCTCGGCGAGCATTTCCGCGCGCGGGATTACGGGAATTTTCAATTTGCGCGCTTCGAGAATTTCGGGATTATCGGCGCGGATTGCGGAAGAAATAACGACGACTTGCGCACCATGGACCTGCGAAGCTTCGTGATCTTCGAAAATTTTCGCGCCCAAGCTGCGGAGACGCTCGGTGATGGTCGAGGATTTCACGTCAGAGCCGGAAACTGCGTAACCGAGAGCCAGCAAAACCTCGGCGATGCCGCTCATGCCGCTGCCGCCGATGCCGACCAGATGAATGCGCTGGAAATTTCCGAATGGGATTTTCATGGACGCGCAACCTCCTCGATGATGTCCACAATGTGCGCAACGGCACGTGGACGGGCCAGCGCTCGGGCGCACTGCTCCATTTCCTGGATTCTCCGGGGCTGGTCGAGGAGAGAAAAAATTTCGCTGCTCAGGCGCTGGGGCGTCAGTTCATCCTGCGGAATCACGCGCGCGGCCCCGGCCTGTTCCATGGCCTGCGCATTGAAGAGCTGGTGACTATCCGTGGCGGCGCCGAAGGGGATGAAGATGGCGGCGCGTCCGGCGGCGGCAACTTCCGCGACGGTGATGGCGCCGGACCGGCAAACGATCACGTCCGCTTGGGCAAACCTTTCCGCCATGTTCCCGATGAAGGGGCTGACCTCCGCAGTGAACTCGCGCTGAGCATACGCTTCCCGCACGGCATTATAGTCACGTTCGCCAGTCTGATGCACGATGAAAAGCTGACTTTTTTTCGCAGCCAGCGTGTCCAGGGCAGCAAGGACGGCGCGATTGATGGGCTGCGCGCCGCGGCTGCCGCCGGTGATCAGCAGCGTGAACGGAGCGCGGTGCTCGCGGGGCCGAGCCTTGAAGAACTCCGCGCGCACGGGATTGCCGGTGACGTTGGCTTTCGCGCCGAATCGCCGCGCGGTTTCCTCAAATCCCGTGGCGATGCGTTTTGAAAAGCGCGCGAGAACGCGATTGGTAAAGCCCGGCTCGAGATTCGGCTCGAAAAGTACGGTGGGAACGCCGCGAAGCGCAGCGAGGAGCATCATCGGACCGGAGGCGTAGCCGCCTACGCCAAACGCGGCGGCAAAGCGGTGACGCCGCAGAATCGCGGCGGAATCCCAAAGGCCTGCGCCGAGCATGGTAACGTTGCGCACGAACTTCATTCCTCCGATACCTTTCAAACCGGCGACGCGAATCGTTTCGAGCGGGAGACCCGCTTCCGGAACGAGCCGCGCTTCGAGACCATTTTGCGTGCCAACAATCGCGACAGCTCTCTTCGCGCCGCCCGCTGCCATTTTCTCTTCGCCTCGC
The DNA here is from genome assembly GCA_035934015.1 of Candidatus Acidiferrales bacterium. Taxonomy (NCBI): domain Bacteria; kingdom Pseudomonadati; phylum Acidobacteriota; class Terriglobia; order Candidatus Acidiferrales; species Candidatus Acidiferrales bacterium. The sequence goes on from DASYYH010000016.1 coordinate 85,727, forward strand.
CGAAGCCACTCCAGCGCGACGGCGATCGCCGGAAAAACGTGCCCGCCCGTCCCACCTCCCGCAATCAGCAGCTTCATGGACGGCGCGTCGCTCTGGCTCACGGCGCTTCAGCGTGCTGGCTGATATTCAAGAGCACGCCGGTTGCCAGCAGCATCACGAGCAAACTCGAACCGCCGTAGCTGATGAACGGCAGCGGAATCCCTTTCGTCGGCATCAGCCCGAGCACGACACTCAGATTCACAAGCGCCTGGCCGACAACGAGCGTTGTAATCCCCAGCGCGAGCAGGCGGCCGAACGCATCCGGCGCGCGATACGCCGCGCGAAACCCGCGCCAGGCGTAGAAACCAAAAAGCACGAGCACGGCGACCGCGCCAATGTAGCCGAGCTCTTCGCACAAAACGGCGTAAATAAAATCGGTGTGCGCTTCGGGCAAGTAGAACAGCTTCTGTTTGCTCTCCATCAGTCCGACGCCCGTCAATCCTCCTGATCCGACGGCGATCAGCGACTGCATCAACTGGAAGCCGCGGCCCTGCGGGTCCGAGCCCGGCGAAAAAAATGCCAAGACGCGCTCATAGCGGTATTGCGCATGGACGATGAGAAAAACTACGGCGGGAATTGACGCCAGCGCCACTCCGCCCACGTATTTCATCGAAACGCCCGCTTCGCAGAGCATCACCAGCGCGATCAAAAAAATCATGCAGGACGTACCCATGTCCGGCTCGCGCAGGATGAGGACGAGCATGAAAAGGATAGGGCCGAGAGCGGGCAGCAGCGTGTGCTTCAGATTGTTGATGCCGAAACTTCCTGGCTGCATACGCAGTTCCAAAAACCACGCGAGGTAGAGAATCACGACGAGCTTGGCGAACTCCGATGGCTGCAAACTGACCGGCCCGGCGTGCATCCAGCGATGCGTCGCGTGCGTGCGGTCGAGAAACAGGACGCCGATCAGCATCAGCAATACCGCGGCAAGACTCGGATAAATCACGCGCGGCTGGCGCAACTTGCGATAGTCGAAATGCATCAGGCGGATCATTCCAAACAGGCCGACAACCAGCCAAAGAAGCTGGCGAATGAGAAACACGTAGCCATTGCCATAGAGCTGCTTCGCGGTCACGGCTGAAGCGCTGAAGACCATCACGACGCCGAGGAAGCACAGCGCGAGCGTGATGCCGAAGAGTTTCTTGTCTGGCTGTAAGCTTCGCGGCATGCGTTATCCTTTCTTCACCGAACTCGCGCTGCTCGTTTCCACAGCCATGCGCGCGACGATTTCCTTGAACGCCTTGCCGCGCTGCTCGAAATTCTCAAATTGATCGAAGCTGGCGCACGCCGGCGCGAGCAGCACGGTGTCGCCCGGCCCGGCAGCTTCGAGCGCCAGCGTGACCGCACGTTCGATGGTTCCGGCGCGCTCGATTGGCACGGCGCCTTCGAGCTCTGCTGCGATTTTGTCCGCCGCCGCGCCGACGATCAGCGCTAGTTTTGCTTTCTGCTTCAACGGCTCGCGCAGAGGAGCATACGGCGCGCCTTTATCCTTTCCGCCTAAAATCACAAAGAGCGGGCCGGGAAACGCCTCGATCGCTTTGAGCGCTGCGTCAACATTTGTGGCTTTCGAATCGTTGTAAAACGCGACGCCGCGAATCTCCTGCACGAATTCCAGGCGGTGTTCGACGCCAGGAAAAGCCCTGACGGCCGGCGCGATACTGTCAACGGGCGCGCCGGCAAGAATCGAGGCGGAAACCGCGGCCAGGACGTTTTCGAGATTGTGTTCGCCGCGAAGCGGAATGTCGCCGCGGCGCGCGATCACGTCTTCGGAGCCTTCGCGGCGGAAAATAATTTCCTCGCCGCGCAGAAATGCGCCTGCCGCGAGGCGCTTCTGGCGGCTGAACCAGTAAACATGCCCATGAGCCGGCCCGCGCCGCGCGACTTCGAGATCATCCGCATTCAAGACGGCTATGTCGCGGTCGATCATGTTTTCGAAAATGCGCTGTTTCGCGCGCGCGTATTCTTCAAACGAACCGTGACGATCGATGTGATCCGGCGTCAGATTCAGCAGCACGCCGATATCCGGGCGGAAGGCTTCGATCAATTCGAGCTGAAAACTGCTGACCTCGGCGACGGTTACGGTCGAATCGCTTGAGGCTTCGACCTTTGCCAGCAAAGGCGTGCCGATGTTTCCGCCCACGAGTACAGGAATTTTCGCCGACTGCAGGATGTGCGCGACAAGCGCCGTCGTGGTCGTCTTGCCGTTCGAGCCGGTGATAGCCACGAGCTTCCCGCGCAGCAGCCGCCACGCCAGTTCGATCTCACTCCACACAGGAATGCCGCGATTTCGCGCAAGCTCAAGCGGCGGCGATTTCGCCGGCACGCCTGGGCTGACGATAATCAGGTCCTGATTCAAGAAAGTCTCTGGGCGATGGCCGCCCAATTCCAGCGCGACGCCCGCAGCGCGCAGTTTTTCCGCGACTTCCTTCAATTCCGCTTCCGGCTTTTCGTCCGTCGCGGTGACGTGCGCTCCGTAGGCGGCGCAGAAAAGCGACGCGACGAGTCCGGTGCGTGCAACGCCAACCACGAGCACGCGCTTGCCATCGAGAGTTACGCCCTGCCGCATTCCATCACCTCAGCTTCAGCGTCGTCAGCGAAAACAGCGCAAATACCAGCGCCGCGATCCAGAATCGCACGATGATTTTCGATTCGCTCCAGCCCATCAGCTCGAAATGATGGTGCAGAGGCGCCATGCGGAAGATGCGCTTGCCGCGCAGCCGGAACGAAGCCACTTGAAGAATCACCGAAACCGCCTCGAGCACAAAAATTCCGCCGATGAAGAGCAGCAAAATTTCCTGCTTGATGATTACAGCCGTGACGCCAATCACGCCGCCGAGCGCCAGCGAACCTACGTCGCCCATGAACATCTCCGCCGGATGCGCGTTGTACCACAGGAAGCCAAGCGACGCGCCGACCACCGAACCGCAGAAAATCGTCAGTTCGCCTACCTGCGGGATTTTCTGAATCTCGAGATATTCCGCGAAGCGTGCGTGGCTGCTCAGGTACGTCAGAATCGTCAGCGCACTTGCCGCGACAACCACGCAGCCGATCGCCAGCCCGTCAAGGCCGTCCGTCAAATTCACCGCGTTCGACGAACCTACGATCACGAAAATGAGAAAAATGACGAATGGCACGAAAGCCAGCGGCCAGATATAGGAATGGACGAGCAAAGAGCGCACAACAAGGTCCGGATGCAGTTCCTTCAAAAACGGCACGCTGAGCTCAGTGGAATACGCGCCGCGCTGCTGCAATGAAAGCAGAACGGCTCCGACCCCGATGCACGTCAGCACCTGATAGAAAAATTTCGTTTTTCCGGTCAGCCCAAGATTGCGCTTGCGAACGACCTTGTTGTAATCGTCAATGAAACCAATCGTGGCAAAGGCCAGCGTGGCGCCCATCGCGAGCAGTGCATAGGGGCTGTGCAGGTCAGCCCAAAGCAGCGTGGGAATAATAATCGCGGCGACAATCAGAACTCCGCCCATCGTCGGCGTGCCGGCCTTCGACTGATGCCGCTCGGGTCCCTCTGCGCGAATGTACTGACCGATCTGTAGCTGGCGCAGATGGCGGATGGTCCACGGGCCGAAAACGAGAGTCAAGAACAGCGCCGTCAAGCTCGCGAGCGCCGTGCGCACGGTAATGTAACGGAACACGTTCAGCGGGCTGAAGTGCGGGCGAAGCACGGTGACGAAGATGTAGTAAAGCATCTCAGTCGCGCCTCGCGTTTGTGGCTGATGTTTCTTCGCGCGCAGATTCCGCCAGCGGGAATTTTTCGCGCAGAGCCACGGCGACCACTTCCATATGCACGCCGCGCGAACCTTTGATGAGCAGCAGATCGCCTGGCGCGACAAAGCTCAAAAGGAATTTCGCAGCTTCTTCCGCGGATGCGAAGAATTTTGCCTGGGCTGCAGGATGTCCGGCGGCGGTGGCGCCACGAACAATCTGCTCGGCATCGCCTGCGACGCCGAAAATCCAGTCGAGGCTTTCCCGTTGCGCAGCATGCTCGCCGGCAGCGCGGTGCAAATCGGGCGAAGCCGGGCCCAGTTCGCGCATTTCGCCGGCGACTAGAATTTTTCGGCGATAGCCCGGCGTGGTGCTCAGCACGTCAATCATGCGCTCCAACGCGACGGGATTCGAGTTATAGCAGTCGTTGATCACCAGGAAGCCGGAGGCAAATTTCAAAAATTCGCCGCGCATCGAAGCAGGCCGCAGCGCTGGCAGCACTTCTTTCGCGTCCGCGATGCTGACTCCCCATTCGCTCGCCGCAGCCAACGCCGCAAGCGCATTCAAAACATTATGCCGGCCGGCGAGAGGCAACCGCAGCCGCCCCAATTCCTCCGGGCTTTCGTAATCGAATGCCGAGCCTTCGACGCCGAGGTCTTCGATATTTTCCGCGCGAAACTCTGCCGATTCCGAAAAGCCATAGCGCAGCACGCGTCCGCGAAATCCTTCGGCGAATCGTGAAACGCGCGGGTCGTCGGCATTGAGCACAGCCACAGGCTCCGCGCCGCCGAGACCTTCGATGAGCTCGCGCTTCGCGAGCGCGATTTCGTCCACGGAAGAAAAAAATTCCAGATGCACGGGCGCGACGTTCGTCACCACGCCAACTTCCGGCTGGGCGATTTCTGCCAGCCGCGCCAACTCGCCACGATGCGACATGCCGAGCTCAACGACAGCGGCATCGTGCTCATCCCCCAATCGGAAAAGCGTGAGCGGCAAGCCGTATTCGTTGTTGAGATTCCCTTCCGATTTCAAAACGCGCCACCGCGCGGCCAGAAGTGCCGCAAGAATTTCTTTGGTTGTCGTCTTGCCCGCGGAGCCGGTAATCGCAGCCATGCGCCGCCCCGGTTTCGCCGCGCGCCAGGCGTCGCAGTATCGCCGGGCCAATTCCTGCAATGCGCGCAGTGTGTCATCGACAGTGAGGAGCCTGGCGCGAATTTCTTCGGAGAATTCGCCCAGCCGGTTGCGCGCCACAACGCCGGCAATAGCTCCCTGGGCCAGCGCCGCAGCCACGAAACTGTGTCCGTCGTGACGCGGTCCGCGTATGGCGACAAACAATTCTCCAGGCTTGACAGTGCGGGAATCAATCGACACGCCGGCCAGCCGGGCCACGGAATCGGCGCCGGAGGGCGCTGCGACACCAAGAGCGTCCGCCACTTCTGCCAACGTCCACCGCATCGTTTCTCCACAGGGCTGGGCGTCACTCTTCCAAGCCACTCTGAAATTGAACCGCTACTTCCAAACTCATCGTGTACCCAAGCAAACCGCGCGCCAAATCACGCTGATTGCGTGTGCTGGTAACACTAGCCTTTGCCCTTTGCCTGGCTGTACCCGCGCTCGCGCAATTTCCGACGCGCCACTTCGCGATCGTCAAAATCGATCGGGCCATCCTTCAGCACTTGATATGTCTCGTGCCCTTTGCCCGCGAGCAAGACGATATCTCCGGCGCGCGCTTCGTCGAGCGCCAATTCGATGGCGCGTTCGCGGTCCGGCTCGATGCGATATTTTCCGCCGGCTTTCTGCAACCCGACGGCGACATCGTTGACGATACGCAGCGGATCTTCGCTCCGAGGATTGTCGCTCGTCAGCACGGTCACATCGCTCAGCGTTCCCGAGGCTTCCCCCATCAGCGGACGCTTGGTGCGATCGCGGTCGCCTCCTGCGCCGAAAACGGTGATGATGCGTCCTCCGGCGGCGAGCTCACGCGCGGTCAAAATCAAATTGCGCAGTGCGTCGTCCGTGTGTGCGTAATCGACAATGACGAGGAACGGCTGCCCTTCGGCGATACGCTCGAAACGGCCAGGAACACTTTCTAGTTCGTGAATGCCGCGCTCAATCGCCGGACTCATCACGTCGAGCGCAATACCTGCGCCGATTGCGGCGAGAATGTTGTAGACGTTGATTTTGCCGACAAGCTTGGATTGCACTTCGATTTTGCCCACGGGCGTCTGCGCCGTGAATTCCAGGCCGGAAAATGCGAGCGCGTATTTCTTTGTCGTGATTTGCGCGCCGTTTTTCAACCCATAGGTGAATGTTCGCCCGGCCAACCCCTCAAGCGGATGGCCGTAAGGATCATCCGTGTTGAGAACGGCGACATCAGCGCGTCCCGCGCCCGTTCCCGCAAAAAGGCGGCGCTTGGCCGCGAAATATTCTTCGAAGCTCTTGTGATAATCCAAATGATCGCGCGTCAGATTCGTGAAGACGCCCGCCGCAAAGTGGCATCCCCACAATCGGTCCATTGCCAGAGCATGCGAACTCGTCTCCATCACAATGGCTGAACCGCCGGCGTCGCGCACCTCGGCAAACGTTTGCTGCACGTCGAGCGATTCCGGCGTCGTATTGATCGCTTCGCGGCTGCCGCGCGGCGTGCGGTAACCAATCGTGCCGATGAGGCCGGTCTTTTTCCCGGAGGCGCGCAGGATCGAATCAATCAGATACGTGGTCGTGGTCTTGCCATTCGTGCCCGTCACGCCCACAAGTTGCAGCTCCTTTGCCGGATGGCCGTAGAAATTCGCACCGGCTGTCGCCAGCACGCGGCGCTGCGCGCCGGGCAAAATTTGCACCCAGGGAATATTTTTCGCGACGCCTGCGACGCGAACGCTTTCGCTGGCAATGGCCACGGCGCGGCACTTGAGCGCATCGGGAATGTATTTGTTGCCGTCCTCTTTTTCGCCGCGCAGGGCAAAAAAAAGCGCTCCAGGCGTCACCTTCCGGCTGTCGTACGCCAGCGAACGAATTTCGACACCCGGCGCGTCATCTGCCCGCGCGATTTCCGCACCAGAAAGCAATTCCGCTAGCTTCATCCCCGATTCAGCCCCAGTCGCAAGTTCGATGATTGCCCCATCCGTTCTTGGCCCCAAAATTCGCTCCATTCCTCGTGTCTGGCTCGGAGCGGCAATAAACTTCTCAGTTGCCGCGTCCGGGAGAATTCGCTGTTGCGTCACCGTTGCGTCCGAAATGCACGGTCACCTTCGCGCCCGGCAAGACTTTCGTCCCCGCGTCCGGACTTTGATCCACTGCAATCCCATCGCCAACCAGAACTGGCATGAGCCCGATCTTGGAACACATCTCGATGACGCTGCGGACATCTTTGCCCGTCAGGCGTGGAATCGTGATCGTCTGCCCTTCGGCAATCGCGACGGTCGAAGATTCCGGCACGCTGACGGCTTCCTCAACGGGCTCTTGCGCTGCCTCGCGCGGTTTTTTCGGCGTAAAGTCGAGGTTCATCGAGGAGCCGCGCTCCGCCTCGCGCAATGACGCTTTTTCCAGCGCCGGCGGCTCCGCCATGTCGTGCGGCACGTTCAAGTACGCGAGCACCTGTTCGGCGATTTCCTTGAAGATCGGCCCCGCTGTCGGTCCGCCTTCGTGTCCGCCAGATGGCGAATCGAGGTTCACAAGAATCGTTGCCACCGGATTATTCACCGGCGCATAGCCGATGAAAGAGGCGTTGTACTCCGTCCGCGAATACCGCCCTGTCGCCGGATCGATTTTCTGCGCGGTTCCCGTTTTTCCCGCGGCCGTATAGCCCAGCGGCTGCGCAAAACCCTTGCCCGTCCCCCCTAGAATCACCTGCTCCATCATCGCGCGCAAAGTCGCTGCGGTTCTTTCGCTGATTATGCGCCGGGGATCGGGGTCGCCTTCCATGATGGTCTGGTCGCCGCGATAGACTCGCTGCACGATCTGCGGCCGGCGAAGAATGCCGCCATTGGCGATGGCCGATTCCGCAGACACCATCTGAATCGGCGTAACGCTGATTTCCTGGCCGATGGCGATGTAGCCGACCGATGTCGTGGTCCACTCGTTCAGCGGACGGAGCAAGCCGTGGTTTTCTCCGGGGAGATTGATTCCGGTGAGCTGACCAAAGCCAAAGCTCCGAATGTATTGATAATACTTCGGCGCGCCGAGCCGCATGGCGATTTTAATCGAGCCGACGTCGCTCGAATTCATCAGCACCTGTTCGACGCTCAGCAAGCCATACGGCTTGTGATCGTGAATCGTCGTTCCCGCGATCACGATCGAGCCCATCTGGCAATCCACCAATTCCGTCGGCTGCACGACGCCCTCTTGAATCGCGGCCGAAAATAAAATCGTTTTGAAAATCGAGCCAGGCTCATACGCATCGGAAACCACGCGATCGACGCGGTCCGCCGCGGGATAGGAACCGGCATCGTTGGGATCAAACGTCGGCCAGCTCGCCGCCGCCAAAATTTGCCCGGTGTTCGGATCCTGAATGACCACAGACCCGCCCTTGGCATGCGTTCGCGCGATCCCTTCGGCCAGCGCTTTTTCGGCGATAAATTGAATCGTTTGGTCAAACGTCAGGATGACGTTATCGCCCTTGTCCGGCGGCGCTTCGCTATTGTCGAACCATCGCTGGCGCGCATCGGCCAAGACGAGCATGCGGCTCGGTCTTCCGCGAATTTCCTTGTCGAGCGAATACTCGATTCCGCCAAGGCCGTGCTCGTCCACGTCCACATAGCCCAGCAAAGATGCCGCCAGCGTTCGCTCGGGATAAAAGCGCTTGTTTTCTTTCTGAAAATATATCCCGCGAAGATTCAGCGCTTCGATTCGCGCCGTTTGCTCCGGCGGAATTTTCCGCGCAATCCAGACGAACGAGCGGGATTCCGCCAGCTTTTCCTGAATCTCCGACGCCGGCGTCCCCAGAATGTGCGAGAGCAGGTGTGCAACCATGTCTGGATCGGAGATTTCCGCCGGATCCGCGAAGCACGAATCCACCGGAATGCTCATGGCCAGCTCGCGGCCGTTGCGGTCGTAGAGCGCGCCGCGCATCGGACTGATCTCGATGATGCGCTCCTGCTGGCGATTGGCGCGCTCGAGATATTCGCGATAACGGAATAATTGAAGGTAGCTGACGCGGGCGAGAATCGCCGCCATCCAGACCACACCGATGCCGAAAACTATGAGTAAGCGGAGACGGGAACTGCTTTGTGCCATGGGCTCCGGCCTGATTCTTGAGAGCTGTTCATCCCGCAACGCGGCTATCCGCTACCCTAGCCAATTCCGCGCGGGTTGCTCGAAGCCTCGAATAACAGCGCAAGGCGCTGCCGCCGCAGCTCACGGTTGCGCGGACTGCGAAGGCACGCGCGCTTGCGCGAAATAGCCGTCGCGCGTGGCGTCGGCCGGAACGTACTGCGCCGGGACGGAAACGGTCATGCCCAGTTGCTGCCGGGCAATCGTATCGATGCGCATCGGCGACGTCAGCAACGCGGCCTGCAGATGAAGCTGCTGATTCAGCTCCACGGCCTGTGCGTGGCGCGCCTGCAAATCTTCGAGTTGATAGCGCAACTGAATGTCCTGGAAGTGCTGCCAGGTATAGAGCAGAGCGCACGACGCCAGCACCGCGCCCCACGTCATTCGCTTTGCGTATTCCCGCCAGCGGCGCGGCGCCGCCTGCCGCGACAGGCGTGAATTGTCGATGCGCTTGGAAGTATAGAATTCCGTCATGATGCTCGCCTCTCGTCTTCATCCAGCGGGGCCTCTTGCTTTTCGATTACTCGCAGCTTCGCGCTCCGCGCCCTGGGATTTTTTCTGATTTCGGCTTCGTCCGGCTGGATGACCTTCTTCGTCAGAATCGCATAACCGCCGGCCCGCGCGAGCTCTTGAAAGCCGCGCTTGACCATGCGGTCTTCGAGCGAGTGGTAACTCAATATCGCCCATCTCGCTCCGGGAGCTAATGTGGCAGGGGTCCTAGAAAGAAACTGCCCGAGTTCCTCCAACTCTCGATTCACCGCTATCCGCAGCGCCAGAAACGTTTTTGTCGCGGGATGCAGTCTCTGCCTTCCCCTTGCTTTTCGGGCCCCTGCCACAACCGTTGCCAGGTGTTCCGTGTCGCGGATCGGCCGCGCTCTCAAAATGGCCCTGGCGATCTTGCGTGAGTCGTGCTCTTCCCCGAAGCGATAGAGCACGTTGGCCAGATCCTCTTCCGGCCAATGGTTCACAATTTCGTCGGCTACCAGCGGATGCTCCGGATTCATGCGCATATCCAGCGGCCCGCCCCAGCGGAAAGAAAAGCCGCGCTCCGGAGTATCCAGCTCCAGACTTGAAACGCCCAGATCGGCGACAACGCCATCGAGCGCAGGCAGCCGCAAGTCCCGCGCGACTTCGCCGATCTTCGAAAAATCCGTTTGCACCAGAATCACCCGCTGCCCAAATTCCCGGAGCCGTTCCCGCGCAATTTCGATGGCCTGCGGGTCGCGATCCAAGCCCACTAGCCGCCCCGACGTCAGCCCTCTTACAATCGCCAATGCGTGTCCGCCCGTCCCAAGCGTCGCATCGACGTAAGTCCCCTCCGGCTTGATCCGCAGCCACCTCACGATGGCCTCGGTCATCACCGGCGTGTGCAGCACACTCAAAACCTAGATGCCCAGCTCGTCCAGCACCTTGGCGTCTTCGGCCGTGATCGGGTTGTTCTTCATCTGCTCCTGGTAACGGGCATGGTTCCAAACTTCCAGATACGTTAATTGTCCGCTCACGCTGACTTCGCCCTTCATCTGCGCCGATTCCCGGAGCACTGGCGGGATCAATACGCGATCCTGCCCGTCAAGCTCGACCACTTGTCCATAGTAGTTTGTTCGCGCCAGAAATTTTTGCTTGGTCGGATTGTGCGACGAAAGTTTCGCCAGCTTCTTTTCGATCTCGTTCCACACTTTCATGGGATAGATGCGCGCGTAGTCGCCGTTCTCGCTGGTCACGTAGAACTGCTTGCCGTAGCGGCGCAGTTCGCCGAGAAAATCGGCGGGCACCTTCACCCGTCCCTTCTCGTCGACTGTCGCTAGATGGCTTCCCCGCAGCATTCCAGACCTTGTTGAGCGCGACCGCTGTGAGCTCCGTCCCCATTCCGCTCCAACCACTTCCTACCACTTTCTCCCACTCAGTGCGCACATTGTAGTCACGCGCCTTTCCTTGTCAAGCGGAATCGCGCGGTAAAACAAAAATAGTTTCGCCGCGGCGCCAAAAATTTCGACGGATGGCGCTCGGCAAAAGCACTACATATAGTGTGCAGTCCGAAGAGCGGTCCCAAGTCCTAGACGCGCTCTTCCTTGCAAACGCAGAAATGTGTTCTAACGATTAATGAAATGAGCCAGAGGGGATAGGCTGGCGCACAAATGGAATGACTATTGCCCTGCCCCCGGTCCGGGCCCGGGTCCCAGCCGCAGATTGCTGACTTTTCGCAGCAGATCCTGCTCGTTGGCATCCAGCCCGCGCATGAATTGCGGGTCCTGCAAGGCCTGCTCGCGTTGTTGCGGCGTCATCCCGCGCAGCACGCGAAGCCGTCCGCTCAGAAGCTCCTTGCGGCCGGGCGGCAGATTTTTCCAGCGCGGCGCCAAATCACTCACCACTTCCTGGCGCTCTTCGGGTGAGAGGCGGTTGAAGATTTGCGCCCGGTTGCGCATCGCATCCTGCTGTTGCGGCGTCAACTGATTCCAGGCCTGCATCCGGTGCCGGATTCGCTCCTGCTGCTGCGGTGGCAGGCTCTGGAATTTCGCATTATTACGCATGAAACGCTCTTGCTCTTCCGGCGACATTTGCCGCAGCCTCTCATCCCATTTCGTGGGCAATCCGAGCGCGCCACGGACGCCGGGTTTGTTTTCCTGCTTCTGAATCTGCTTCTGCTGTTTCTGCGCCTTTTGTTGTTGCTGATGCATCGCGCGGCGCTGTGCCATCACGCGCGGCCGCGGATTCTGAGCGCGAGGCGCGGCAAATCGCCTTTGCGCGGGCAAAGCCAGAGCCAGCGACGCGGCGATGCAGAACATCGCAAAAGCTGCCCCGAATTGGAACAATCTACGCATCTATGCCCGCTTCAATTTCAGCTTGCTCCGTTGCTCGAACCTGGATCGTTATCTTGCTTCGGCTGCTCGGGCTCGCTCGTCTGCTGAAGAGTCGGCAGATCCGAAAGCGCATCGAAATTGCTGATGACGTCGTAATTTTCCAGCACGCCCAGATCCTTGATCATCCGGAATTGTTCTTCGCTATTCGCGGCATTCGAAGGATTTGTGACTGGCATCGGCCGCCTGGAAATCCAAATGGACAATGCCACGAGCAAAACCATCGCTGCGGCAAACCTCGGCGATGGCGATAGCCATGCCCATAGTCTCGGCCGCGGCTCCGCAGCGATTTTTTCTCTCAACCGCGCATCAAATCCCAGCGATGGCTCGACCGCAGGCACTTCCGCCATCACATTCCACAGCCGCCGGAATTCCTCCGTACGCTCGCGGCACGCGGTGCACATCTTCAAATGCGCCTCTACGGCGGTGCGCTCCTGCGCGCTGGCGCGGTCATCCAGATAAGCAACCAATGCATTCGAAATTTTTTCGCAACTCATATCTACTTTCCCTCCCCGGCTGGCTGGGTCGCCGGCCTTGCCACAAGCAATGCCAATTGTATTCGCAAGGTTTCGTAAGCCCGGAAAAGCAGCGACTTCAAAGCGCTTTCCGAGCATCCCAAAACTTTTCCAATCTCTGCGTAATCCATATCGTGATACTTATGCAGCACAACAGCCACTCGTTGCTTTTCCGGCAGTGAAAGAATCGCGCCACGGATCATTTGGTTGCGCTCGCGCTCGATGAGCTTGTCGTCGGCGCGTATCTCCTTCGCCGCCACTTCCATCGGCGCATCATCTTCGTCGGCCGCAGCGTCAATCGAGATCGTCATCTGCCGGTACCGCCCGTCGCGAATCGCGTTCAATGCCAGATTCGTCGCAATACGGAAAAGCCATGTGGTGAATTTCGCGCTCGGTGAATATTCCTTGCGCGCGCGATAGACGCGGAGGAAAACTTCTTGCGCAAGGTCTTCCGCCGCGGCCTGATCTTTCACCATGCGGCAGAGGAAATTGACCAGCGGCGTCCGATACTTGTGCAACAACAGCTCGAAGGACATTTCGTCCCCGGCTTTAACGTCCAGCATCAGTTGGACGTCGGACCTGGCCATAGCCTCCACATTCTATCTAACACCAGCTATGCCATAAAGTTGCAGGACGGCGCCCGTGCTCAGAGAGGCAGCCATGCCTCGCCAAACGCACCGTAAAAGATTTAAAACAAGCAACTTACGGCAATGGCTTCACGCGCGGAAGAGGAACTCAAGCCCCAGCATCACCGCCACTCCTAGGAATACCAGTAGCGCCCATCGCGGCCCCGGTTCGTGATTCACCTCCGGCATCAAATCCGACGCGGCCACATAAAGCGCCACGCCCGCGGAAAGCGGCAGCGCGATTCCCTCATGCGACCGCCACAGCAACATCAGCCCAACTCCCACGATCGTCGCCGCGCCCAAAACCGCCGACGAAAGAAACGCCGCGCGCTTCCCTTGCCCGCTCGCCATCATCACCGACGCGACCGTGAATCCCTCCGGCAGCTTGTGCAGAAAAATCGCGAAAAAAATCAGAATGCCCAGCGACCGCGAAACAAGCAATCCCGAAGAAATCGCCACGCCGTCGAAAAACGTGTGAATCGCCAGCCCCAGCACGGCCGTGTACCCAACGTGTGAAGCGGCCATTTTTTCGACGTGCGTTTCTTCGCCGAAATGAAAATGCGGCGCGAGCGTGTGCTCGAAAAAATGCACGAGCAGATATCCCGCGAGAACCAGCAGCAGAACTTCGCCCCACTCCGTCGAAACGCCCACCGCTCGCGGCGCAATCGAAAAAGGCTGCACCGACGCCAGCCGCAGCGATTCGGGAATCATATCGAGCAGCGCGACCGCCAGCATGAATCCAGCGCCGAGCGCGATGAAATATTTCAAGTACTCGCGCGACCATTCGCGGTGAATGATGAAAAATCCGCCGGCAAGGTCCGCGAGTCCGGCCAAAATTCCGAGGCCGAGCGCCAGCGCAATCCCGCCTGCCGTTGCGGCAAGCGGCGCGTCAGCCGGAATGGCGGAAAAGGATAACGTCGCCGTCCTCCACCACGTAATCTTTTCCTTCGAGCCGCACCTGCGCTTTTTCTTTCGCCGCTGCCCAGCTTCCCGCAGCGACCAAATGCTCCCAGCGCACAACTTCCGCCTTGATAAAATGCTGTTCGATGTCGCTATGAATCGCGCCGGCGGCTTTCGCCGCGCTTGTCCCGCGCGGAATCGTCCACGCGCGGCATTCTGGCTCGCCAGCGGTGAGAAACGAAATCAAGCCCAGCAACTCATACGTCGCGCGCAAAATCCTGTCGCGCCCCGGCTCGGCCAATCCGTAGGCGCTCATCAGTTCTTTTTGTTCAGCTTCATTCAAATCCACCAGTTCAGATTCCACTTTGCCGCAGAACGGAACCACCGCCGTCCGCGCCTTCCCCGCGAGCTTCGAAAGATTATGCCGCGCGACTGCTGCCTGCATGTCGCCAGCTTCTTCGTCTCCGAGGTTCAACGCAAACAGCATCGGTTTGCGCGATACGAACATAAATCCGTTCATCAACTTCTGCTCGTCGGGCTTGAAGTCCAATTCGCGCAGCGGCGTTTCCGCTTCGAGTGCTTTCACGCAGCGCTCCAGCACGCTTTTTTCCGCTTCCGCCTGGGGGTCGCGTTTTTTCTTCAAATCCTTTTCGACGCGCTCGAGCCGCTTGCTGGCCTGCTCGAGATCGTTCAGCATCAGCTCGATTTCGACGCTTTCGATATCGCGCACCGCGTCGAGCGAGCCCGCCGGATGCGGCATCGAGGCATTTTCGAACAGCCGCACGACGTTCATCAGCGCATCGGCCTCGCGCAACGGCACCAGCGACGCCGAATCTTTCGCGCGATCCTTTTGCAATCCGCCGATGTCGACGTATTCCACCGTCGCATACGTGATTTTCTTCGGCTTGAAAAGCTCCGCGAGCCGAATCAGCCGCGGGTCCGGGACGCGCGCGATTCCCACGTGCGTCTGGCCCGGCTGCGCCTTCGTCTCCACGTGCGCGCCGGTCAAAATGCGGAACAAACTCGTCTTTCCCGTCTCCGGCAGCCCAATGATCCCTGTCTGCATAGGCGAACGAGAATAGCATAGTCGCCGCCGTTGCCTGGCGCTTCGAAGCGAGCGTCTGAAAACGGACAGAAGTCGAAAAATAATGGCGAAAAAACTCGATTAGAAATGCCTCCGATGCTTTGTTTTGTTTGAGTTGCATCGTGTTCTAATTTCCCATAGAAACTCGATTAGATTTCTGAAAGCGCATAAAAAGCGAAAAGGCCACGTCGCCGTGGCCTTGCACCCTTTCTAACAAATTTCTCGCAGCCTAGACCATCCAGACTGCTATACGCTGTGTACCATAGAGTTAACCGATTGTCAAGCGGAAAACCTCGCGCGGGTGGTCCATCCTTCGCCGTCTTCGCAAAAGGCGCGCGAAAAATTCTCGACCGTTGCGCGATCGTTCGCGTTCAGTAGGTCAGCGACCAGCCCACCACCGTGACCGACAGCACGGCCACGAGCGCGCCCAGGCTGACGAGGCTCAGTACTTTCCCATTCCCCAGCAGTGAATCGCGCGTGTGACGGTTTCCGCAGAGCGATATCAGAACGACCACGGCAGCCGCCCACGCCAGCGTTGGTGGCAGGCCCGGGTATCTGCCGATCAGCGACAGCAACTGGTCCGGCGCCTGCCCTGCGGGCACCCACCACGGAATGAGCGGAGTCGCCGCCGCCGCGAACACAAACATCAGCAGCTTTCGTGTCATCCAGCGCTTGATTTTCGGGCGAGTCCCTCTGAGCTTGGCGCGCCGCCAAATGAAGTAATCCCACGCGAGCAACCCGCCGATGATCGGAATCCATCCGTAGATGGCCGCTTTGTGGTCCACCCACAGCCACGCGTGGAAGATCCTCCGGGCATGGCGCGCGGACTCGAGCTTCGGCAGCACGAACCACCCCACCGCGGAATTGCACGCCACTGCGGCGAAGAGCGTCACCAAGCTCATCAGCTGGAACCACTGGCGCGTGGGCGCCTTCCCGCAGCTTGCGCACACCCGGTGCTTAGGCTCGAATTCCTGCCCGCAGTGGTCGCAGAACAGGTCTCTTACCAGCGCCGGTGCGATGGAAGCCATTGCCGCAAGGGTAGTTCACGGGGTGCTTGAAAACTACTGTACAGGCGAGCAGATTTAGCACAGGTGGAGGCAAGTCGTGCAGCGACGAGCGGATACGGCAACTCAAACAAAATGCAATACCTTAGTGGCGACTTTCAGCCCATAATTCTACGCCACAGCGGGAAGGCCTCACCGGCATCCCACAACAGCGGCGAAGGATGGGCCACCCGCAGCGTCGAACTACAAAGAGGCAACAGCGGGTCCCTCACCGCCGTTCGTGAAGAGCGCGACCGAGTTCCCTTCGTTCCTGAGGACACGCGGGATGACAAGGTTAGGCGCTGCGTTGCGGCGCTGGTCGGAACTGATCACTCGCCGCTGGCCACTCGCCAATCGTCGCTGCCGCGGCGAGCGCAAATTTGCGCTATGATTCCAAGCCTCCAACCAAGACGATGGCAATGACGACCAGGAAAATGGCATGACGACGACACTACCGATACCTGCAACGACGCCAGAGACGGCCACGCCGGCGGCCGCGCGGCCGACAGCATACCCGTGGCCATTCGATCACCGACAAGCCATCGCGCATCTTTCGAAAGCTGACCGGCGGCTGGCGCGCGTCATCGAGAAGAGCGTCGAATTCGAGCTGCGTATCGAAGAGGCGCAGAGCCCTTACGAAGCGCTACTCCGCGCCATCACGTATCAGAGCATCTCCGGCAAAGCCGCCGCGACGATTTTCGCGCGCGTCAAATCTCTAGGCTCAGGAGCGCCCGGCGCGAATGGCCGCTGCCCCACGCCGGAGGAAATCCTGCGCGTGCGCAAGCTGGCGCTGCGCAAGGCGGGACTTTCCGGCGCGAAGATCGCCGCGGTGAAAGATCTGGCGCAGAAAACCATCGAAGGCGTGGTGCCCACGCTCGAAGACGCGAAAAAATTGTCCGATCAGGAACTCGTCGAGCGACTGGTTTCCGTGCGCGGCATCGGCGCGTGGACCGTGGAAATGTTTTTGATTTTTCGCCTCGGCCGGCCCGACGTGCTGCCCATTCACGATTACGGCGTGCAAAAAGGATTTGCGCTCACCTACGGGAAAAAAGAAATTCCCAAACCGCGCGAACTCGCTGAATTCGGCGAACGCTGGCGTCCCTTTCGCACCGTGGCTTCGTGGTACATGTGGCGAGCGGTCGACCTGGCGGGAAAAAAAGCGCGAGAGATCAAGAAAGCGCCGGCGAAAACTCCGCGCAAGCCCGGCAAGCGCGCGTCTAGCCGCGCACCTGCGACATCTTCTGCTCGGCGTAAGCGAGGTAGTCGGCGTAGGGCCCCTTGAAATCTTCGATGTGGCCGTTGCCTTCGCAATGCCAGATGCGCGTGGCCACTTCGTCGATCACGTCGTAATCGTGCGTGACCATCAGCACGGTGCCGTCGTAGCGCTGCAGCGCGATATTCAGCGCGTTGATGGATTCGAGGTCGAGGTGGTTGGTCGGCTCGTCGAGGACGAGAAAATTCGGCTTCTGCAGCATCAGGCGGCAGAAAATCAGCCGCGCGGATTCGCCGCCGGAAAGCGTTTGCGTCATTTTCAGCGCGTCGTCGCCGCTGAAAAGCATTTGCCCGAGCAGGCCGCGCAATTCCGTCTGCGTCGCCGCAGGATTGAATTGATGCAGCCATTCGATGACGGTCATGCCCTTGACGATCGAATCGCTGTGGTCTTGCGCAAAATAACCGGCGGCGACTTCGTAGCCCCACGTGACATTGCCGTAGTCGATCGCGAAATGACGATCGGAATCCTCGATGAATCCCGGGGCGTTGCGAAGCAAAGATTTCAGTAATGTCGTTTTGCCCGCGCCATTGCGGCCGACGAGCGCGATGCGCTCGCCGCGCGCAACGCTCGCACCGAAATTCTGGATTACTTTTCGCTCGCCATAGGTTTTTCGGATGGCCTTGAATTCCAGCGGATGGCGGCCCGATGGTTTGTTCATGTCGAAGCGAATATAGGGACGCGCAATATTCGATTTGGCGAGTTCGGATACTTGCAGGCGCTCGACTTCTTTTTTGCGCGACATCACTTGCGAGGAACGCGTTCCGGCGGCGAATCGCGCGATGAATTCGTTCAGCTGTGCGATTTTCTTTTCGCGCACCGCGTTTTCGGCTTCGATGCGCGCGCGAATTTGCGTCTTGGCGAGAACCATGTCGTCGTACGCGCCGGTGTACATGATGATCGTTTCGTAGTCGATATCGGCGGTATGCGTGCAGACGCTATTGAGGAAGTGACGGTCGTGCGAGATGACAATGACCACGCCATCGTAGTTGCAGAGATATTCCTGCAGCCAATGAACGGAATCGAGGTCCAAATGGTTCGTGGGCTCATCGAGCAATAGCGCGCGCGGATTGCCGAAGAGCGCCTGCGCGAGCAACACGCGGACCTTTTGCCCGCCTTGCAGCTCGCCCATTTTGCGTTCGTGCAGCGATGCTTCTACGTCCAGGCCGTCGAGCAGAATTGCAGCATCGGCTTCGGCTGTGTAGCCGCCCTCTTCGCCGATAATTCCTTCGAGCTCGCCGAGACGCATGCCGTCATCGTGGGTCATTTCCTCATGCGGTTTCGCATAGAGCGCATCGCGTTCCTGGAGCGCATTCCAGAGCGCCGCGTTGCCCATGATGACCGTATCGATGACGCGAAATTCGTCGAACGCAAATTGATCCTGACGCAAGACGCCGAGTTTTTTCGGCCGCGAAACGGAGCCTGCGGTCGGCTCGATTTCGCCCGTGAGAATTTTCATGAACGTGGATTTGCCAGCGCCGTTCGGGCCTGTGACGGCGTAACGGCGGCCCGCGCTGAAGGTGCAACTGACTTCGTCGAAAAGAATTCGCTCGCCGAAGCGCATCGAAATGCTGTTTACAAAAATCATCGCAATTCAATTCTACCGTGTTCTTGCGAAGCGCGCATATCCGGCAGCGAAACCGGAAATGGCAGGATTTCGCAGATCTCCCTGAGGATTTATTTGATGATTGGAGACTCCATCGACATCGCGCCGCTGGCGCCTGCGGACGGCAGACGAGGAGCCTTCTGAGCGACGGCGAAAATCAGCGCGATGATTCCCAATATCAGCACGCCGGTTTCGAGACGCACCGAAAGTACATGCAAATGATCGAACTGCTGACGCAAAGGATTTGTCGCGGGCGTGTTCATGTACGAGCCCATCTGCGTGCGGAGATGATCCATCGTGGGCATGATCCACACTTGCGAAACGAGCGTTACAAGCAGCATCAACTCGACGAGTATCGAAGCGGGTTGCACGAGGCCGCGCCAGGAGCGCGCCGCGACCAGCGACACGATCAGGAAGACGATCGCTGCAACAATCCCGAAAATGTGCAGGCCCCACAAAAGGATCCCAACGATGTTTCCGGCTTCATCCGGGCTTTTCAGCTGCGAAAACAGCACGCCGGCGACGAATCCGAAGAAGATCATGCCGCCGAGCCAGGTGCCTAGTGTGAAAACCTTAAGGAAACGCCAGATCGTGGTCATCGTCAATTTTCGATAAAATGGCAGTTCGGCTCGTCATCATACGCCCAAGGCGACGCGAGCCGCGAAGAATCTTGGGATCGAAATGGTGGGCGATCAAGGACTTGAACCTTGGACCTCTCCCGTGTGAGGGGAACGCTCTAACCAACTGAGCTAATCGCCCGGCGGGATAATTATCGCACAGAAGCGCGGGAAAAATGCAATCCATGGTCACGACCACAAACTCACAAATCAGCCAGCTCCGGCAGACGATCGCGCGGGTCATCAAAGGCAAAGAGGAAGTCATCCAACTGGCGCTCATTGCGCTCCTCGCGCGCGGACATCTGCTCATCGAAGATGTTCCTGGCACGGGCAAGACCACGCTGGCGCACACACTGGCGCGCGCGTTTCACTGCTCTTTCCAACGCGTCCAGTTCACTTCGGATATGCTGCCGAGCGACGTCATCGGGATCAGCGTTTTCAATCCGGCGCGCGAAGAATTCGAATTCAAGCCGGGACCGCTCTTCGCGAATTTCGTTTTGGCCGACGAAATCAACCGCACGACGCCGAAAACGCAATCGGCGCTGCTGGAAGCGATGAACGAAGCGCAAGTGACCGTGGACAATCACACGCATCCTCTGCCGCAGCCGTTTCTCGTCATCGCGACGCAGAATCCGATCGAGCATCATGGCACATATCCGCTGCCGGAATCGCAGCTCGATCGCTTCCTGATGCGCATTCGGATGGGCTATCCTGATCGCGAGAGCGAAAAGGAGATTTTGCGCAACGGAGGCGGCGCGGCTTCCCTGGAGGATATACATGCGGTCATGGATGCCGCGGAAGTCTGCGCCATGCAGGAAGCTGTCAACCGCGTTCGCGTGGACGACAGCTTGCTGGACTACGCTCTGGAAATTGTCGAGCGCACGCGGCGCTCTGAACAGCTGAGCCTGGGCGTCAGCCCGCGCGGCGCCATCCTGCTGCATCGCGCGGCGCAGGCGCGCGCATTTCTGGAAGGCCGCGATTATTGCCTCCCAGATGACTTCAAGAAGCTTATCCTGCCTGTTTTCGCGCATCGCGTTGTGGTCAGCTCGCGCTATACATCGACACGCAAAAAATCCGAACAGACGGAAGCGATTCTCTCCGAGATTCTCGAAACCACACGCGTTCCACTCTGATGGCTGCTTCACGAATCCTGACCTGGTGGCGCGAGCGCGATAAGCCCGGCTGGCGCAACTTCGGCATCGCGATCAGCACGCTGACGCTGGCGCTTTTTCTTGCGCTTTATTCCGCGGCGATGGCCGAAAGCGGGCATAGCGTTTTCGCGGGACTGTCGGCTGTGCTGGCGCTGGCGCTGGCGGCGTGGGTGGGCATCGCGATCGTGCCAAAGATGGCGCGGCGCACGGGGCTGCGCTGGCTTCTCTATCAAGTCGATTATCGGCTGACGCGCGAGGGGATCATTTATCTGGCTGCGGTGTTTGTCATTGCCCTTGCTGCTGTGAACACCGGCAATAATCTGCTTTTCATGATTCTTTCGTGTCTGCTTGCCGGGATTTTGATTTCGGGAATTCTTTCGCGCATTGTGCTGACCGGCCTGGAACTGGATATCGATTTGCCAGAGCACGTTTTCGCCGAGCAGCCGATCCTTGCCACGGTGAGCGTGGCGAACGAAAAGGCCATGATGCCTTCGCTTTCGCTGCGCGTCGTTGGCACGGGCAATGACGCACAGGCCGGCATCTTGAAGCGCCCGGTTTATTTTCCCTATATTCCTCACGAAAAATTTGCATCGCAAAAAGTAGAACTGCTTTTTCCACAGCGCGGCATCTACCGGCAAAGCTCTTTCGGCATTCGCACGAAATTTCCTTTCGGTTTTCTGGAGAAGACGCGGCGCGTGGACTCGCCGATGGAGCTGGTGGTTTACCCGCGCGTCGAGCCAACCGACGAGTTTTACGAAATTCTTCCGCTGCTGAGCGGTGAAATCGAGAGCCTGCACCGCGGGCGTGGCAACGATCTTTATTCGATTCGCGATTACACGACGACGGACAGTGTGCGCTTCGTGGATTGGAAAGCATCGGCGAAATCCGGCGCGCTGAAAGTGCGTGAATTCGCGCGTGAAGATGAGCGCCGGCTGGTGCTTGCGCTGGATAATTGCGTCAGCGCTGCGGCGGCTACGCCACCGAAAAACAGCGAACAGCGGGGAGAATTATCGCCAGTGGAAAATTCACACTTCGAGCGCGCCGTCTCGCTCGCCGCATGCATCGCGTGGCATTTCCACGAAGCGCGCGCGGTCATGCAGTTCCGCACGCCGGAGATGGCCACGTCCATGACGTCGGCGGGCGAGATCATCTATCAAGTGCTGCGCACACTCGCGTACGTCAAGCCGAATACGAGCGGCTCCGGCGCAGCCTTTCTCGAATCGCTCGCGGCGGAAACAGACAGATTCAAGATCGTCATCACCAGCCAGCCGCAAGGGTCGATACCGACGGCACTGTGGTCGTCGTCGTATTTTATTTTTGTGGATTCGTTGTGACTGACACCAAACGCGACTTCAATTAATTTTCTTCTTTTGCTGTGGGACTGAGAAAAGAAGAACCCTCCTCGTCGCGATTCAATGCCTGACGACTCTTCAAAATCACACCGATTGCATTTTGCCGAGATTTAGTGCTCGGCAAGGAGTTTTTTCCAGCGCGTCCAGGCGTCGTCGCGGGCTTTCGCGTTCGCGGGTGTTGCGTCGGGCGCTTCGCCGGCGCGCATGAAGCCGTGGCCTGCGCCATCGTAGGTGACAGGCTCGTACGTTTTTCCGGCTGCCTTCATATCGGAGGTCGCACCAGGAATCGTCGCGCCGATGCGCGCATCGTTGCCAGCATAAAAGCCGTAAACGGGCGAGGTAATGCGAGCCATGGCGTCCGGCGCGGGCGGAGGACCATAAAAAACGAACGCCGCGGCGAGGTCGGAGCGATTCGTCGCGAAACGAAAACTTTGGCCGCCGCCCCAGCAAAATCCGGCGACGAAAAGCTTGCCGTTCGACGAAGGAATCTTCAGCGCGTAGTCGGCGGCAGCGTTGAGGTCAGCGGTGATTTGATCCGGATTCAGATGGCTGACCGCTTCAATCGCCTGGCTCTGCGTGAAAGATGTGCTGCGGCCGCCATTTGGGCCCATGCCAGAAAGCAAATCGGGCGCGACAGCGATGTAGCCTGCGGCGGCGACTTGATCGGCGAGATCCTGCACCCAGTCGGTCATGCCAAAAATTTCGTGGATAATGAGCACGACGGGAGCTTTTGCGGCGGATTGCGGATAAGCGACGAACGTCTCGACGGCGCGGTCGCCATGCTTGACCGTGACCCATTCACGATGGCGCGGCGATTTTTCGAGCTTGGCTTGCGCCCAGTCCTGCGCGACGGCGAGCGGAGCGAATAAGAAAACTACGGCAAGAATCATGGACAGGCGTTTCATTGGCGTCCCCCGAATGGTTTCGTCACTTAATTCCCACAACCATCGAATCCGGCCCGACGAGATGCTCGACGCGGGTCTCGCGGAACCCGGCTTCCTTCATCCAAGCGCAACAGTCCGCGCCAGTGTAGTCGAAGCCGCCGGGCGTCTCGACGAGCATGTTCAAGCTCATCAGCAAACCGAAGGCATTTTTGCAGCGGTCGTCGTCAATGATGCAGTCATACACGATCAGTGCGCCGCCCGACGGAAGCACATCGCAGGCTTTCCGAATCAGCGTTCTCTTTTCCTGCAAATTCCAGTCGTGCAGGATATGGCCCATCATCAGCACATCAGCCTTGGGCAACGCATGCTCAAAGAAACTCCCGGCTTGAAAGGCGACGCGCTGCTTCAACCCTTGCGCAGCTACATATTCCTCGAATACCGGCTTCACTTCGGGGAGATCGAAGCCCACGCCGGAGATGTGCGGGTTTGCAAGCGCGACCTGAACGATTAGGTCGCCTTGCGCCGTGCCGATGTCCGCGGCCGTTTTGTAATTCTGCCAAGGAAATTTTCGGGCGATCGCTCGATTGGCGCCTGAACTGATGCCGGTCATGGCCTTCAAAAATCCCTTGAGCCTTTCCGGATCCGCATAAAGCGCGACAAACAGACTGGCCCCTCCGCCTTTCGCTTCGTTCTGCTGCTCGCCAGTTCGCAGAGCGGTAGTCAAGCCGCTCCAAAATGGATACAGTCGGAGACTCGCCATCTCCAAGATTCCGCCGACATACGAGGGCTTCCTGCGATCCAAGAAAAAATCCGCAGAAGGCGTGTTGCTGTAGACGCCGTTTTTTCTCTCGAGAAATCCAAGCGCCACGAGAGCATCGAGAAAATCACGTGCCGCACGCGGGTGCAGGGCTAACTTCTTCGTGAGCGAATCCAGATTCAGATGCTCTTGCGCAAGGTCGGTGAACAGTCCCAGTTCTACGGCGCTCAAGAGCGCCTTGGACGCCCAAAATCCCAATCCAACTTGCATGATGTGATCCGGGTTCAGTTCTGTCACTGATCCATGTGTCGCCATGAGGCCTCCCCCTTATGAAGGGTGGATTTCATAGTAGGCGCGGCGAATGTCTGTCGTCAACGCCAGAGGTCCACTTTTGCAAGAATTAGGGTTCCGCACCACGGTTGTCGTTTGTGCTTTCCGTGCGACAATGCGACGGAATGGAAACCGCCAGCATGAAGCTGCATCGGCGCCAGATTGCTTCGCTTCGCCGCAATCTTCTCGCGTGGTATCGCGCGAATCGGCGCGATTTGCCGTGGCGGCGCGGGCGCGATCCGTATCGCATCTGGCTGGCAGAAATTATGCTGCAGCAGACGCGCATCGCGGCCGTGCTGCCCTATTACGAACGGTTTCTGGAGCGATTTCCCGATGTTCGCGCGCTGGTGCAAGCGCGCGAAAGCGAGGTCCTCAAATACTGGGCGGGACTCGGCTATTACAGCCGCGCGCGGAATTTGCATCGCGCCGCGAAGAAAATCGCCAGCGACCACAAAGGGAAATTTCCCACGGCGCCGGAAGACGCTCTCGCCCTCCCTGGCATCGGCGGGTATACGGCGGCCGCAATTCTCAGCATCGCGTTCGACACTCCGCTCGCCGCGCTCGATGGCAACGTTGCTCGCGTTCTTGCGCGTCTTTTGGCTGTGCGCGGAGATTTGCGAGAGCCGGCGACATGGCGAAATCTTGCGACCGCCGCGCAAAATCTTCTGGCACCAGAATCAGCCGGCGATTGGAATCAAGCCATGATGGAGCTGGGCGAAACCGTTTGCACGCCTCGCTCACCCAATTGCGCGGCTTGTCCGATGGCGCGCTACTGCGAAGCGCACGCGCTCGGCATTACCGGCGAGATTCCCGCTGTGCGGCAGAAGCGTGGCGCGGCAAATGTGCGAATTGCCGCTGCCGTTCTGGTCGATCCCCGCGGGCGCACTTTGCTGACGAAAACTCCCGGCGCGCACGATTCGGTTTTTTTTTCACGCTTGTGGCAATTCCCCGCCGCTGAAGTCAACGGCTCGGATGATGCGATGCGCGAATTGGCGCGCCATTTGCGCGCGTCGCTCGGCCTAGGGAAGCAAGCCTTTGTCGAATTGCCTGCTGCTGCCCACACGGTTACGTATCGCAAAATCGCGCTGCTTCCGTTCCTCGCGCGCGTGCAGGATCTGCCCGAAGCTCCCGCGTGCCGAATCCTGCCTCTTCGGAATCTCGCACAGTTGCCGGTCTCCAATGCGACGCGCAAAATCGCGCACGCGGCCATCGCGGCGCTCGAGACGTAACGGGTTCGCGCCTTCTGCCAGCGCTCTTCGCTTCCCCGCTGAGCGCCAATGTTAAAATTGCGAAATGGCCAGCGCCGCCACAACCGCTCGTCCGTTTGCGTCTGAACCGCTGCCTATCATTCAGCGCTACTTCGAAGTTTCGCTTTACCTGATGGCCACAACGGGCCTGCTCGCGCTGGTGGCTACAGGGAAACTCGATCTCGTGGCTTCGATTGTCACACCGGTTGTGCTCGCTTATAAAGGCATCCGATTGTGGCGAGGCCGCGGGCCGGAGATTCCACAGCACGCAGCGACGGCTCTCGTCCTCGGTTACTTTCTTTTTTTCCCCGTGGATCTTTGGGTGGTTTCGCGGCTGATCGCCTCGGATGCACCCAATCCGATGCTCTACGCAGGATTGCTGGCTGCGATTCACCTGCTGATTTTCGCGGCCCTTTTGCGGCTGTATTCGGCACGGACATTGCGCGATCAAGTTTTTCTGGCGCTTCTTGCTTTTGCGTCGATGCTTGCTTCAGCCATCCTGACCGTGAACACGATTTTCCTCGTGGCGCTGGCGTTCTTTCTGCTGCTGGCGGTTTCGAGCTTCGTGGCGCTCGAAATCCAGCGGAGTTCCGAGGGAGCCGTATACCCTTCGCTGGAGCGCGCGAGCGACGCGGCGCGCAGTTTGCATCGCGCGCTTGGCGTTACGAGCGTCCTCGTGGCGGCGAGCGCCTTCGTTCTTGGCGGCCTGATTTTCTTCATCATCCCGCGGTTCACAGCCGGTTACATGAGCGCGCTGAACCTGCAGCCTACGCTGATGACCGGATTCACGGACAATGTCACGCTGGGGGAAATCGGCAAACTGAAGGAAAGTAGCGCGGTGGTGATGCGCATTCGCGTGGCGGGCGATGCGTCACGGGCGCAGGATGTTCACTGGCGCGGAATGATCCTCACGAATTTCGACGGCAAACGCTGGTTCACGCCCGATCGCACTTCGGTGGTCGTTACGCCTGACGCGTCCGGCAGCTATAACCTGAACGCCGCGCCCATGCCGCCCAATACTTCCTACATGCTGCGCTATACCGTCCTGATGGAGCCTCTGGCCACGGACGCGATTTTTCTCGCCGCCCATCCGGCAGCGGTCTGGGGACGATTCGGCCCGGACTTCAATCCTGCACGGCCCGGGATGCGCGGATACCTGACGGTGAGCCGCACAGGCGCGGTCCTCAATCCATTTCACAACTCCCTCAACATGCATTACGACGCCGTTTCAGAGATTCCCGATGTTGCGCCGGCGCTCTTGCGCGCCGCGACTCACGATTATCCACAGGGAATCCGCGACACGTATCTTCAGTTGCCGCAGCTCGATCCACGCATTAAGGAGCTGGCAACACAAATCACCGCGCACGATTCAACCGTTTATGACAAAGCCTCGGAGATTGCGCGCTATCTTCGCACGCGCTACGGCTACACACTCGACCTTTCGGACATGAATCAGCCCGATCCGCTCGCCTATTTTCTTTTCATCAAACGCGCAGGCCACTGCGAATATTTTGCCTCGGCGATGGTTGTGATGCTGCGGACGCTGGGAATTCCGGCGCGCTACGCGACAGGTTTTCTGCCCGGCGAATACAACGATCTGGCGCAAGACTACATTATTCGCGCGAGCGACGCGCACAGCTGGGTGGAGGTTTATTTTCCCGGATATGGCTGGATTACGTTCGATCCCACGCCACCGGGCAGCGGCAACGGCAATGGGATGTTCGCGCGCCTGGGAATGTACTGGGATTGGTTTCAGTTCAACTGGAATGAGTGGGTGATCAACTACGATTTTTCGCATCAGCTCACGCTGGGCCGCAATATTCATCAGTCGTCGCGCGCGTGGTCGGATCGCATTTCGCAGTATTACCGCGCGAAACGGCGCGCCATTCTCGATTTCCTGAAGCTGTGGCAGGCGCGCCTCTCGAATTCGCCTTATTCGCTTCCGGGCGCGCTTGTTTTCCTCGTTATTCTCCTGATTTATTTTCGCGGGCGCGCAATGGGAGGATTCGTCGCCATTCGCTGGAAATTGCGCGCACAGCGCGAAGGCAAATTGCCCGCGGAGCTCGCCGCCTTCGAATATCGCCAGATGCTTCACCTGCTCGAGCGGCGCGGGTGGCGCAAAGCAGCATCGCTTACTCCACTGGAGTTTGCCGCCTCGATTCCGGCGCCGGAATTCGCGGGCCCGGTCGCAGAGCTGACTGAAATTTATCAGTCGGCACGATTCGGCGAACATCCGGCAGATGCGAAGCGGGTTAGTTTCCTACTCGCAGCCCTAAAATCTCTGCGACGCAAATAGTGGCAGGCGGACGTCGCTTCTACTTAATCTCGAGAACTTCTTTTTCTTTTGCGGCGGATAGATCTTCGACTTTCTTGGTCTCCGCGTGGGTTAGTTTTTCCAGCTCGTCGAGCGCTCGCTTCTTGTCGTCCTCGCTGATTTTCTTTTCTTTCTCGAGCTTCTCGACATGTTCCTTGATGTCGCGGCGAATGTTGCGTACGGCGGTACGATGATCTTCGAGAACCTTGTGAATGACTTTGACCAAATCCTTGCGGCGCTCTTCGGTGAGCGAAGGAATCGGCACACGCAGCACTTTTCCGTCCGATGTCGGATTCAGTCCGAGATCAGATGTGCGAATGGCCTTGTCGATAAGCGGGACGGCCGTCGGATCCCACGGCGAAATCAGGATCATCGCGGGATCCGGAACCGATAGCGTGCCAAGCTGATTGATGGGCATCGGCGTTCCGTGATAATCGACGCGGATGTTGTCGAGCAGCGCGGTGTTCGCGCGCCCCGTGCGCACGCCGGCCAGGTTTTTGCGAAAATCCTCGACGGCTTTTTCCATGCGCACTTTTGCCTGCGCCAATGCATCTTTCGTGTTCGCGATCGTTGTCATTGAACTTGCCCCGTCCGTTTTTTTTCTTTGCTTTAATTTCCGGCAGTTACGATTGAGCCGACTTTTTCGCCCATGACGACGCGCTGCAGATTTCCGGGCACGTTCATATTGAAGACCAGGATTGGCATCTTGTTGTCCATACACAGCGAAATCGCCGTCGAGTCCATCACCGAAAGGCCCTTCTGGAGAACGTCCAAATATGTGATGCGCTCGAACCGCTTTGCTCCCGGGACTTTTTCGGGATCGGCGTCATAAACGCCGTCCACGCGCGTCGCTTTGATAATCACATCCGCCTTGATTTCCATGGCACGCAGCGCCGCGGCCGTGTCCGTCGAAAAATACGGATTGCCCGTCCCCGCGGCGAAAATCACGATGCGGTGCTTTTCCAAATGGCGCGCGGCGCGCCGGCGAATGAAAGGCTCGGCGATTTGATGCATCTCGATTGCGCTCATCAGGCGCGTGTGGCATCCGATCTTTTCGAGCGCGTCCTGCAAGGCGAGTCCGTTGATCACCGTGGCGAGCATGCCCATGTAGTCGCCCGTCGCACGGTCGATAGACATGGCCTTCTGCCGCCCGCCGCGAAAAATATTTCCGCCGCCGACCATAATTGCGACTTGCACGCCCTGGTTGCTGACTTCCTTTAACTCCAGCGCGAGAGCGGCAATCGTCTCCGGATGAATCCCTGCGCTCAGCGGCCCTTGCAACGATTCGCCGGAAAGCTTCAAGACGATGCGCTTGTAAATCGGCGTGGATGCTGATTTTTTTGCTGCCGTCTTAGCCATCTTGGTCGTCGGCATTTTGTGCGTCTTTCGTTTTCGCGCGGCTTTTTGTGACGCTTCTCGCGCCTTTCGTTCGCTCGGCATTCTAGCAGACATTTTTGTCTCGCGTACATCTGTAGCGCTACTTCACGTCAATTTTTTCCTGCTTTTGTTCCTTTGTTTTCCCGGCGATTCCCTTTCCGGAGTGACGCGCATTTTCCTCTTGCGCTTCTACAGGAGATAGAATATGCTTCCTGTCGAAGCGTAAGGGGAACGCTTTATGACCGGCAAGCGAATTGATCTTCCGCAAGGGACGCTGGATCTTTTGATTCTGCGCACGGTCGCTCTGGAGCCGCAGCACGGCTGGGCGATCTCTGAGCGTATTCATCAGATTTCGAGCAAGGTCTTGCAAGTGCAGCAGGGGTCGCTCTATCCGGCCCTGCATCGCCTGGAACGCCGCGGCTGGATCAAATCTCGCTGGGGCGCGTCAGAAAACAACCGGCGCGCGAAATATTACGAATTGACGTTCAGCGGCCGCAAGCAACTCGAAGCCGAAAAAACAGAATGGGAGAAGCTGACGGCGGCCGTCGCACAAGTTTTGGAATCGGCGTAGACGCAGCCTTCCTGACCCAAACAGGAATTGTAGCGCTGCGATTTGCTTTTGCAGGAGGAGTTATGTTGGAAGATTTGCGATTGCGTGTGCGCTCTCTTTTTCACCGCAAAGCCGTTGAAAACGATTTGAACGACGAGCTGCGCTTCCATTTCGAGCAGCAGGTCGAAAAACTCGTGCAATCCGGCTTGCCTCCTGCCGAAGCGCGCCGCCAAGCTCGGCTCGCCATCGGCACGCAGGACGAAATCCGCGAAGAGTATCGCGATTCGAGCGGCGTGCGTTTCCTTGAAACTTTGCTGCAAGACATTCGCTTCGCGCTGCGCATGATGCGCAAATCGCCAGGGTTCACGGCGGTGGCCATTCTCACTCTCGCTCTCGGCATAGGCGCCAATACTGCCATCTTCAGCGTAGTTGACTGGCTCATTCTCCGGTTGCCACCCGTCGCCAAAGCCGAGCAAATCACCACACTGGAGGCCGAGCTACTCAGCGGTTACTATAACAACGGATTTTCTTATCCCGCTTTTGAAGACATCCGCAGACAATCCACGGCGGTATTTTCCGACGTAGCTGGCGCAATGGATTTTCAGATGGATGGGTTGAGCATCGACGGCAATAACCAACCAATATGGACGAGCTACGTCTCCGGGAACTTTTTCCAAATGATGGGCCTAAAACCGGTGCTCGGAAGTTTCATCGAGCCAACGCCGGGAAAATCCGTGGATGACGAGCCTGTTCTCGTCCTCGGCTACACCTTCTGGAAAACGCATCTTGGCGGCGACTCACGCGTGATCGGCAAGAGTGTCCTGATAAACGGACACCCCGTTACGATTATTGGCGTGGCGCCGAAGGGATTTCACGGCATCGCTTCCCTTATGGATGTGCAAGGTTATCTGCCTCTCGGAATGGGGATAGTGACATCGGACGCCAAAAAAGATCTCGTCGTGGATCGGAAACCGCCAGTCCTAGCGATCTTCGCGCGGTTGAAACCGAGGCTAACAGCAAAATCAGTACAACCCGTATTGAACGTGATCGCTCAGCGGCTCTCCACGCAATACCCCGCAACCGATAAGTGCAAGTCTCTCTTTGCCAATCCGCTTGACCTGTTCAGCCCCGGCACCGACCCCTCGACATCAGGAACATTGCGTCTCGTGAGCGCGGTTTTCCTGATCCTTGCGGGGCTTGTGCTGATTCTCGCCTGTCTCAATGTCGCAAGTTTGCTAATCGCGCGGAGCTCGGCGCGAGAACGCGAAATGGCCGTTCGCGCCGCTGTGGGCGCCGGACGAGTTCGCCTGATTCGTCAGTTGTTGACGGAAAGCCTCCTCCTCGCGCTGCTCGGATGCGCTGGCGGAGTTGTCCTGGGGCTTCTCGCCAGTCGCTCGCTCGGTTCAATCAACTTAAATACCACGATTCCGTTTGTGCTGGATTTTCAATTCGACTGGCGCGTATTTGCGGACGCTTTTTGTGTCGCTTTGTTTACCGCCGCTGTCGTCGGGATCGCCCCGGCTCTGCGCGCGACACGCCGAAACTTGAACAATCTATTGCACGAAAGGGGGCGCACGGCGACGGTAGCTCGCCAGCGGACTCGCAGCGCGCTCGTTGTCGTCCAAGTGGGTGGCTCACTGATGCTGCTGATCGTAGCCGGATTGTTTGTGCGAAGTTTACGGAACGTCGAGCACGCGAATTTGGGATTCGACCCCAGCCACGTTCTCAATTTCACCATCGACGCGCACGAAGCGGGATACAACGAGGTTCAAGCGAGAGATTTTTTTCAGAACCTGCTCTCTTGCGTCCACGCTCTCCCTGGTATTGAAACAGCCAGTCTCGCGGCCACCACCCCCATGAGTTACTTCAGCTTCGGGGAAGAGCTGGCCATTGAAGGTTACCAGCCGCCCTCAAATCAACAAGCGCCGGCGGCGGGCTACAACGCTGTTTCGCCTGGATATTTCGAAACCATGCGAATTCCCATCCTAAGTGGGCGCGGCTTCCTCGATTCGGATTCCCCAACGTCGCCGCATGTTGCCGTAATCAACAAAGTGATGGCCGAAAGATACTGGCACGGCCAGAATCCAATCGGCAGGCATTTTGCGAATACTGCCGACCCAAAAAATCCGATCGAAGTTGTCGGCGTCACTGCTGATAGCACGACGACTGACATCACCAGCCCATCGGCTCCTTTCGTGTATCTCCCGCTTGCGCAGCACCTTCAGAATCAGACGCCAGTGACGTTGCAGTTGCGCACCAGCTTGCCGCTCGCGACCGCGAACCGTGAAGTTGTGGACATGATTCATTCGCTCTCTCCGGCTATGCCCGTGTCCGATGTCCAGACAATGATCGAGGCCATCGATACGTTGCACGGCCCTATGCTTTTTCAAATCGCCGCCGGGCTGGCAGCGTCGCTTGGAATTCTGGGCCTCGCGCTCGCGATCATAGGCGTTTACGGGGTTGTGTCATACGGCGCGAGCCAGCGAACGCACGAGATTGGTATCCGCATGGCTTTGGGCGCACAACGAGTGCAGATCCTGAAAATGATTTTTGGCCAGGGATTTTTTATTGTCAGCGGTGGAACCCTCCTGGGAGTCCTAGCAGCGGCCGCCATTGCCCGCCTCGTCGGTAATTTTCTGGTTGGAGTGTCTCCGCTCGACGCGATTACATACTTGGGCGCCGTTTTTATTCTCACAACCGTAGCGCTTCTCGCCTGCTATATCCCCGCGCGGCGAGCGATGAAAGTCGATCCCATGGTGGCGCTGCGCTACGAGTAGCTTCTGTTTCGCGCGTGCACGATTGCGCTGCTGCGGTTTTCACTTGTACTCATGCTGACGAGCGGCCGGTCGCGCTTCCATGTGGTATATCGGTTTGAATTTTGACTTTTTGTGCCGCGATGCAAAACTTTTAGATCGACTTCGCATTCACTCTCCGCTTGACTTTCGCCATGCATCATACTATTTTGCTCTAGGCATAGAGCGAATATACCTAGAAATTGACACTCTGAATTCGCGAAGGAGACGCTCATGGGCAATCGCCAACCCCGGGACCTTTTCCCCGGCGCTCTTGAAATGATGATCCTGCGCACGCTGAAGCGCCAACCGCTGCACGGCTATGCTCTCGTGCAGCGCATCAAGCGCGATTCCGATGACCTGCTGCAAATCGAGGAAGGCTCGCTCTATCCCGCGTTGCAACGGCTTCTCAAGGAGGGTTGCGTCGAGGCTGCGTGGGGGGTTTCCTCCACCAATCGCCGCGTGCGCATTTATAAGCTAACTCGTACTGGCGCGAAGTATCTCGAACGCCAGGTTTCGAGCTTCGAACAGATGCTCGAAGGCATTGCGCGTGTTCTCTCGCCGGTGAAATCATGAACGCCCTTCGCCGAATGTTTTCGCGTCGGCGGCTCTACTCCGATCTCTCGGCGGAGATAGCCGGACACCTGCAGGAAAAAATCGATGAGCTCGTTGCCTCCGGTATTTCGCGTGAAGAAGCCACGCGCATGGCGCGCCGCGAATTCGGAAACGTCACGCTGCTCGAAGAGCGCGGCCGGGAAGTCTGGCAGTGGCCCTCGATGGAAAGTTTCTTTGCCGACGTTCGCTTCGGGCTGCGCATGCTGCGCAAATCTCCGGGCTTCACCGTGGTCGCCGTTCTCACCCTGGCTCTCGGCATAGGCGCGAATACGGCGCTCTTTTCCGTGGTCAATGGCGTTCTGCTGAATCCTTTGCCTTACCCAAATTCCGATCGTCTGGTCACCGTTGACGCCAGCAAACCTCAGTTCAAACGCGGCTCGATTTCCTATCCCAATTTTCTCGACTGGCATCGCTTGAATCAGTGTTTCTCCTACTTCTCTGTCTCGCGAGGCACGGGTTTCATGCTTACTGGCGCTGGCGCTCCGGAAGAACTCGATGCCGTCGCGGTTACTTCCGATTTTTTCGCTATGCTGGGCGTCAAGCCTATTCTCGGCCGTTCCTTCACGCCTGAGGAAGATCAGATTGGCATGGGACACGTCGTGGCCATCAGTGCGGACTTGTGGCGACGAAAATTCAGCGCATCGCGCGACATTATTGGCAAGGAAATTTCTCTCGACGGCAAGGGTTATACCGTCGTCGGCATTTTCCCGGGCCATTTTGACTTGCCGATGTACTACTTTGGCCAAACCGACGCGTACATTCCTCTCGGCGAATTTGCCAACCCGGTGCTCTCGAATCGCGTCGCGGGCCTCGGCATCCACGGCATCGCGCGGCTCAAGCCCGGCGTCACGATCGAACAGGCGCGCGCCGACATGCAACGCGTCACGAACTATCTCGCACAAGTTTATCCGGAAGCCGACAAGGATATGGGCACCGCTCTGACTCCCCTGAAAGAGACGATCGTGGGAAAAGTGCGTGGCTTTCTTCTTCTGCTGCTGGGAGCCGTCGGATTCGTCCTGCTGATTGCCTGCGTGAACGTGGCGAACCTGCTGCTAGCTCGCGGTAACACACGCAGCCGAGAAATCGCCGTGCGCTCCGCGCTGGGCGCCGGCACTTCGCGGCTTATTCGTCAAATGCTGACGGAAAGCGTTCTCCTGGCCGCTGTAGGCGGCGCGCTCGGACTCGCGTTTGCCGCTGCAGGCACGCGCGCCACTCTCGCGGCTCTTCCCTCCACTCTTCCGCGCGCCAATGAAGTGGGCATGGACGCGCATGTGCTGTGGTTTACGATTGTCATCTCGCTGTGTGCGGGAGTTTTTTTTGGATTGCTTCCGGCCATACGCACCGCGCGCCACAGCACCTATGAAGCGCTCAAAGAAGGCGGCCGCTCCGTGAGCCCGTCGCGACGCCACGCGCAGGGCGCGCTGGTCGTTGTGCAAATGGCGCTTGCGCTCGTGCTGCTAGCGGGAGCGGGTTTGCTGATTCGCAGCCTCTCGCAACTATGGAAGATCGATCCCGGCTTCGATCCTAATCACATCATCACATTCAATCTTGCGCTTCCTCCGCAAATGAACCGCGCTTCGCCCGCGGCCATTCGCGCCGCACTTCACAATTTCGACGCGGCCATCGCCGCCGTTCCGGGCGTCGAAGGCGAATCTCTCAGCTGGGGGGCATTCCCCATGTACAGCGAGGACGATCAAAATTTCTGGCTTGCCGACCAGCCGCGTCCCGCGAGCGAAGGCCAGATGTACAACATGCTCGATTACATCGTTGGCCCGGATTACCTCGAAGTCATGCACATTCCGCTGCTGGCTGGCCGTTTTTTCACCGCCAGCGACAATGAAAACTCGAAAGCCGTCGTGGTTATCGACGAAGTCCTTGCCAAAAAATATTTTCCGAACGGAGACGCTGTAGGAAAAATCATCGATCAGGGAGATGCGACCCACACCTTTCCTTTCGAGATCGTGGGGGTAGTCGGCCACGTGAAGCAATGGGGACTGGACACCGATTCGCAAAACTCGCTGCGCGCGCAACTGTATTTTCCTTTCATGCAGCTAGGCGACAATGTGATTTCAGTGGTCCCGTCGAATTCCAACGTGATTGTGCGCGCCACGGGAGACCTCCTGGGCCTTACGGATGCGATTCGCGCGGCCAGTAATCGGCTCAGCAAAGACGAAGTTCTCACTAATTTTGAAACCATGCACGAAATCATCGAATCGTCGCTTGCTCCGCGCCGTTTTGCGATGATGCTCCTGGGAGCGTTTGCGGCGGTTGCGCTGGCTCTCGCCGGAATCGGACTTTACGGCGTCATCGCCTATGCGGTCGGCCAGCGCACGCATGAAATCGGCATTCGCATCGCACTTGGCGCGCATCCGCGAGACGTTTTTCGGCTCGTGGTTGGCCAGGGCCTGCGGCTCGCCATCGCTGGCGTTTTTATCGGCGCTGCGGCTGCGCTGATTCTCATTCGCGTGCTGTCGAGCTTCTCGCAGCTTCTTTACGGCATCGGAGGCAGCGATCCTGTGACGCTCATCGCCGTGGCCGCAGTCCTGCTCGCGGTCGCGTTTCTTGCGTGCTATATCCCGGCGCGGCGGGCGATGCGCGTTGATCCAATGGTCGCCCTGCGCTACGAATGATTCGTTGCCAATAAATCTTGCGTGAAATAAAAAACAGGCGGAGTTCCCTCCGCCTGTTTCGCAAAATTCGTCTTCTGTCTGCAAGAACCTACGACGCGACTAGCGCGCCTTCCGCGCCAGTTTCTGGTGCGGCTGGCTTAGCCTCGGACTCGCCGACCTTGAAGCGTGCGAACCGCCGGATAGCGATGTTCTCACCCAATTTGGCGACCGCCTGGTCGATCAGTTCCTTGACGGTCAGCGTCTCATCGCGGATGAAGTGCTGTTCGTAGAGGCAATTTTCCTCATAGAACTTCTCCATTTTCCCGCTGACGATTTTGTCCAGAATGTTCTCTGGCTTTCCGGTGGCGCGCGCTTGCTCGCGGAATATCTCGCGTTCGTGCTGGAGAATCTCTTCGGTCACTTCCTCGCGCTTCAGAAAGCGGGGATCGAGCGCAGCGACGTGCATCGCGATATCGTGGCACAGGCGCTGAAAATCCTCCGTACGCGCCACGAAGTCGCTCTCGCAGTTCACTTCGATAAGCACACCAATTTTTCCGCCTGCGTGGATGTAGCTCCCCACCAGACCTTCGGAGGTCGTCCGCTGGGCCTTCTTTTGCGCTGCGGCCTGCCCCTTTTTGCGCAGAATGTCGATCGCCTGCTCAATGTCGCCCTTTGCCTCAATCAACGCCGTTCGGCACGCAGCAAAGCCAACACCTGTGCGCTCGCGTAGCTCCTTTACCAATTGAGCGGGGACATTCGGCGTGCTATCTGGAGTCGCCATTTCCGTATCCTTCCGAGTAATTTCCCTTTCCCAGGGACAAATTGTGAGGTTTTACAATCCGAGGAATAAGGACTTGCTGCCCTATCGCTGATTTTCCTCACTTCCGCTATCCACCGCCGGCGCTTCTTCGGCCGGAAGCTCCATCACCGGCTCTTGATCGACGAAATCGCCTTCTTGCTTTTCGTATTGCTCATAGGCGCTTGTATCCACGTACTCGACGGCTTCCCCAGCGCCCTCCGCGCCTTCCGATGCTTTCTGTTCCTCGATTTGCGTTTGCTCGAATTGCTGGCGTCCCGCAAGCACTGCGTCGGCAATCTTCGATGTAAACAGCCGGATCGCGCGCAGCGCATCGTCGTTTCCGGGGATCACCCAGTCGACCAAATCAGGATCGCAGTTCGTGTCCACGATTGCGACCACCGGCACGCCCATTCGGCGCGCTTCTTTCACGGCGTTCACTTCCGCGTTCGGGTCGATCACGAACATCAAATCGGGCAGCGTCGCCATGTTTTCGACGCCTTCGAAATTCTGATTCAGATGCTTCAGTTCGCGATCGAGCCGCGCTGCTTCCTTCTTCGGCAGGGTCGCCATGCGTCCGTCTTCGACCATGGCCTTCAGCAGTTTCAGGCGCTTGATGGATTTCTGCAGCGTCACCCAATTCGTCAGTGTGCCGCCCAGCCAGCGCTGGTTGACGAAAAACATTCCGCAGCGCTTCGCTTCTTCGGCGATGGCTTCCTGCGCCTGGCGTTTCGTCCCCAGAAAGAGAATCGCTTTGCCTTGCGCCGCGTGGTCGCTGACTTGCCGCGCCGCGTCGCGAAACATCTTCAAGGTCTTTTGCAAATCGATGATGTGGATTCCATTGCGTTCGCCGAAAATGTACTCTTTCATTTTCGGGTTCCATCGGCGGGTCTGGTGGCCAAAGTGAACTCCGGCCTCCAGCAATTCCTTCATCGTTATTTCAACCAAAGTTCCTCCTCGTTGAATGAACGCTTCGATCCCGGCTCGCGAATCACGAAAAATTCTGCTGCCGGAACAGCGTCCTTTTTCGCCGGCACCTCGCCGGCCGCGAATTTACTTCTGTAGCTTCTACTTCATTTTCTTCCGTTGCAATGCTCCGGGCTGCCAGCTTCTTTACAGCGCCCGGATGCATTTTAACGCTTGCTGAACTGGAACCGGCGACGGGCACCCTTCTGTCCGTACTTCTTGCGTTCCTTCATGCGCGAGTCGCGCGTCAAAAATCCATTCTTCCTCAGCCCCGGGCGCAATTCAGGATTGAATCGCGCCAGTGCGCGCGAGAGCCCCATGCGCACCGCGCCGGCTTGTCCGCCGACTCCGCCGCCCTTGGTTGTTGCCTTCACTTCGAGCTGTTGCTGCGTTTCGGTGAATTTCAGCGGTTCGACAGCCGTCGTCAGCCACGCCACGTTGCGAAAATATTCTTCCACGGGCCGGCCGTTGACAGTAAATCTCCCCGAACCCATCTTGATGTATACGCGTGCGACAGCTTCGCGGCGCCGGCCGGTGCCAAAAAACTGCTGCTTCGAAGTTCCTTCCACTGCGTTAGGCGATGTCCCCAAAACTTCCTCCAGATTCCTTTGCGCGGTCCGTATTCACTCTACGACCGCAAAAGCCTTTCCTGAAAATTTACTTTGCTTCTGCCAGCGCCGCGGGCTTCTGCCCCGCGTGCCGCGCCAATTCCTTATCGCCCTTATAAACGCGCAGCATCTTCGCGCGCCGCGCCCGCAGCTTATTTTTCGGCAGCATGCCCAACACCGCTTCGCGAATCACCCAGTCGGCGCGCTCGGGCAGCAAGCGCTTCACTGCGACTTCCTTCAGTCCGCCCGGATAGCCGCTGTGCGTGCGATAAACCTTCTGATCGATCTTGTTCCCCGTGAGCCGAACCTTCTCGGCATTGATCACGATGACGTGATCGCCGCACGGCAGATGCGGCGTAAACGACGGCTTATCCTTGCCAATCAACACGCGCGCCACGCGCGACGCCAAGCGTCCCAGCGCCTGGTTCGTTGCATCGACCACGATCCAGTTCTTGCCAACGGAAAGCTCCTCCGCTTCCCGGCCCCTCGGAATATACGTGCGCATCAGCTCAGACCGCCCTTTTCCTTTATAGACAAACGTTTAAGATACGTTATCTGCGCGATTTTGTCAACGCGCGCGGGCGCACTTTAGCCCAAATCAGACCGCATTTTTCCGCGCAAACGGCCTCCAAAACTCGCG
Source organism: Candidatus Acidiferrales bacterium (assembly GCA_035934015.1). Classification (NCBI taxonomy): domain Bacteria; kingdom Pseudomonadati; phylum Acidobacteriota; class Terriglobia; order Candidatus Acidiferrales; species Candidatus Acidiferrales bacterium. The sequence continues at coordinate 124,258 of DASYYH010000016.1, forward strand.
ATGTGATAATGTCTGGACGGGTTCTCCGCATCCCAAAGATGATAGTTGCTTGAAACGAGTCGCATTCATTCTCGTATGTGTGGCGCTTGCGGCGTGCATGGCCGCGTGCGGGCCGGATCTCTCCAAAGAGTCCGATGCGCAACTGAATTTGAATCCGCAGGAAGCCGCTGGGAGGCAAATTTACGAGCAGCGCTGCGCCGCATGCCACTATGCCTATTCGTCGAGGAGTTTGCATGGGCCGGGCCTGGCGCGGCTTTACGAAAAAAAATATCTGCCCAGCGGATTGCCTGCGAATGACCGTTTCGTCGAGCAAACAATCATCAACGGCCGGAGGATGATGCCTGCCGAAGGTCTAGACTTCACTCCGCAACAACTTAGTGATTTGATCGCATATTTGCACACCCTTTAGGCTCTGTGGCGAAAGCCCCGCGGATTTCCCATTCCAATTCATGTATGCCGCAGAATAGCTGCTAGCGGCGCATCGCTGTCGAGCGGCATTGACGAAACCCCATGGCTCCTGCAAGAATGGCCTGCGAGATGCAATGGAAGAGGCTGTTTCGAGGGCCCTCTGCTCTCATGTTTTGCGCGGCCGTAAGTCTCTGCGCATCATGTTCGCATCAGCAAACGAATCTCGACAACTCCTGGAATCACAGGGCCGCTGCCGCGTACCTCGATGAACGCGAGACCACATGGATGACCTACCCGCACGCGGCACGCGATCGCGGGACATTCTGCGTCTCGTGCCACACGGCGATGCCTTACGCTTTGTCACGCCAGGCCATCGACACGGCGTACGGTCTCTCCGCGCCAACGCTTGATGAGCGCAAGCTGATCGACAACGTCAGAACGCGCGTGAACCTCTGGAAAGAAATTCAGCCCTATTATCCGAGCCAGGCCCCCGCGTCGCGCGGAACCGAAGCCGTGCTCAATACGCTGATTCTTGCGAGCAACGACGCGCGGACTGGAAAGCTCAGCGCGGATACGCGTGCGGCATTCGGAGAAATGTGGTCTTTGCAGGAAACTGCTGGCTCTCTGCGCGGCGCCTGGCAATGGATTGAGTTCAATAACGAACCGTGGGAAGCGTACGACTCTGCGTTCTACGGCGCGACGCTCGCGGCGGTCGCCACGGGGTTGGCGCCGGAAAATTATCGCTCCGCTCCGGAAATTCAAGCGAATCTCCAGGCCCTGCGCGATTATTTCAGTCGCGAAGCTGCAGCGCAAACACTGCTGAATCGCGTATCGCTATTGTGGGCCTCCGCGGAAATTCCCGGAATCCTCACGGCGCAGCAACAAGAATCCATCGTCAATGAAATTTTGGCGAAGCAACAAGCCGACGGAGGCTGGTCCGCTTCGTCGCTGGTCGGGACGTGGAAACGGGCGGATAAAACACCGCTTGTGACGAAAAGCGATGGTTACGCAACGGGCCTTATCGTTTACGCGCTGGAGCAGACAGGGCTCGGCCACGATAATCCCCACGTCAAAGATGGCCTCGACTGGTTGGTTCAGAATCAGCATTGGAGTGGCCGCTGGGATGGCTATTCGCTGAACAGACGCCGCCTCAACCCATTCTCGAACCCCTCTGGCTTTATGGATGACGCTGCGACGGCCTATGCTGTGCTCGCGTTGACGAGCGCCCAAACGAAAACGGGCGAGAAGGCCGCGCTGCAGACAATACTCAACGCTCCGACGGCGCGCCACGCGGGAAATCCAGCAGGAAGCATTCCTTAGTCCGGGGTGAGTCATTGCAGGGAACTAGCGAGGTTAAGGCAGGCGGGTATCGCCCCGCCTGCCACGCGTAGGTTTCTCGAGGACTAGTCCGAAGCGGAAACGGCGGTTTTCGAAGCGCTGGAACGCGCAAACGACTTATCGAGGTCGCCCGAACCATCGCCGGTCTTGTCGATCTCGATCGAGCCTTTGAAATAAGCGCCATCTTCGATCATGATGCGCGCCGTCGTCAAATCTCCAACGACAGAGCCATCCTTCTTGATTTCGATGCGGTCGCGCGCACGCAGATTACCCTTGACGTTGCCGTAGACAACGACTTCGCGGGCGATGATGTCAGCCGTCACTTTCGCGCTGGCGCCAACGGTGAGCTTGCGCTCTTCGAGCTGGATCAATCCTTCAACGCTGCCGTCAACGCTCAAATCTTCGTTGCCAGTGATTTCGCCCTTCACGTGCAGACTTGCTCCAAGCCGCGCCGTGGCGCCGCTCGACGGTGCTGAATGCATAGGGTCGTTCATTGCCATTGCCGTTCCCTCCCAATTTGGCGATTGTGTCCTCGCCGGAGTCGCTGCCGATTTCTCCGGGACCGCAGGCCTGACAGGCTCGCTCGAACGAGTCGGCTGCGCCGGTTTTTTTTCGTTGCTGCCCCACATATAGCCCTCCTCCAGGTCCGAAGGCGTACACCAAGACCAGCGAAGCAAACTTCGGGCTGAGGGACTACGAATCTATGCCGGCCACGCGAGCGGGGCAAGAATAAATTTTCACGGCAGTGCCTGCCAGATACATGGGCAAAAGGACAGTCGCCTGGCTAAAGTCAGCACGGTTTGAAAAATTCAGTTCTATGCGGACCGAGCCTCTTGAAACTTGCGGAAAAAGAGCTCGCGGTCCGGACGCACAGCGCCGATCGGCCATCCCGCGCTGATGCCGCCATCTACAACAAGATTGTGCCCCGTGATCATGCGCGATGCATCGCTGGCGAGAAATACCGCCGCTTGCGCAATATCGTCGGCGCGTGCCACGCTGAGCAGCGGTTGCCATCGCGACATAACTGCACCAATGGCAGCCTCGGCGTATTCCGGATGGTCGTCCGCCTCATCCGCTTCACCCGCCGTCATGCCACTGTATTTCCCGAAAGCTCCTGTGGCAGTCATGCCCGGCGAAATTGAGTTCACGCGAATTCCCTTTTCTCCCAACTCTACCGCTGCGCAACGCGTCAGATGAATGGAGGCTGCCTTCGCCGCCGCATAATAGTGCCCTCCCAGCCCCGCGCGGAATCCATTCACACTTGCAATCGTGATGATGCTACCGGATCCCTGGGGCGTCATTGCCCGCACCGCATATTTCATCCCGGCAAGCACGGCGCGCAGATGCACGGCGACGACGGCATCGAATTCCTTCAAATCCGCATCGGCGATGGTCGCAAACTGCGAGCCTCTCCCCGCGTTATTCACCAGGCAATCGAGCCACCCGAAGCATTTCACGGCATGATTGATCATTGCCTCGACGTCGGATTCGACCGAGACATCCGTTTGTATAAAGGTCGCCCGGTCGCCGAGCTTCTGCGCGAGCTTCTCGCCTCTGTCCTTGCGCCGGCCGGCGATTACGACCTTTGCGCCTTCACCGACGAATACCTCGGCCGTTCCCGCACCTATGCCGCTCGTCCCGCCGGTGATGACTGCCACTTTTCCTTCCAATGTCGCCATGAGATTGACCTCCAAGTGGCGCGAATTGCCACAAAAAGAAGGGAAGCTCTCGTTCATCTCTTAATGCGGAGACCGAAATCTCAATACTTGCGTAGGACTCCGACAACGCGGCCCTGAATTTTCACGTCTCCAGCTGGAACGACGATTGGAGCCATCTTCGAGTTGGCAGGTTGCAGGCGAATTTTCCCAGCGCCTTCACGATAATAGCGCTTCAGCGTGGCTTCCTCGTTGGCGATGAGCGCGACCACAATTTCGCCCTGGTTCGCGACCTGCGTTTGCTCGACGACAACGTAGTCGCCATCGAGGATGTGGTCTTCGTGCATGGAATCGCCCTTCACTTGCAGGACAAACGTGCTCGGTCCCCGCGAAAAATCCGAAAGCGAGATTGTTTCCCGGTCTTCCAGCGCTTCGAGAGGGGCGCCCGCGGCGATGCGTCCGACGAGCGGAAGGCTGGCGGAATGCCGCTCGATCACTTGCTTGCGCACGGGCTTCGGAAGCTGCGTCACTTCGATAGAGCGACTCTGGTTGTAGCCGCGGCGGACGTAGCCCTTCTTTTCGAGCGTCGAAAGGTGCTTGTGCACGGTGGCGAGCGAGGTCAGCTTGAGTCCACGGGCAATTTCCTCGAAGCTCGGCGAATAGCCGCGCTTGTTCAGGAAAGTGACCAAATAATCGAGGACTTGTTTTTGCCGTTTCGTCAGCGCCATCGCGCACCTCCTCAGTGGAGCAGCGCCAGCATAGGCGAAGCAAAGGCGAAAGTCAAGCGCGAGCCACTTAAGGGTCAGCGCCGCAACTCAGCGGTTGAAGGGATAATCCTGAACCCAATGGAAGCCGCGGGTGACGAGGAGGAACTTCGTGCGGTCAAACAACTGAAGGTCTGCGTGGATTTTGTGGCCGTCCATCGAGCCGTCGAGAATCATTTCATCTGCGGATGGCTCCGAAAATGAAAAATCCGCGCTCCAATTCTTGTCGCTGGATTTGGATAGCTTGATGGTCTTCGCGGTCATGTCGACTTTTGGCAAGTAATACTTCGCCGTCTCATTCATGTCCTGAATGGTCATATATCGCGGCGAGTCAAAAACCAGGCGCCGCCAGCGCTCCGCATCGGTCAGCAGTGGCGGATGCGGCTGCCCATCGACGGTAAGCTCTTGGACATTCCAGATGCCGTGGAGCGGCGATTTCGGCGCGCCGGGTCCGTAGACGTTATAGACGGAAATCGAGCCGTAGAGATTCGCGCCAACCAGCCACAGCCCGAAAAGGATCTGCACTATGAGTGCGATGCGGTTTGCGCGCTCGCCGCGGAAAAGCAATCTCTTCGGACTCGCAGGCGCTGGGCGCTCGGAAAAGAATACGCTGCACAGCCTTTGCGAATCACCCGCGAGAAGAAATGCCGATACCAAAATCAAATGGAACGCGAGGATCTTTACCGGAACATCATAGGTCATGTTCAACAGGAAGACTTGCGTCGCATCGGCCAAGCAAACAAGCGCCCCGAGCGTCGTAGTGCGCGGAAAAATTAAAAGAATTCCGCCAAGCATCTCCGCGGCGCCAGCGAAAACCTCGTAGGCTTGTGAAGCCCCGATCGAAGCCCAGAGAACACCCATTGGCGAAAGATTCCCGTAAGGCTCGAGCAGACGATTCAAGCTCGGGAACGGCATCTGCAGTGGAAGAATTTTCGCCGCGCCATACGAAAGCATGGTCGCGGAGAGTGCGAATCGCAGGATGACGTAAAACCACGAATACAACTTGCCGTAGCCCTCGCGTCTGCCGTCGAGAGCTGACCAAACGATCGTCCCCGCGATCGCCAGCGCCAGAATACACGGAAGCTCAATCCAGTCGAACAACCGATCGCCGCTTCCCGTCAGTGCCGTCAGGATCGGGTGGGCAATGCCGAAGACATGGTGGCCGATCCAGACAATCACAGCCTGTACAGGCCGCGTGTAATCCACTTCAAACGCGCCGTTGTCGTTCGTCGCCGCAAAAAACAACGACGTCAGCATCTGCGTAAAGAGGATGTACAAACCCAAATAAAGAAAACAGAAGCGAAATGCGACACGCGTCGTTGCATTCCAGCACCCAGCAGAGTCGAGCACAGCCGGGTCGGTATCGACTCGGCATGCGGAGGCAGGTTGTTCTTCAGAGTTCATCTGGATTCGCGCTCCGCGGGAATTTATACACGCACAGGAGCGAGTGTCAAGCGCGGGAGCATGAAGTGAAATGGAGGAGCGCCGTATGCCTAAAGCTGTACGCCGAATCGGGCCAGCATCTCGCGCTTGCCGCAGTTCGTCACGTCCAGCGCCCTGCTGTCGAGGTCTTGCACCATCCATTTTCGCTTCAGCGCCGCCTTCAAAATCGCCGCGCCGAGCGCGCCGCCGATGTGCGGCTGCCTCTCGCTCCAATCAAGACACGCATACGCGAACCGCCGCCGTAGCGCGAGCGCCGCCGCAATATCGATCCCGCGAGCCTCGAACGCTTTTGCTCCCTTGGGAGTCAATTCGTACGTGTCGCCTCCGCCATCCTTCGAGTGCATGGAAATCCAGCCCAAGGCCTTAAATCGGTTATGCAGCAGCACGCCCGCTGTGCCCGCGATGTGATCGTAACAAGTTCTCGCGGCGCGCAGGCGGCTTGGCGTGTTTGGTACGAATCTCTGTGAAGGACGGCCCGCGAGGATGCTCAGCCCTTCCAGCGCCCGCGCCACGTGCGGGCCCTCCAGGCTGTAATAATGGTGCTTGCCCTGGACGTGCACGCGAACCAGATGTTCCACCTTCAGCCGATTCAGGTGCACGCTCGCCGTTGACGGGCTCACCTCCGCCACTGCGGCGAGCTCCGTGCTCGTCCGCGCGTGGCCGTCCACCAGGCAATAGAGCATGCGCACGCGCGCCGGTTCCCCAATGGTGGCAGCAATTCGCGAAACGGCAAGGTCGGATTGTGACTCCGCATCCACATTTTGATTGTAAACGAAGTGTCGTTGCCGGGCAACTGGTTTACTGCCGGAGACGGCCGCGATTTCTCGCTCGACCGAGTTTCCGCGCGACCACAAAGGGGAATTCAGCTTATGAAGATTCTGTGCCTGATCCGCTATCAGATTGACCCATTCCAGAAGGACGCTTTTAGAAAATACGCCGAAAATTGGAGCGGCATCATTCCTCGCAATGGCGGCCATCTCGTCGGATATTTCCTTCCCTGCGAAGGAACGAACGACATCGCCTGGGGACTGATTGCCTTCGAGAGTCTCGCCGCCTACGAGCGATACCGGGCGCGCCTGCGGGCTGATTCGGAGGCAGTCGAGAATTTCGCGATGGCGCAGTCCATGCGCTTCATTCTGCGCGAAGAGAGAAACTTCGTCGAAATCGTTGACGGCACCTTCGGCGTGCCGTCGACACTCCCGGCATGCGCATGACGATTGGCGATCTGATTCGAGAATTATCGACACTGCCGACCGAGGAGCAATTTATCGCCGCGCTTCGCGTTCTGAAGATCGCCGACCGCTCGCCAGACTGGTATGACGCCATTGGCGCCTGGCGCGCCTATCACAGGCAACGCCGCTGACGCGCCTTCCGCGCGTCGCACAAGGGCAACGGCGCATTGGCCATCGCCGTCGTTATTCCGCGCGAAGCGCTTCGACAGGATTGACGTTCGCCGCGCGCCGCGAAGGCAAATAGCTGGCGAGCAGCGCAATGGCGATGAGAATAGCCGTCACTCCTGCGTAAGTCACCGGATCCAGCGCGCTCACGCCGAAAAGCAACGACGACATCAGCCGCATAACGCCGAAGCCTGCGGCAAGGCCGCAAGCGACGCCGATGCCGGTGAGCAGCAATCCCTGCCGAACGAACATGCCGACGACACTATTTTGTTGTGCGCCGAGGGCGATACGGATGCCGATTTCGCGCGTCCGCTGCGAAACGGAATATGCGATCACGCCATAGAGTCCCACGGCTCCGAGCAGCAGCGCCATCGCGCCGGCGATTCCCAGCATCACGAGCGTGAAGGAAGTGCGCGCCATCGACTGGTTATAGAAATAATCCAGGGTATGAATGCTGGAGAGCGGCAGACTGCTGTTGATGGACCAGACAGCCTGGCGGACTTCATTTAAGAAAGCCTGCGAGCCGGCGCGTGGCGTGCGGATCGAAAAAACCACTTCGCGGCGCAGATTGATCGGTGAGCTTTCGAACTTGGCGGCGAGTGTCGGCCAATAGGCGATGCTTGGCGCGGGTTTGTCCATGCCGTCGTAATGAACGTCGCCCACCACGCCGATGATTTCGCGCCAATCGTCGATCGTGGAAACGCGTATGCGCTTGCCGATGGCGTTCTGAGGCGTGCGCCAGTAATCGCGCGCGAAATTTTCGGAGACCAGAGCGACAGGAAGCTTGTTGTAGATGTCGCTCCAGGCGAGATTTCTGCCGGCAATAAGCGGAATGTCCAGCGTGTGGAAATATTCTGGCGAAACGAATATGAACCGGCGCAGTGCGGGAAGCTCGCCTTGTGCGTAGGCGCGGTCCTGCGCAAAAACAGCATCATTCCAGGCGTTGCCATCCATAGGAATCGCATTCGAGAATGCCACCGAGGAGACTCCAGGAAGAGCGGCAATTTTGTCGGACATCTCCTGCTGGGCACGAACGACGTTCACGGGATCCGGGACGCTGGTGCTGGGGATGTAAACGCTGAATGTTTGGACCTGTGCGGGGGAAAACCCCGGATTTACGTGCACTAATGCGCGGAACGTGCGAATCATCAGGCCGGAACCGATCAGGAGGACCAAGGCGAGCGCAACCTGCACGGTGACAAGAACGTTGCGCGCGCGATGCCGTTCGCGACTCTGACTCAGAGTGCGTCCCCCTTCGCGCAGACCGGTTCCTACGCGCGCGCCTGCATACTTAAGGATCGGTATCATTCCAAACAGAAGGCTCGTGAACAGGGAGATGCCCAAGGTAAACAAAAGCACAGGAAGATCGATACCGATATCATTCAGGCGGGGTAGGCCAGATGGGGCCAATATGATCAGCAGGCGCAGTGCGGCCCAAGCGACTCCCAGTCCGAGAATGCTGCCCATCAAGCCGATGACGACGCTCTCGAAGAGCAATTCCCCGGCAATGCGTCCACGGCTGGCGCCAAGCGCGGCGCGAATGGCAAGTTCCTGCTGGCGGCCTTCTGTGCGGACAAGAAAGAGATTCGCGACGTTGGCGCAAGCAATCAGCAGAACCATTCCGATGCCGGCCATCAGAACCCACAAGAGGCTCCTGACGTTGCCGACGACGTCCTGCATCAAGGGACTCAAGTCCGGAGTGATGTGCGCCTTCTGGAAAAGCTCGACGCTGAAGCCGGGCGGTGGCGGGAAACTCCGCAGGACGATAGGAAGCATGCGTGCCACGTCAGCGTTGGCTTCCGCAAGAGTGACTCCCGCCCTGAGTCTTGCCAGGCCATCGTAGCTAAACTGCCCAAGAAACGTCTTCGCGCGGTCAAACTGAATCGGAACTATCAAGGCTATGTCCGGCCTATCCAGAAAGCGAAAATCCTGCGGCAATACGCCGATGATTTCCCGTGGCTTTCCGTCAGCAATGATTGTTCGCCCAATGGCGGAAGAGGAGCCGCCATACTTGTGCTGCCAGTAGCCGTACGTCAAAAGGATGGTGGCGGCCGACGATGGCAGAACGTCCTGCGCCGAGAACAGCCGGCCGAGCAGCGGACGAACACCAAGAATGGGCAACACTTCCTTTGTGACATCCAGGGACGGCACTTGCTCAGGTTCACCGACGCCGGTGACACTGACGGAATCATTTTGGTATATACCGACGCTTTGAAATGCACGGCTCTGTTCGCTGTAAATGAAATAATTCGAAGGGGACATATCCAGTTGTGGAATGTTAAGACCCGGCGCCGTATGCCACACGCCGACCAGCCGCCCCGGCTCCGAATAAGGCAAGGGCTTCAGAAGAACTCCTTCAACCACGCTGAAAACGGCAGTATTCGCACCAATCCCGGCCGCGAGCATCAGCAGCGTAATGAATGTGAACATTGGCGCGCGGCCGAGCCGGCGGAAGACTTGCTTCAGTTGTGCGGCGAGAGAATCCATCGGCAGGCCTCCGTGAGGAACCGCCCGCGGCTCTCTGATCGCACGCCTCGGCGCTCAGAATCCGGCCCTCAATCATCAGTACGCCAATGGATTAAGAAATGTTCCGCGAGGCCCGTCGGCCACGTTTGATCTTCGCCATCCTAAAGGGATTGAATCCTTCGCTTCGAATTTCTCGGCGAGCTGGCAATTGGGCGAGTCAAGCTGCGATGGGCATTTTCCGTTTTCGTACTCCTTGCGCTATGCTAGGCTTGGTGGTTCGCTTGGCGGGTAATTTCCCGTCGGGCGACTCGCATAAGAGTTCGGCGGCTTGCGCCGCGCATTTCGTGGCAGCGCTGCGAAGTCTCGCAGAAAGCCATCGAACGGGTGGAAAACAAATGGGATCGGATTTTTGCTGGATGATTGGCGGCCCGCAGGGAAGCGGCCTGAACGTCAGCGCGGAAATTCTTGCCAAAGCGCTCTCCCGCTCGGGCTATTACGTCTTCGGACAGATCGAATATCATTCGAATATCAAAGGCAAGCACAGCGCCTATAAATTGCGCATCTCCGGCGAGCACGTTTCCTCGCACCTCGACGCCGTGCATCTGCTCTCCTCGCTCGACGAGGAAACACTCATCGGCGACCTCTATCATGAATTCCCTGCCCATCGTGGCCACGTCCATGAAATCGCCCCCGGCGGAGCGCTGCTCTACGACGTCGAACAGAAAAAATTCATCGAGTTGATCGGCCGCAAGGATATTTTCCTGTGGGAAATGCCTTACGCGGAATTGCTCGACCGCGCGCTTACCGAGGCAGGCAAACCAGGCCAGGCTCGTGCGTATCGCATCATGACTAACACGCTCGCTCTCGGCGCTTCCGTGGGCGCTCTGGGATTCGATTTCGATCCCGTTGCGGAAGCCATTCGCGACAGCTTCGGCGCCAAGGCAGGGAAAGTCGCGGACTTGAACGTGAATGCCGCGCGCTATGCCTACGATTACGCAAAAGAAAGATTCGCGGGCCAGTTGAAATTCGCTCTGCCCGCTGCGCCTCCGAAGCGCGAACAGATACTGGTCAAAGGCTCGCAGGCCGTGGGCATGGCCAAAATCAAGGCCGGATGCGGCCTCCAGACATATTACCCGATCAGCCCTGCGACGGACGAAAGCGTTTATCTCGAAGGCTATCAGAGCGACCACAATCTCGTCGTGCTGCAGACCGAAGACGAAGTTTCCGCCATCGACGCGGCGGTGATGGGCGCGCACGGCGGCGTTCGCGCTTCCACTTCAACTTCCGGACCGGGATTTGCGCTTATGCCCGAAGGCCTTGGCTTCGCCGCCATCACTGAAGCGCCCGGACCTGTGCTCGTTCTCTATCAGCGCGGCGGTCCTTCCACCGGCTTGCCGACGCGCCAGGAACAGGGCGACTTGCTCTTCGCTCTCAACGCGGGACAGGGCGACATTCCGCGCATCGTCATGGCTTCGGGCGATATCGAAGAATGTTTTTACGACACGTTTGACGCCTTCAACTATGCCGACCGTTATCAGATCCCCGTGATTGTGCTGGTCGACAAACACATGGCGAGCTGCTATCAGACGCTGCCGCCGTTCAAGACTTCGCATTTGAAAGTTGATCGCGGCTTGGTCAAGCCCGCGAACACCAACGGCGACTATCAGCGCTACGCATTCACCAAAGAAGGCGTCAGTCCGCGCTCCGTCCCCGGCCAGACCGGTGGAATTTTCTGGTCCACTTCCGACGAGCACGATCCGCGCGGCCACATCACCGAAGGCATCGGCAATCGCCTCGCGATGATGGAAAAGCGCATGGGCAAGGTGGCGCTCGCGGCGCGCGAAATTCCTGACGGCAAGAAGTACATCTATCTCGGCCCCGCCGCGCCGCAGAAAATTCCCGTGCTGGCGGTCTGCTGGGGTTCGACAAAGGGCGCTGTGCACGACGCGCTCCACCATGCCGATCCGCATCATGCCAAATACGCGATGCTGCACATCCGCCTGATGAGCCCCTTCCCATCCGAAGCCGCGAAAAATATTCTGTCGCGCGCCGAACGCGTCGTTTGCTTCGACGGCAATTATTCCGGCCAGCTTGCGCGTCTCATCCGCACGGAGACCGGCATTTCCGTTCATCACAGCGTGGTGAAATACGACGGCCGTCCGTTCTCTGAAGACGAGATCATGGTCGCGCTCGAGGCGGCAAAGCCCGGCGTGGGTGAACGGCTGGTGATTTCGCAGGGCCGCGTCGTCGAACCCGGCCATGGCAATCTGGAATTCGACCAAATGCTCGAGCTGCGCGAAGCCAATCCGAAGATGCTAGCGCCAATGGTGCCGCTGCCGCCGGGCTATAACCGCTAAATCGAAGAAATCACAGGGTGAGGGATTTTTTATGAGCACAGCGCCAACGGATGTGAAAACAGTTCAGCCGGCGGATTTCAAATCCGACATTCACAACGACTGGTGTCCCGGCTGCGGCGATTTCGGCGTCATTTCCGCCGTTCAGATGGCTCTCGCCAAGCTCCAGGTGCCGCCGCATCGCGTCGCGGTGATCAGTGGAATCGGCTGCGCCGGCAAGTCCGCGCACTACATGAACGCGTATTCGTTTCATACGCTTCATGGCCGCGTGATGCCCTCCGTGACGGCCATGAAGCTCGCGAATCACGATTTGACCGTCATCGGCGTGGGCGGCGACGGCGACGCTTACGGAATCGGCGGCGGCCATTTCGTCGCCGGCGGCAGGCGGAATCTGAATATCACGTATGTCGTGATGAACAACGACGTCTACGCGCTGACGAAAGGCCAGGCCTCTCCTACCATCGCCAAGGGGCAAAAAACAAAATCGATGTCCGAAGCCTCCATCATGGACGCCATCAATCCGATTCTCCTCGCTCTCGCCTGCGGATACACATTCGTCGCGCGTGGCTACGCTCTCGATACGAAATATCTTTCCGAAATTATCGCTCAGGCCATTGAGCATCGCGGCAGCGCGCTCGTCGACGTCCTGCAAACTTGCCCGACGTACAACGATCTGCACACCAAAGGATTTTACGCCGGACAGATCGAGGGCCAGCCGCGCCTCTATCGCCTCGATCAAACCGGCTACGACCCCATCGTCCACAATCCCGATGATCCGGTCGAAATCGCGCAGAAAAAAGCGCAGGCGTTACTGAAATCGCAGGAACCCGGCGGAAGGATTCCGCTTGGCGTTTATTACAAGCTAGACGTTCCCACCTACGAGGATCACCTAAAGGCAAAAATCCCCGGCCTGCAGCAGAAGCCGCTCGCGGAACTGGATCTCTATCACCGCGACATCACGCCAAATCTGCAAGAGCTAATGTAAACGGCCAGTGCCAGCCTTCAGCCTTCGATGAGATTTTCGTAAATTGTTACTGTTTCGCGCGATTCTGGTTGCCCGCGCCGTGAACAGATTTGCATAGCGGGCAATAGGTCGGAGGCTCCGTGTTGTCCACACGGTGATCGACCGGCTTCAGCGTGCGCACGTACGCGAAGATCGATGCAAGATCGTCATCGGTCATTCCACGGAAGTCCTGCCACGGCATGATTGGACTGAGCTTGCGCGCCTTGACGTAACCGGTCCGCATGACCTGCTTGAAGAGAGCTTCATCGTAATAAGGAATCCCCGAGGGGGCCGGCGTTATGTTCGCGCTCGCGACGCGTCCCCACGGACCCTCGAGAATGAAGCCCCCAGCGAACTCCATCCCCGGGAGAGGCATGCCGTGTGCGTCCTGCGGCGTGTGGCAATCCGTGCATGCGGCGATGGCAGCGACAAGATAAGCGCCGCGCGCGACGGGCGTGGAGGCATCCGGAGGAGGGACCGGCGCTGCGAGCGGTTGCGGCACATCGCGGATCAGATACTTCACAGGAAAAATGATTTGCGTCGGCGGCAGCGGATTGTGGACAGGCTTGAGTGAGCGCAGGAAAACGATAACCGAGGCAAGATCTTCGTCCGACATGCTGCGAAAATGCAGATACGGCATGATGGGAAAAAGCGTGCGGCCATCGTGGCCAATGCCTTCGCGGATCGCGCGAGCGAGTTGATCGTCAGACCATGAACCCGCGCCCGTTTCCCGGTCCGGGGTCAGATTCGGCGCGACAACCTTGCCGGGCAAGTTGGCCAAGGGAAAAACTTCGCCTGCTCCTTCCATTCCAGGGGGAATGGGTATATCTGGCGCTGCCCAGTCATGCGGCGAGTGGCACCCCATGCAGTCAGCGACGTTTTCAACAAGGTAGCGCCCGCGCGCAAGGCGTTCCGGCGTGACGGCGAATGACCGATTGGTGAGCGGCCGCGCTCGCGGGCCGATGAACGGACGCCAGCCGATCGTGAACGTGATCGCTATGGCGAGAAGCGCAACCATCGCCATACCGAGTATGCCGAGTATCCTCGCAAGTCTTCTCATAACCGGGCGAAGCTAGGGGAAGAGGCACAAAGATGCAAGGAAATTCTGGGCTGAGCCGGCCTGCAATGCACTCAACTCACAGTTTCAGTTTAGCGAAAGGTTTTTAACGAGGAGCTGAGGCCGCCGGTGCCCCAGCGAGACGGCTGGAAGATGATGCAGGCGCCACCGCGCTGGCCACCGAAGTTCCCACTGGTGGCAGCAGCGCCATTTCTTTGTCGCGCACGGCCACGAATTCCACCATGTCGCGGCGCGCCACGGGCTGCGATGGCGGCAGCGGCAGGCGTTCAAAATTCATAAACTGCCCGTGGCGCTCGATGCGGAAATCGAGATGCGGTCCCGTGGCCAGACCTGTCATGCCAACGCGTCCGATCGTCTGCCCCTGCGTCACGCGCTCACCGGGGTGAACCAGAATGCGCGAGAGGTGCATGTAATAGGTTTCGTAGCCGTTGATGTGCTCGATCTTGACCAGATTTCCGTCGCCGCCTTTGCGCCCCGCAAAAATCACGCGGCCATCACCAATCGACTGTACCGGCGTGCCGGTCGGCGCCGCATAGTCCGTTCCCAGATGCGGGCGATAGACCTTCAAGATTGGATGAAAGCGGCTATAGCTGAAATGCGAAGTGACCACCGCTGCGAATTTCAGCGGCGAATGCAGAAAGGCCTTCTTCAGCGATTTACCGTCCGGCGTGTAGTAGGCAGGCACTCCTGCGGGATCGTGGAACAGCACGGCGCGATACGCGCGCCCATCGTTGACGTATTCCGCCGCCAGAATCTTGCCGTAGCCGATGAACTGATTGTTCTTGAGCCGCTTTTTCTCCACAACCACGCGAAACGTGTCGCCCGGTCGCGGGTCGGTGTAAAAATCCAAATCCCAGCTGAAAATGTCCGCCAGCCGCATCGCCAGTTCGGGCGACTCGCCCGCCTGCGCAACGGCGTCGAAAAGCGAATCGCCGATTTTCCCTTCCACCGACGCAGTCTCCGTCTGAATCGGCTGCGCTTCGACAGTTGCCTCGAATTGCGCGCCGCGCCGCACCACGGTAAGAATGTGGTCGGGATCGATCTGGTAGCACAGCATTAAGAGCTGCCCGAGCGCCGAGCGGCCAAGCATCAATTCATTGCCAGCATGCAGCGTGCGGAAATTAAACACGTGTTGGGCGGAGAGAACCACTTGAACCGTGGTGGCGGGATCGACTCCCATTTGCAAAAGCAAAGCTGCAAAAGGCATTCCGCGCGGTACACGACGAACCGTGAACTCAATCAAATTTTTTCGCGCAAGAATCGCCGCTTCCTGCGCCAGCACAATTTCATGCGCAAGGCGCTGTTGCACGGAATAGCGCGCATAGTAAGACGCCCCAATGACGAGCAGCCCCGTCGCCACAATGACTGACCAGATGACGATTTTCTTCCGCGCCAACGAATTCTCCCAAGCTTCGCGCAGGCAACTGGAATCGCAGGATAGCGCATTCGCTGGTCGCGCCAAAGCGGAAATGCGAAACCTTGCACACGCTTTAGCACTCATTTTTTGTCTGCTGATATTCAGAGTGAATTGCGCGGCGCGCCTGGATTTGTAGTTATAACGGTCAGCGCTCAGGAGTGGCCGTGGCCGTCGCGATCGGTTCGCTCGGCTTATCGGCAAAATACTTGCGCTCATAGAGGTCGTGATAAATCTTGCCCGCAACGTCGGCGGCATGCGGGCCATTGACGATTCGCGCGCGGCCGCGGAGCAAAACCACAAGGACAAGTTTCGGGCTCTCTTCCCCGGCATAAGAAGCGAACCAGCCGAGCCGGCCGCCCATGGTTTCATCGTTGCAAGTTCCCGTCTTGCCCAGCGCCTGCTCGCCCTCCGGGTCGTTGCTTTGTCTCGCAGTTCCGTAAAGAACTGCCGCGAGCATTCCCTGGCGAAGATCGGGAAGAAGCGGAGCAATCTGCAAAGTGCGGCGCACGCGCGGTTGAAAATCCTGCGCATCCGCTTGTGATTGCGGATACTGCAGATAGTACATTGTCCCGCCGTTGGCGATGGTCGAAACGATAGCCGCCAGTTGCAGCGGCGTCATGCGAATTCCTTCACCGAAACTGCACATGCGCGCCACGCCGCCGTAGCGCGGCGGGTTTGCCGGAAGAACGCCGGGCTGCTCATCGGAAATATCGTAGCCGGCCCGCTCGCCGAGGCCGAACAGATGATCGTAATGCCAGACTGTGTCGAAGCCGAGCCGTCGTCCCAGCTCTTCGAAGTATGCGTTGTTCGAATGCGCGAGCGCCTCGGTCAAATCCATGTAGCGCCGGTAGCCGACGCGAATCATCGTGTCCGGATTGATGATTCCTTTCTCGAGCGCGGCTACGGCAATCACCGGCTTCGTCGTCGAGCAAGGCTCGAAGCCCGCGGAATACGCCAGCCTCTGATTGACGATGGAAAGCACCCGGCCATCGGAGGGATCTACCGCAACGACGGATCCATTTTGCTTTCCGAGCGCATCGAGCGCGACTTGGCGCACGATGGGATCGTCGAACTGTGAATCGTCTCCCAACCCCGGATCCTGCACGTATGTCGGAGTTCCGCGATAACGGCGATACCGGCGATGCGTGGCGTTATTTGCTGATTTGGATGCCGTTGCACCGGAACGTGCCGGACCATTTGCCAATGCAAATGGCGCGAGAGAAATGAGTGCGAAAATAGAAAAAATGAGAGCGAGCTTCGCTAGTACGCGGTGCGAATTGGCTGGGAAAATTTTCATAAAATTTAGCCGATATTCGGTTCCTGTCCCCCTGTGGCTTTGCTGCCAGCACATTCTAAGAAAATCGAGGGACTCGCCGCAACTTAAAACAGACTAATCATTGCAGGTGGTAGCGGAAGTCACAATAGTACTTGGATGCGGCGATGGCGATTCAGGTACTCGCTATGGGCAGCACTTTTGGGCCGGTACCTAACCCGGCGAAGACCGAATTGCCGCCGCCGGAAAGCCGCCTGGCAACGGCGCGCGCATTATCGTGCGGCTTTGGCTTTGGCGATGGGTACGGGCTGCGGGCCCGATTTTGCCGCTTCGCCTTTGGCGTTCTCGGCGGACTTCTCCGCATCATGCCCGGGCACGGGCATGCCCAACTGTTTGCGCAGAGCTGCTTCGATTTTGTTGCGAATGTCGGCGTTTTCACGCAAGAAAACACGCGCGTTTTCGCGTCCCTGGCCGAGGCGTTCGCCATTGAACGAAATCCACGTGCCGGATTTTTCGAGGATGTTGCGCGTGACACCCAAATCGAGCAAATCGCCTTCGCGCGAAACGCCTTCGCCGTAAAGAATGTCGAATTCGGCTTCGCGGAAGGGGGCGGCGACTTTGTTTTTCACAACTTTCGCGCGCGTGCGCGAGCCGATGACGCGATCGCCTTCTTTAATCGCCTGAATGCGGCGAATATCGAGGCGAATCGAGGCGTAGAATTTCAGTGCGCGGCCGCCCGTGGTCGTTTCCGGATTGCCGAACATGACGCCGATTTTCTCGCGAATCTGATTGATGAAAATGAGGCAGGTCTTCGACTTCGAAACGATGGCGGTGAGCTTGCGCAGCGCCTGCGACATCAGGCGCGCCTGCAAACCCATTTGCGGCTCGCCCATTTCGCCTTCGAGTTCGGCCTTGGGAACAAGCGCGGCGACGGAGTCCACGACGACAATGTCGACGCCATTCGAGCGAATCAGCGCTTCCGCGATTTCGAGGGCTTGCTCGCCGTTGTCGGGCTGGGAGACGAGAAGGTTATCCACATCAACGCCGAGTTTGCGCGCGTAGGACGGATCGAGGGCGTGTTCCGCGTCGATGAATGCGGCTGTGCCGCCCGTTTTCTGCGCTTCGGCGATGACGTGCAGGGCGAGAGTGGTCTTGCCGCCGGACTCCGGGCCATAAATTTCGATGACGCGCCCGCGCGGCACGCCGCCGACGCCCAAAGCGGCGTCAATGGAAATCGAGCCCGTGGAAATCACGTTCACCGGCACGAGAACGTCTTTGGTCCCAAGGCGCATGATCGAGCCTTTGCCATATTGCTTTTCAATCTGCGCAATCGCCGCGTCCAGCATTTTGACTTTCTCTTCCATTTCCTCACCTCGCGTCATTTTTGCCTGCCTTTGGGATTTCCAGCTGACTGAAAATCCCCAGCCGCCGCTAATTATCGTTGCGGCAGTTTACCAGAGAGTTCCCTATCCGTCTCCGGTTCCGTCCAGAGCCAGAGATTAGCACAAGGCGAACAAAAAGCAAAGATTAATTTGCGCTTCCAAGTCTCCTATTTGCCCCGGCCGGAAGCGGCGCGCTTCGCGATTCCCTTCCCGAGGAATTCCAGGAGTTTCGCGTTCACTTCGTCTGCGTGCGTCCAAGTGATGGCGTGCGGTCCATCTTTGATTATGGCGTAAACGGCGTTCTTGATGAGCTTTGCCGTCCGCGCACCCGAAGCGCTGATGGGAAGGATTCGATCCGCGTCTCCGTGAAGAACCAGTGTGGGGACATCGATCTTCGCGACATCCTTGCGAAAATCCTCATGCCATGTTGGCACGCAGGCGAGGCTCGCAAAAGCGGAAGAGCCAGCGGCGAGGTTCCAACTGGCGCGGACTACCTCTTCGCTGATGCGCTTGCCCAAAAAAACGTCCGTGTTGTAGAAATTTTTGAAAAACTCAGTGAAGAACGCGTAGCGATCTGCGGCAACCGCTTTCGCGATTCCCTCGAAAACGCTGCCGTCGACACCTTCGGGATTGTCTGCCGCTTTGAGCAGATAGGGCGGGACGCCTGCAACGATAACGGCTTTGCTGACGCCTTTGCTGCCGTATTTTCCGATGTAGCGCGCTACTTCTCCGCCGCCCATGGAAAAACCAACGAGCGTGAAATTGTTCAGCTTGAGATGCGTGACGAGTTTACGCAAATCCGCGGCAAACGTGTCGTAGTTATATCCCGTCGTGGGCTGGCTCGACCGACCGAATCCGCGGCGGTCGTACGTGATGACGCGGTAGCCTTGAGCCAAGAGCGCTGCAGTCTGCTTTTCCCATGCAGAGCCGCTGAGCGGATATCCATGGATCAATACAACAGGGTTTCCCGATCCATGGTCTTCGTAATAGAGGCTGATATCTCCGGAATTCTCTTTGCCAACGGTGACGTATGGCATGTGCTTCTCCTTTGCGGGAAATTTATGCGTTCGCCCGGGCTGGCTATCTTGGACGAGGTGAGGATTGACATTGCTTCAGTACCTGTAAAAGCCGCGGCCGGATTTGCGGCCCAGCCAGCCGGCAGCGACATATTTTCTGAGCAGCGGGCAGGCACGATATTTCGGATCGCCCAAGCCCGTTTGCAGAACTTCCAGAATATCCACACAAACATCGAGGCCGATGAAGTCGGCGAGTTCGAGCGGGCCCATGGGATGATTCATGCCCATCTTCATGACGGCGTCAACGGCTTCGGGCGTGGCGACGCCTTCCATGACGGCGTAGGCAGCCTCGTTGATGAGCGGCATGAGGACGCGATTGGAAACGAAGCCGGGCGCGTCATTGACGGCGACGGGATTCTTGTCGAGTTTTTTGCATAGCTCCATTGTTGTGCTGAACGTCTCTTCGCTGGTTTGCAGGCCGCGAATGACTTCGACGAGCGTCATCACCGGCACGGGATTCATGAAGTGCATGCCGATGAAATTTTCCGGGCGGCTGGTTTTCGCAGCGAGCGCAGTGACAGAAATCGAAGATGTGTTGCTGGCGAGAATAACTCCCGGGCGCAAGAGAGCGTCGGCTTCTTTCAGCACGCGTTCCTTCAGCTCGCGCTGCTCGGGAACGGCTTCGACGGCGAGATCGGCGGCAGCGAGATCCGCCGCGGCCGCGGTGGTGCGGATTCGTTTGAGAATTTCGGGCTTTTCGGCTTCGGTGATTTTCGCTTTTTTCACTTCGCGGTCGAGATTCTTCGAGATGGCGTCGAGCGCGCGATCTAGGAATTTCTGATCAACATCGCGGAGAATTACGCTGTAGCCAGATTTGGCGAAAACGTGAGCGATGCCGTTGCCCATGGTGCCAGCACCCAGGACAGCGACGGTTTTGATTTGGTCGATTGACATTCAAGCCTCAGAGAAAACGAAATCGAAAATAAAATGCGAGGAAAGCATATCCCAGCCGCCATGGATAGTCGACAGATGAGCAATGATGAGAATTAGGAGCAATCAAAAGCGATGTCCGGAATCGGACAGTACGATAGAAAAAACGGCGAAAAAACTCGATTAGGAATGCGCCCGATCGTTTGTTTTCTGTGAGTTGTATGAAGTTCTAATTCTCCATAGAAACTCGATTAGGATTTTGGAAGCGCATAAAAAGCGAAAAGCCGCGTCGCCGCGGCCCCGTCGTCTTTCCCTCCCACTGACTTCTGCGACTGGCATAGCCAGTCAGTAACGACATGTAACACTTTATAACTATGATGTCAAGAGAAAAACACTTGGCCGCGGGCGGGCGATACCGCGCTACATTGCAATGCCCCTATCGCGGGAGTGGCGGTAGCGCCAGACCTTGGCGGAAAAAAGAATCAGAAGAAAGAGCGTGCTCAGTTCGACGGTCAACTGGGTCATTCTCAGGACAGGAGACCCGAAAACAGGCTTACTGTTGACTATAGTGAACTCGAACGGGCGCAGAGCGTTTATCCGGGAAAAGAGCTCGCTGATAAGACCATTCACCAAGAAATAGTAGCTCAGCGTCATAGAAATCGGATGTGCATAGGCCCAGAAACCCCTGTTCTGGCGCGAGGCCGCGTAGTAACCAAGCAGCGTAAAGAAGAGCGCATTAATAGCAAGCCAGTGAAAAAGACCAAAAACGTCTGGGCCCGGAGCTGCGCTGCGAACGAGAGGAATGTCAAAGCGGTAGATCAAGAGCGAGAGGCCCATGGCGACGACCATGGAAATTGTATAGCCGAGTCCGCGAAACTTGTGGCGTGGCGTGCCCTTGGCGGCGACGAGATTCCAAGCGCCAAAAACAAGCGCGGCGATGCAGCCGATGGTGTGAATCCAACCGATGATGGAAATGTCAGCGATGTGCATGGAACCCTCCTTGCGTTATTCCTGTCCAACGATTTCGCGGAGAAAAGCGACGTAATCCTCGAAGGCGCGGCGACCGGTTTTTGTGAGGCGCACGCGAGTGCGCGGCTTCTTGCCGACGAAATCTTTCTCGACTTCGACGTAGCCGGACTGCTCGAGAGTGACGATGTGGGCACCAAGATTGCCGTCCGTTGCACCGACGATGACTTTGAGGCGCATGAACTCCAGTTGTTCGCGCGCAGGCAAAGCCTTCAGTGCAGCCATGATTTTCAGGCGCTGCGGCTGATGAATGATGGGATCAGGCTGGCCGGTCTTGAAGTCCACGCCTCAAATGCTCCTGAGCCAAAAACCACCGAGAATCAATGCGCCACCGCCTACGACAGCCATCCACAACAGAAAGTACTGGCGAAGCCAAAAGTATCCCCCAACGGTGAGCAGGCCGAGCGCGAGGCCCAGCAGCGCGATTCGCGCGGCCCGCGTCCAAATACCGAGAATGACGTACAAGAGGGCGATCAAGATGGGGAAAAAGGCGTCAATCTGCGCGCTGGACCTAGGCGGTAGAACCGCGAAAGAGGCGCCAGTAAACAGATAAAGAGCAAGTAGTGTCGCTGTGTAGCGCCAGCTAAAAGAAGCCCGCGTGCGTTTGACTCCCGCGCGCCAGCTGATCCAGAAGCTTCCGATGGTTCCGACGACGATTAATACTGCCCAGACCAACCAGTCTCGCGGCCTTGCGTAGATGACAGCGTAGCCGATGGTCCAGATGATGCCCCAAAGGAACAGATGCGGCGAAGATTTCTGATAGCGATAAGCAGTGGCGCTCTGCCGTTCGGCGTTTTCGATGTCGTGCAGGGCGCTCGCAGCTTCTTGTGGGGGAATGGGCATGAGAAACTCCTCTCTCCCAATCAGCGTACTCTATTGTACAGAGAACTCTGACGTCAATGACTATTTTCCAAAGCGTGCGGCTATTGGCGAAGAGTTGCTGAAGCTACTGCGGAGGGGTGGCGTCGATGACTTCGCGGACGATTTGGCGGGCGCGGGATTCGTCGGCAGGAAGGACGCGGATGGCAAAAGTTCCGTGGCCGTCGGCAGAAGCAGAGGGCGAAACGGAGGCGGAAGCCGATTCGGGGCCGGAGGCGGACTCTTCATCGGGACGGGCGACGTAGCAGGCGATGCCGATTTCGGCAAGGCAGGATTTGAGGACATCGGCGAGAGTTTCATCGGCGCCGGACCAGATTTCGGCGGAAGCATCTTCGGGAAATAGTTCGCGGGCGGTGTTTTCGCGGCGAATGTTGTCGGGGCCCTCGTTGCTCTCGTCGGGGATTTCGGCGCTGGCGTCGTCTTCGCCGGCAACATCGAGCGTGGGGGATGAGGCGGCATCGGCGTTCAAGGGATTGGCGAGGACGGAGTCGCGAATGGATTCAGCTTGCGGGAGGTTGGCGATGGGGACCCAGATTTCCAGATCGACATGCTCGGAAGTGAAGACGAGGCGGGCGTCGAGTTCTTCTTTATTGTAGGGAATGTGGGCGCTCTCGAGAGCGAGAGTCAGCGCAGAGTAGACGCCGCCGCTCGCGCCCTTCCAGAGCAGGACAGGATGGTCGAGCTGGCGTTGCGCGGGAGACGCGAGCGAGTGGTCGGCATCCTCTTCGGGCGGCAAAGAGTCGACGAGATCGACGTCGCACTGATTGCAATGCGCGAAGCCGCGGCGAAATTCGTATTTGCAAACGGGACAGAACATTGAAAATGAATCTTACAATGCGGGCGGGAGAATGCAAACCGCGGCCCGTTAGAGGCTACGTTATCATTTATTCGCTCCTCTTGCAGCTCGCCGTTGACGTTACGGCCTTTCTGCTTATTTTTACTGTAGAGGCTTTCCGAGGGCAGAGGAGGTAAGAAAGCTATGAGAGCAATTATATTGATGGTTGCCATCGGCGCGTCGCTCGCGCTGGCAGGTGCAGGTTGCTCAGCTTTATCCCGCGGAAAGTGCCCCAATGGACAAAACACAGCTGCTCAACGTTTACAGTGGGCTTCGGTCCGAAATACCGCAATGGAAGGCCCAAGCTCAGAAGTTCGCTCCGGATGTGAACGGCACGTACGCGACCGCTCTGAGAATAATGAAAAGAGATCTTCTGAAAACACTAAATGATCTAACTAAGACGCTGGACAATGCTAAAGATGAGGAATTTGCGAATCAATCGGACGTTGCATTTGTTGAGTGCCGCGTCAAAGACGATCTAGGCGACATTGCGGAAACCTTTGATACGCAGAACGTCGCTGAGGGCTCCTCTGGCAGCGCTTCCGAAGGTTTGGTGGCACGCATGTTCGAGGACGCTTCCACAATTGGTCCATACCAAAGAACTCTGCGCATCGACCTAGAAAATCGCTTGCGGGAAATGGCGCTGCTATCCAGCAAAAGTCACTGAGCGGATTCGTGGTTCGCATAGCACCATAAGGCCAGTCTACATGCGTTCGACGGCCATGGCTACGGCGTTGCCGCCTCCGAGGCAAAGGGCCGCGATGCCGCGCTTCAGGTTGCGGCGCTGCAATTCGTAGAGCAGCGTGACGAGTACGCGCGCGCCGCTGGCGCCGATGGGATGGCCGAGGGCGACGGCGCCGCCATTGACATTGATTTTTTCGGGATTGAGCTTCAGCTCGCGCGCGACGGCTATGGCCTGCACGGCGAAGGCTTCGTTGAGTTCGATGAGGTCGACGTCCTTGTCGCGATCCCAGCCCGTTTTCTTGAGCAGCTTATTGACTGCTTCAACGGGCGCCATCATGACCCATTTTGGTTCGAGGCCGCCGACGGCTTGCGCGATGATGCGCGCCAGGGGCTTTTTGCCGAGGCGCTGCGCGTTGCGTTCGCTGGTGACGACTACGACTGCGGCGCCGTCGTTGGTGCCCGGAGCATTACCAGCGGTGACAGTGCCGTCTTTTTTAAATGCCGGACGGAGCTTCGCGAGAGCTTCGAGCGATGTGTCTTCACGGGGCGTTTCGTCTTTGCTGATAACGATGGGATCGCCTTTTTTCTGCGGAATTTCCACGGGAACGATTTGCGCTTCGAAGAAACAGGACTTCATGGCGCGGACGGCTTTCTGATGGCTTTCGAGCGCGTATTGATCCTGCTCCTGACGCGAGATTTTGTATTTTTCGGCGACGAGTTCGGCGGTGACGCCCATGTGATAGTCCTCGTAGGCTTCCCAGAGGCCGTCATGGACCATGGAGTCGATCAACTGGCCGTTGCCGAGGCGATAGCCGGTGCGCGCTTGCGTGAGGAGATAAGGGCAATTGGACATGGATTCCATGCCACCGGCGACGAGGATTTCGGATTCTCCGGTAATGACGGCTTGTGCGGCGAGGCCGACGGATTTGAGACCTGAGCCGCAGACTTTGTTGATGGTCATAGCGGCGACGTGATAATCGAGGCCACCTTTGAGCGCGGCCTGGCGCGCGGGATTTTGTCCGAGGCCGGCCTGGACGACGTTGCCCATGATGCATTCGTCCACGGATTTGGGATCGATGCCGGCGCGGCGAACGGATTCGGCGACGACTTTCGCGCCAAGTTCGGGTGCAGTGAGAGAAGATAATCCGCCCATGAATTTTCCCATGGGCGTGCGGACGGCGCTTAAAATGACGGGCTGTTCCATGATGATGTCTCCTGACAAGAACAAATATAAGATGCGACGAACTATACTGAAGAAACAGTATAAGCGGCGGGAAGGAAGGGGTCAATTTGGGCGAAATCTAGAACGCGTGAGCGTTAGACTTGCGTGGCTTGACAGGCGGCGGAAACGGATGTGTAGTTGCGCCGGTCGAGATTTGAGTTTGCGCGAAAAGAGGGAGAGGAGAGCGAGATGAAACGCGGAGTGATGCTAATGATTGTGTGCGGAGTGATTTGTGTTTTGGCGCCGGCGATGGCGGCGAACGGACAGGGACTTTCGCCGGAGCAGCAGAACCTGAATGTTTCGGCGGGGCGATGGGTGTTTCACGGAACGTCAAAAAGCAGGACGGGAAAGACGAGTTCGTTCACATGGAATGAGAACTGCGAATGGTCGCCGAATCATTTGTATCTGGAGTGCACGTTCAGCAATGTGTGGGGAGGAAGAGCGGTGGAGTCGCTTGTTGTGGACACGTACAACACGGCGGATCACACGTACTGGCATTACGAACTCTACGCAGCGGGAGAAAAAGGCGACAATCCGTTCGTTTCGCGGATGGAAGTCAATGGGAATACCTGGATTGAATACGGGCGAAAGGCCGTGCCGGGGAAAACGACGGGAGAGCGGATTGTCTACAACTGGGGTCCTCCGGGACACGTCAAAGTGGCGATTGAAACTTCGAAGGACGGCGTGAACTGGACGGCGATGGATGAGGGCGAAGGAGTGAAGCTATAAACCATCGGGGTCGGCCCTGGCGCGGCCAATGGCCCCGCAATAATCCTTCTTGCGGATTTCCAGTGAGATGGAATATAAGCCAGCGTTAAGTAGAGCATTTATGAATATCGCAGCCAAATACGTGCGGTGCGCGAGCGGTATGCGACACGCGGAAAGGAAATGACGATGAAAAAATACTGGATGCTGGCGTTTGGTGTTGGGGTCGCGTTGACGGCGACGGCGCAAAAGAAGCCCAAACCTTTGCCGATGCCGCCAGCGACATCTCATGGACTGCCGATGAGCAACTACGCTTGCTCTTACAACCAATCGATGTCCGGAGCGAACGGCGTCGACTATTGGAGCGTCATGGTGTTCGCGGAATACGGACCGAAACACAAGCGATATTGGACAAAGTCGCTCGGGACGTTTCCCGGAGGCGAATCTGTGGCGACGCACGGCTCGGAATCGGCAGCATCCGGCGCACCGAATGGAATGGTTCTGGACAAAGCCGACTATGGAGAAGCGGGGAAAAAGTGCATGGCGTGGGAAGAGGCTGTTCAGCAAGGAGGTCGATCGAGCAGTAAATGAGGATTGCGCGGACGGAAGGCTGAGTGCATTCGCCGACCGGAATCGTGGCCGGTGAGCGATCCTGCGGAAATTTGGAGCGGCGGCGGGAAGCGCGATAGAATTTGTTTCTCAACAGGATGCCGGCCACTACTTCAGATGCATTTGCGGAGCTGAACGCGGAACAACTTGCCGTGGTGGAGCACGGCGAAGGGCCGCTGCTCGTCGTGGCGGGCGCAGGAACGGGCAAAACGCGCGTCATCACGCGGCGAATTTGCCATCTCCTCGAAACGAATCCTGGACTTTCCGGCGAAAACATACTCGGGCTGACGTTCACGGACAAAGCCGCGGGCGAGATGAAATCGCGTGTGGTGAAAGCCGCGGGCGCGCGCGCCGATGGCGTGTGGCTGAGCACGTTTCACAAATTCTGCCTGGACAAAATTCTGTGCGAAGCGAATCAATCACTGCGCGGCATCGACGAGGTGGAGCACTGGGTCCTGCTGCGGCGGAACATTCGCGAGCTTGCGCTAAAGCATTTCACGCGGCTGGCGTCGCCGGGCGAATTTTTGAGCGACTTCGTGAAGTTTTTTTCGCGCTGCCAGGACGAGCTGGTGACGGCGGAAGATTATCAGCAGTACGTCGGCGGATTGCGCAAGGCCCATGAGGCGAGGAAAAGCTCGCTCGATGACGAAGCACGTGCAGCGGAAGAAGAAAATCTGGCGCGGCAGGAAGAAGTGGCGCGGGCATATCGCATCAGCGAGCGGCTGCAGCGCGAAAAGAACCTGATTACGTTCGGCGGACAACTGATGCAGGCAGTACAACTGCTGCAACGGGACAAGGAACGGCTCGAACGGCTGCGCGAACAATATCACTACGTGCTCGTAGACGAATTTCAGGACACGAATATTGCGCAGCTCGAATTGCTGTGGCTGCTGGCGGGCAAGCACCACAACATCGTCGCGGTGGGCGACGACAATCAGGCGATTTACCGGTTTCGCGGCGCGTCGTTCGGAAGCTTCACGATTTTCTTTGAGCGATTCTGCGAAGCGGCGAAGGGAGCGCGCGCGGAGGGACTGCCACTGAAATCGCTGACGCAGAATTACCGTTCGACGAAGCGAATTCTGGACATCGCCAGCCAGGTGATCCAGCACAACGAGCGCCCGACTTTTTTGCCGCATCGCGGATTGAATACGGAAAATCCGGCGGGAGAGAAGATTCGCATCGCGGAATTTGCCACGCCGGAGGAAGAGGCGTGGTGGGTGGCGAACGAAATCGGACGACTTCACGACGCAGGACGAAAATGGCGAAGTTGTGCGGTGCTCTACCGCAAACATACGCACCGCACGCGAATCGTCGATGTGCTGCGGCGCAAAAAGATTCCGTTTCTGATTCGCGGGCTTTCGGTGCTGTCGAACACGCTGGTGCGCGATCTGCTGGCGTATTTGCGACTGGTGGCGATTCGTTCGGACAATGTGGCATGCGCGCGCGTGGTTGCGGCGCCGTACTGGGGATTCGAGCCGCAGGATCTGGTGCGCATGGCGGAGCGCGGCGGTGGGAAACGATCGCTGCTGGACGTGCTGGAAGCGCCGCAGGGCGAGCTGGCGTTCCGGCCGGAGATGAAGACGGCAGAGCTGCTGCAATTCTTGAAAGAATTGCGGCAACTTGCGGCGCGAGCGAATGCGACGAATGTCTTTGACCGGCTCGTGGCGGGACTCGCGCTTTCGCCGCTGCCTTCGGATGCGGACCGGCTGAACCTGGAGCGCTTCGCAGCGTTCCTGGCAGAATGGGAGAGCAAGAGCGAAGAAAAATCGCTCGCGGCGTTCATCGAATACTTCGATTTTTTTCTGGAAGCGGGCGGCGAGATTACGCAGACGGAAGAGCCAGCGGACGATGCGGTGCAGCTCATGACGGTGCATGCGGCGAAGGGACTGGAGTTCGATCATGTCTTTTTGCTGACGCTCTCCGATGGAGATTTTCCGGCGCGGCCGCAAGCGCCGGTGCTCGAATTCCCCGCCGAGTTGATGAAAGAGGAGCAGCCCAAAGGTGAATTCCGCATTCAGGAGGAGCGGCGGCTTTTTTACGTGGCGATGACGCGCGCGCGGCGGCTGCTGACACTTTGTACCGTGGTGAACAAGCGCAAGAAGCCTTCGCCGTTCCTTGAAGACATTCTCGAGGATCCTAAAGTGAAGGCGATGCACGCGGAACAACTGGCGCCGAAAGTCCGCGTACCGACGGAGGAAGAAACGGTGGGGTCGCTGCCGGCGGATCCTGAGCGGCCGCAACTTTTCCCGGCGATTGCCGCAGATTCGCGCGCCTATTCGCGGATTGCGCTGTGGACCAAGGCGTACCATCCACCGAGCGGCGAGCCGCTGCAACTGAGCGCGTCGGCGATCGAGACGTACAAGAGCTGCCCGATGAAATACCTTCTGCAGCAAGTCTGGGGAATTCGCGGCGGGCCGCAGGCGATGATGACATTCGGAAACGTGATGCACACGACGATTCGCGAATTCGTGCGCGAAATTCGCAAGAGGCGAAATGTGCCGTTCGAAGAAGTGGCCGCGATTTTCGAACGCGAATGGCGAGCTGCTGGGTTTCAGGACGACTACCAGGAAGAAGAGTACCGCAAAGCGGGACTCGAGCAACTGCAGGCATTTTGCGCCAGCTATGCGAAGGAACCGGCGGACGTGCTGCATCAGGAGAAGGCGTTTGAGCTGCCGCTCGATCCGAACGTGGTAATTCTAGGACGCATGGACCAAATCAACCGGATCCAGGACGGCGGGCCGCGCGCGATTGAGATTATCGATTACAAAACGGGCAATCCGAAGCAAGCGAAACAAGCGGACCAAAGCTTGCAATTGAGCTTATATGCGATTGCGGCGGAGGAAGTGCTGGAGCTCGAGCCGGAACGATTGATTTTTTACAATCTGACGACGAACGAAGCTGTGGAAACGACGCGCAAGGGAAAAACCCTGAAAAAAGCGAAGGACGCCGTTGCCGAAGTCGCAGAGCTGATTCGCGCGGGAGAATTTCCAGCGAAGCCGAATTTTTTCATTTGCCGGCGCTGCGATTACCGGCCGATTTGCGCCGCACACGAGCAACTGATCGCCATTCAACCCGCGGACGAAAACTGAAAGAAAATAAAAAGGGCAGCCATTACGGCTGCCCTTCGGTGAACCATTTTTGCGGCCTCTGAAAACTTTCCAGCAGCCGCGCGCATGAACTACGGAAGCGATCTCCCCACAAACTTCCCGCGAATCAGGCGCGCTTTACCGGCACGCATCTCATCCGCATCATTCTTCTATACGGTCGGCTGCCCGGGATGTCAAGCGCAAAAAAAAAAGAGGAAGCGCGAAACGTCAGGGCTGAAGCTGAGCGAAATAACCCTGGCGCGCGGTGACGGAAAGATTTGGGCGCTCGACGCGGACTTCGAGGCTGTGATAATTGCCGCGACCGGCGGTGTTCGTGGGACTGAAGACGAGCGTGTATTGATTGCGCGCTTCCTCGGTCAGCTCTGCGTACATGCGTTCGAGATCACCCTGCTTGAGAGCATGAAAAACATCGCCGCCCGTCGTGTGCGTGTACGAGGAGAGATGGCCAACGCCTTCGGGGCGGTCGAGAATGCCGCCCACGGCAATGGCGTAAACAGTGATGTTAGAGGAAAGCAACGATTGAAGCGTGGTGTTGAGATTCCACTGATTGTAACGAGCATTCGTCCCATCAGAAATGATGAAGATGATCTTACGGCGGTCGCGGTTGCGCGTGCGGAGCATATCGGCGGCGTAATGAACAGCGTCGTCGAGGTGCTTCGTGACGCCACTCGTGCTCGCCACGACGGGAATATTCGCGCCGGGGCCGATGGGCTGGCCATTGAGACGCGGAGGCGAGGTCATAGCCATGGATGGAGAAGTGGAATCGCGCGAATCGAGAGCGTCTTTTTCGCTGGTGCGGATGTCTTTCAGCTTGGCGAAGAGCGTGTCGTTGTTGGAAGTAAAATCGAGCACAGTCTTCGGATATTCATCGAAGCGAACCAGGGCGACTTCGTCGTTCGGTCCGAATCCGGCTGCGACACTGTCGAGGCTTTGCTGAACCGCCTGTGCAGCTCTGGCCTCCAAATCATCGTCCAGAAGGACGACAACGGACATTGGCAGGGCCCGGCCAGAAAAGTTCGTGATGACTTGCTGGACGCCATCCTGAAAGACGCGGAAGTCCTCTTCCTCCAGATTGGCGACGAGATTTCCCTGAGCGTCTTTTACGGTTACGGGGACGACGACCGCTTTGGATGGAATCACAATCCTGGGCGGCTTATTTTGCTGCGGGGGCTTCGACTGTGCGGCGCCGATTTGCGATGAGCCGGAACCGGACTGGGCGCTAAGGCACATGGGGAATAGAAGTGCAGCGAGCAGCAGCGCCAAGGATCGCTTCATTGTTACCATCCCCCTGATTGAAGTTCTTCGTGGACGCGCGGTACAGGGTGCGGCAAACTATCCCGGCAGCCAGACACATCCGTTCGGAAGGGAGCCGCATCGAACTATCCGCGATGAAGAACCTTCAAAAGTATACAACGATTCCACAAACAATTACCGCACGAAGCGCGTGCGCGGCGGCGATTCTGGCCGGGCTGGCGATTCTGGCCGCTCCGCAGATTTGGATGCACGGGACTGGCATTGCGTGGGCTGCATCGCGCGCAGCAGCGGCATCGCGGAATGCGGTGCCGCAAATTCCGGTGCAAATTCCTGTGAAGAAACCGAAAGGCGAAGGCCAGAACCAACAACTGCCACAGACGGGAACGACGCGGATTCAAGTGAAGTTGGTGCGGCTGTACGTGACGGTGCGCGACAAGCATGGAGCGATCATTCAGGGCCTGGGCCAAAACGACTTCCATGTGTACGAAGATGGCGTGGAGCAAAAGATCGCGTTTTTTTCGAAGGATATGACCGATCCGATCACGCTGGCGATGATGATTGACACGAGCGGAAGCCAGCAAAACCTGCTGGAGGCGGAAAAGCAAACGGCGGACCGATTTGTGCGGGATATTTTGAAAAAGGGCGACCTGGCGATGGCGGTGTCGTTTGACGCCGAAGTGCACATGCTGGCGGACTTCACGGACGACCAGGAATTGCTGCAACAGGCCTTCGAAAAAGCGGAAATCTTTGTGCCAACGGGTCTGGGCCCAACGAATCAACCAACTCCCAGCACTGTGCTATACGACGCAATCTATCGCGTGTGTAATGAAAAAATGCCGGAAGAAGCGGGACGGAAGGCGCTCATCATACTGACGGACGCGGAAGACGAAGGGAGCACGGAGACCGAAAAGGACGCGATTCTGGCGGCGCAAAACGCGAACGCGGTAGTTCACTTTCTGCTGATCGCGGAACGCGCCGCTTATTTCTTGAGCGGACAGATGTACACGGGCGGGGCGGTGGCGCACGAAATGGCGAACCAAACCGGCGGACGCGTGATTTCGATTCGGAATGACAACGATCTGGACAAGGCCTTCGGAGAAATTTCGCAGGAGCTACGCAGCCAGTACATCGTCGCGTACTACCCTTCGAATACGAAAGCGGATGGGACGTTCCGCAAGATCAAAGTGGAAACCACGGATAAGAACCTGCGCACGCTGACGCGCGCGGGTTATTACGCACCAAGCAGCGCAAACGAGTAACAAACCCCTCTGGAGTTTGAGAATAGCCGATTCGCTCCACTGGAAAAGCGCGGGCGAGCTACTTCTGCGGGGATGCGCCCGTACCGGGCTGGCCAGAAATCGAAGCGACTGGAGCAACGGCGAAATAACCCTTGCGAGAACGAACCGTGAGACCCCTGCGATCGACGCGAAGATTCACGCTGTGGAACCTCCCGTCCAATACGGCATACGGAGGCGAATAACCAATCAAATATTGGCTGCGCAATTCGGTTCCGATGTCGAGGAATGACTGGGCGAGGTCGTCGACGCGATAAGGAAAGAAAACGCGGCCACCTGTTTCATCGGCGTATTCTTCCAGAATCTTATCGCCTTCGGATTTTATGGCTTTCACCGCGCTGGTGCCGTCCGTCGTTGTCCAGTCGTTATTGGAGCTGATGGCATAGATGGAGACGCCGGCGCGGTCGGCCATCTGAATGGCGTCGCTCAGAGGATGGTCGCTGAGATTATCGTCGCCGTCACTGATGACAACCAGAACTCGGCGGACATCCGGATTCGGGCCCTCGGCTAAAGGAGCGCTGACAAGTTTTTGGCTGGCGGCGTAAATCGCGTCGTTCAGCGCCGTACCGCCGCCGGAATTCTGCTTTTGAATCACCTCGCTCAATTCACCCACGTCATCGGTG
Source organism: Candidatus Acidiferrales bacterium (assembly GCA_035934015.1). NCBI lineage: Bacteria > Pseudomonadati > Acidobacteriota > Terriglobia > Candidatus Acidiferrales > Candidatus Acidiferrales bacterium. The sequence continues at coordinate 156,421 of DASYYH010000016.1, forward strand.
TAGTCCTGAACCACTTCGGGTTCGGTATCAAAGGTCATCAGGAAGGCCTGGTCGCGATTGCGGCGAATCACGTTATATAGAAAATCGATTGCCGCGTCCTGCTCGAAATGCAGGCGCAGACGAATGCTATTGGAAGTGTCGAGGAGAACGCCGATGCGCAAGGGCAAATCGGCCTGGCGTGCGAAATAGGTGATGTCCTGCTTCTTGCCGTCTTCGGTGACAGAAAAATCGTTCTTGGTGAGATCGGTGACGAATTTGTCTCTGCGGTCAGTGACAGCGGCGACGAGATGAACCAAGCCTACGTGGATGACCGTTTTGGGCGGTGGGCCCTGCTGTTGGGGAGGCGGAGGAGGCAACTGAGTCTGCTGCGCGGAGGCGGCCGCGGCAAGCAGGAGAAACGTCAAAACAGCGAGCGAGATTTTCAGAGTTTTGCGCACGACGAAATTTAATTATAGGTACGGCTCCAGCACAGCGTCAATCGAATCCGCAGTGACCCCGGCGGTTCGGCCGATCTCACGCAAGTAATCAGCCAAGCCGCGGGGCAACGACGCGCGGACGTCAATTGGCGTCAGGTTTATTGGATGCAGAAAACGGAGGCGGAAGGCATGCAAAAAATTGCGGCCAAGGGCGGGAAGCAGCGCGGAGCCTACGATTGGTTCGCGAGGTGCGCCATAGAGCGTATCGCCGACAATGGGATGCCCGAGCGCGGAAAAGTGGACGCGAATCTGATGCGTGCGGCCCGTGTGGAGATCGGCTTCAAGAAACGTGAAGCCATCGATGCGCCGGAGGACGCGAAAATCGGTGCGAGCGGCGCGGCCTTCGCGGCGGCGAGTGGTCATGCGGATGCGGCGATGGAGGTCGCGTGCGATGGGCAGCTCGATACGGCCGGAGTCGCTTTTCATCTTGCCGTGGACCAAGGCGAGATACGTTTTCTCGATTTCGCGGTTGCGAAATTGGTTGACGAGAACGCGATGGGCTTTGTCGTTGCGCGCCACGATGAGAGCGCCCGAAGTTTCGCGGTCAAGGCGATGGACGATTCCGGGGCGCGATTCGCCACCGAGCGAAGAAAGCGAAGCTCCAGCGCCGAATTCGTGAACGAGGGCGTTGGCGAGCGTACCGGTTTTCACACCCGCGCCGGGATGGACGATCATTCCTGCCGGTTTATTGACGACGGCGACATCATCGTCACGATAGAGGATTTCGAGCGGGATCGCTTCGGGCCGCGTTTCCGGCGGCGAAGCGGGCGGTATCTCAACAACAAGAGCGTCGCCTGCCTCGATGCGATGCGACGGCTTCGCAGACTTGCCGTTGATGCGCACATGGCCGCGCTCGACGAGAGATTGCACGCGCGTGCGGCTTAGGTCGGGAAGCTGCGCGGCGAGAAAACGATCGAGGCGCTGGCCGGCGGCTTCCGCGTTCGCGGTGAAGCGGAAGTTAATGGTGCGCCTCCGCGGGAGCAGCGTGCGCGACTGCGTGGGCGTGACGCGCGCGCTTTGCGCTCCAGCGCCAAATCCACACGCCGATGCAGATCATCACGAGACTGACGACCTGCATCAGCGAAAATCTTCCACGGAGAAACAATGTACGCCCCGGATCGCCGCGAACGAATTCGATCACGCCGCGTTCGAAACCATAAAGGAGAAAATAGGCCGCAAAAATTTCGCCTTTGAAGCGCTGCTTGCGGGCCAAGAAAATCAGAATCAGAAAATTGACGAATTCGGCCGACGATTCGTAAAGCTGCGTGGGATGAAGAGGAATGTTCAGAGGCGTGCCGACGATTTCGGCCGCCTTGGGATTGGTGAAAATGACGCCCCAGGGAAGCCAGGTTGGCTTGCCATAGCAGCAGCCGGCGGCGAAACAGCCGAGACGGCCAATCGCGTGGCCGAGAGGCAAACCGGCGCAATAACTATCCGCGAGAGGCAAAAGCGGGAGGCGCTGAAAATGCGTGTAGAGGAGCGCGACGAGGATGGCGCCGATGACGCCGCCATAAAACGTGCCGCCGGATTTCAATGTAGCGAGGGTGAAGATCTCGGACGCGTGGCGGGAATAGTAGCCGGCACCGGCAAGAATGTACCAGAGCTTGGCGGCAACAAGCGACACGAGCACCATGTAGATGCCGAGATTCCAGACGCGATCAGGATCGAGGCCGACGCGTTTGGCGTAGCAGCGCGCATACCAGAGACCGAGAAGAACACCTAAGGCAACGAGGACACCGTAGGAATAGATGGGGAGAGGGCCCCACGGAGTCGGAATTGTCCCCAAAAGGGGATGCATCGTCAGGCTCCTTGACTCTTGCTACTACGCCCCCAATCGCGGAAGAGTTCCACTAAAACCAGCGCAGCGCCGATGACGATGGAGGAATCAGCGACATTGAATGTGGGCCAATGATGAGAATAGACATGGAAGTCGATGAAGTCGGTGACGCCATTGCGCATGAGACGGTCGAGAACGTTGCCGAGTGCGCCGCCCAGAATCATGGCCATGCCGATCTGTCCCGTGCGGCCACCGGCGCGTTCCGCGGCCAGCAAACAGACCAGGAAAAAAATCACGACGACGGAAAAAAACACGAGAAACAGGCGCACAGTGGGCGAATGAGAGTCGGCAAAGAGGCTGAAGGCCACGCCGGGATTATAGGTGTGCGTCAGATTCAGAAGCCCGGGAATAACAGTGTGGAGATAGTCCATCGAAGTGTATTTCTCGATGATGTGCTTGGAGAGCTGGTCGGCAGCGAGGACAGCGACAATGATCACGATCAGCCAGCGCCACGCGATGCTGCGAGAAGAGGCCATAAGCTAGCTGCTCCCGACCGCGCTGTTCTGAGTGCGCTCGATTTCCGCGAGGGCGGCGACACAACGTTCGCAGACCGTTGGGTAATCGGAGCTCTCGCCGACGTGGACGGAATAGTTCCAGCAGCGGTCGCATTTCTTACCATCGGCGCGCGCGATTTCGATTTCGTCAACGGGACCAGCGGCCGCAGCTGTTGCAGATGTACCGTTTGCCGCGTTCACGTGAACCTGAGAGACGATGAGGATCTGCGGGAGCCAGGAGGAGTAATTCTTCAAGAGGTCGAGTGTCTCGCCGCGCGCGCGCATCTGGACGCTAGCTTCGAGGGCGCTGTTGATGACCTTGGCGTTGCGCGCTTCCTCGAGTTTCTTCAACACTTGCTCGCGAATGGCCATCAGCGATTCCCAATTTTCGCGCTTGGTTGAATCGACCTGTGGCGCAAGCTCCTGCCGTGCAGGGAAAAGCATCATATGAATGCTTTCGGGATCGCCGGAGACGCGAGGAAAATGTTTCCAGACTTCTTCGGCGGTGAAAACGAGAATGGGCGCGGCGAGGCGGAGGAGCGCACTCGTGATGCGATACATGGCCGTCTGCGCAGAGCGGCGGCTCTTATTGCGACGCGCGAACGTATAGAGGCGGTCTTTCAGCACATCGAAATAAAATGCGCTTAGATCGACGACCATGAAATCGTGGAGAGCGTGGAAGACGCGATGGAATTCGAAAGCGTCATACCACGCGCGGCATTGCGCGATGAGTTCGCCGGCGCGATGGAGCATCCAGGCGTCCATTTCGAGAAGCTCGGCGTCGGAGACCATGTCGCGCGCGGGATCGAAGCCGGCGAGATTGCCGAGAGCGAATCGGAACGTGTTGCGAATCTTGCGATAGGATTCGGCAAGCTGCACCATCATGCCTTCCGAGAAGCGCATGTCGGTCTGATAATCCTGCGAAGTGACCCACAGACGCAGCAGATCGGCACCCCATTTTTCGCAGATTTCGCGCGGAAGCTCGCCGTTGCCGGCGGATTTCGACATGGGACGGCCTTCGGCATCGAGCGTCCAACCATGCGTGACGACCTGCTTATAAGGAGCGCGGCCGCGCGTGCCCATGGCGACGAGCAAAGAACTTTGAAACCAGCCGCGATATTGATCGGGGCCTTCGAGATAGACGTCGGCGGGCCACATTTCGCCTTTGAGCACGGCGAGACTCGTCGAGCCGGATTCGAACCACACGTCGAGAATGTCTTTTTCCTTGCGGAAACGCGACGAGCCGCACGAGCATTTTGTGCCCGGAGGCAATAGCTCCTCGGCGGAATGCGTGAACCACGCGTCGGCGCCTTCCCTTTCGAACCAGGAGATGACGTTGCGAAGCGCGCGAAAATCCTTCAACTGCTGGCCGCATTGCTCGCAATAGAAAACAATCAGAGGCACGCCCCAGAAACGCTGGCGGGAGATGCACCAATCGGGACGTTCGGAGACCATGCTACTGAGGCGATCTTCACCCCACGCCGGCGACCACTTTACTTTGTGGATTTCCTCGAGCGAACGCTTGCGCAGATCGTCGTGCTGGAGATTGATGAACCACTGCTCTGTGGCACGGAAAATCACGGGATTGTGACAGCGCCAGCAGTGCGGATAGCTGTGCTGAAGTTTGCCCTGAGCGAGCAGCGCTCCCCGCGATTGGAGGAGGTTGATGACGATGGGATTCGCTTCAAAAACGCTCTTGCCTTTGTATTCCGGCAAGCCTTCGATGAAACGGCCTTCGTCGTCAAGAGGCGCATAGGTCTCGATGCCGTATTTCTGGCCGGTGCGAAAGTCATCCGCGCCGTGGCCGGGAGCGGTGTGGACGATTCCGGTGCCTTGATCGAGCGTGACGTAGTCGGCGAGGACGGCGGGTTCGAGGCGATCGAGAAAGGGATGGCGAAATTTCAGGCGCGCGGTTTCGAGTTCGCTGCCTTTATACGTTGCGACAACTTTTGACTCTGTATAACCACAAGCCTCGGCGACGCTGCGGCGAAGCTGGTCGGCGATGAGATAGATTTCCCCGGTCGTCGTTTCGACTGCTGCATATTGGAAATCAGGATGAAAGGCGAGCGCCATGCTGGCGGGGATGGTCCACGGCGTGGTGGTCCAGATGACGGCATAGACATTTTTGCCTTTGAGCGCGGCGGGGACTTTTCCAGCATTGACGGCATCCTGAGAGAGCTGGAAGCGAACGTAGATCGAGGGGCTGGTGTGATTTTCGTATTCGACTTCGGCTTCGGCGAGCGCCGTGCGATCGTGCAGGCACCAATAGACGGGCTTGAGACCTTTGTAGACGTAGCCCTTTTCATAAAACGTGAGGAAGGCGCTGGCGATGACGGCCTCGTGGTCATGGTCCATCGTCAGATAAGGCGATTCCCACTGGCCAAGGATGCCGAGGCGCTTGAAGTCGCGGCGGTTGGAGTCAATGTACTTAGTGGCGAAGGCGCGGCACAGGCGGCGAAACTCAGCGGCCGAAACGCTGTGCTTTTTTCCGCCAAGGTCTTTTTCAACTTTAGTCTCGATGGGCAAGCCGTGGCAATCCCAGCCGGGAATATAGGGCACACGGAAGCCGGCCATAGTTTTGGATTTGACGACCATGTCCTTACAGATTTTGTTCAGGCCCGTACCAAGGTGGATGTCCCCCGTGGGGTAAGGAGGGCCATCGTGGAAGACAAAAAGTGGTGCGCCGGCTCGGATTTCCTGGACGCGGTGGTAAAGGCCGTACTGGTCCCACAGGGCGAGTTGCTGAGGCTCGCGAGAGGGCAACTGGGCCTTCATGGGAAAATCGGTGCGGGGAAGATTGATTGTGCTTTTGAGGTCAAGCAGTTTCGTCATGGACCCTTTTCTCAGCCTATTTTGCTATTCTAGTGTGACGGGCGCGTCGCTGCACCGAGCATGATTATGGTACAATGAAAAGCAGTTAGGTGTCAGCCGCAGGAGGGCGTACATCCTTTCCAGCCCCTTGGAATCTAAGCAATGGAAAGCCGATTTGGGAGCGTGATGGTGTAGGCAGAAGGACCGCATAGGCCGACCAATGGACGAGCAGAAAAAGGCGCAGACGGGCGAAGAAGCCCGGTTGGATCTTAGGTACTCGCGAATCGCGGTGGCCCGCGAATCGTGGTGGGCGGTGTTTCTCTCGAACGTCAAGGAATTCCTGACTGAACGGCCGATCAAAGTGCCGCGCGGCACTCCCTCGGCGGCGTTTCAGCCCTCGCGATTCGGTGCCAGCCTTAAAGACAATTTCAAAGAATGGCTGCGACCGCTGCCGCCTTCGGCGCGAAAGCCCATCCACTCGGACATGCTGGTCACGTCGCAAGGCTGGTTTGCGATGTTCTGGGACCGCATCCACGAAGCGGTTGCGCCGCGAAAACTCCCTCCGCTGGAAGTGACGAGCCAGCCGATTCCTGTTCCGGAGATCTGGTCGAAGAACCAGCAATTTACGAAAGTGCAGGCGCTCTCGCTTACGGCGCACGTCGTGGTTATCGTGCTGATTATTTTGCCGCTGCTGCCGGAGTTTATGTCGCCGCCCACGCAGGCGGCTTCGACGAGAGTAACGGAGATTCCGATTTCGGAGTATCTGCCCAAGCTGGCAATGGGCAACAAGCGCGCAGGAGGCGGCGGAGGCCGCGCCGATAATCTTCCCGCCGCGCGAGGACGGCTACCTAAGTTTGCGACGACGCAATTTGCCGCCCCGCTTACAAGGCCACCCGAGCACGCGAAACTGACAGTTGATCCGACCGTCGTGGTGCCGCCGAACATCCACATACCGAATCCCGACCTTCCGAATTATGGCGATCCGGTTTCGAAGCTGGTGAACGATTCAATGGGGAGCGGCAGCGGAAGCGGAATTGGAAATGGCAATGGCGCCGGAATCGGACAAGGCGAGGGGTATGGCGTGGGTGGCGGAACACCGAATGCGGGTGAAAATGGCTATGGGGTTCCAGTGTGCGTTTATTGCCCTGACCCCAAGTACTCTGATGACGGATTCAAACTGAAGATTCAGGGGGCTGTGGTGCTGGATATAGTAGTGGGCGTAGACGGACGCGCTACCAACATTCATGTCGCAAAGGGGCTGGGCTACGGACTGGACGAAGAGGCTGTAAAGTCTGTGCGCGATATCTACCACTTCAAGCCGGCTATGGGGCCTGACGGACGCCCGGCTGCGGTGCGCATGGAAATCGAAGTTGATTTCCGGCTTTACTGATTGGCAGCAACCTCACCTGCTGATGTATCACCGAATTCTTCTTGCTAACTTCAGTTTGTGCGCCAGCTTTCTGAAGCGTGCGCGCGGAATGATTCATATCTCGGCACAGCGATGAAAACTGGCGTGAATGACGCGGGCGCGCCTCTGCTAGGATACGCGGCATGAGAGGACCGCGGAATGCGGCACTGGGCTTCGGGATTTTCTTTGCCCTACTCCCTTTGGGCATGGTGCAACGCGCCTGCGCGCAAACGGGGTCCGTCATGTTTAGCGTCCATCTGACACCTTCCGCCGGCATTGCGGAGCCAGTTCGAGGCTTGCCCTTTTGCCTGCTTCGCAAAAGCTACACGGAGATTGAAAAGGAAGCTGATGAGGCTGTGCCAAAGCCGGACCTGAATACTTTTATCGATGCGCTCACGGTTTCCAAGGAACTGAAAAATTGGATGAAGAAACACCATACGGCGCAACTCACAGGACAGGATTTCATCCAAAGCCTGACGCCGGACGACATCATCAACGTGAAGGAATTCTGGAACGCCTATTTCAAGCTGAATGCGCCAAACAAAAATTTCGGTTTCCCGGTGCCCAAATTCAAAGAAAGCGACGCCAAGACAGATCCGGAGAAATATCAGAAGGAATTGGATGAGTACCACGCGAAGGTGAAGCGATACATCCTTCTGCATCCGGAGAGCAAGGACGGGATGGACTCCTCGCTGGATTCGATCGATCCGAGCGCGAAATGGAACGCCAAGCAGGAGGCGCGCGGACCTGCGATCAAGCGGCTCGTGATGGATTTTACGCAGTCGAAATACTTCGTAGCGCAAACGCAAACAGACATCAATGGAAATGCGGGGTTCACCGGCGTACCGCCCGGAAACTACTGGATCACGTCGCTCAGCGTTGAAGCGCAAGTAGACGACGTGAACGCGAGATGGGATGTTCCAGCAACAATCCACGCGGGCGCAGAAACGCGCGTCGCACTTTCCAATTACAACGCTGCGGCTCCGGCGAAACCGACGCCTTAGAGTCGATCCCCGATTTTGCATTTCCTCGTATGGCAAGTACACTTCCGTCGTGGCTCATCCTCGACTGGATTGAAGGAATTGTGAGTCTAAAGGACGACTCGATCACCGAACTTGTTGCGGCGCTGTCTTCGGCCGAGCGGCAGGCGCGAGAGAGCGCGGCGCGCGAACTCTACAGGCGAGGCCGCGAGCTAGCCGAGAGCGCGATTGTGAAATGGCGGACGGAGCCCGAAATTGGGAAACTCCTGTCGGATCATGCCACGGTGGGCATCGTGGTGACACCAGAACATTTTTTCGCGATTCGCAAAGCTCTCGGGAACCCGCGGTTGGCGCAGGTTCCGCCAGATCAGGACGCGGAGGAATTCGAGTGGGATGCCGGAGACGGAGCGCATCTGGACATCCTGACAACACGCGAGCTGGGCGGTACGGGGGCGATCGCGCGATTTCTGGCGAAAATGGGGGAAGGAATTCAGCAGGTCGAATTTCTCACTCCGGATGTCACCAGGGCGGCGGAATTGATTCACACGAGGCTCGGGATTGCGGCGATTTATCCCAGCACGCGCGCGGGTGCGGATGGGACGCGGGTCAATTTTTTCCTGACCGACGTGCCAAACGGCAAAAAAATCCTGATCGAACTGGTGGAAAAAACAAGATAGATAATATTCAGTGATTTTTGGCGCCATAGCAATCCAGACCAACCCTTCTGCGCGTTATTACATCTGTGAGGCTTACTGCGCGAACTACGATAATGAAAATTTCATCACAATTTCTTCCAGCATTGACAACGGGGATCACGCGCCAGTAATCATCACAGGAAAACCTGAGGGGTGACACATGCCGTACGTGGATGAAGTCGAGGCCAGGGATGCAGGTCCAGAACTGCGCGAGATTTATGCGAAGATTGAGAAAAATTTCGGATTCCTGCCACATTTTTTCAAGGCGCTCGGGCCGCTGCCGGAAGTGATTCAGGCCCAATTGGAGATAATGGGAGCAATTATGCGCGAAGGCGCGCTTCCGGCAAGCATAAAGGAACAGATCGGCGTGGTGGTGAGCGGGATCAATTCCTCGATGTATTGCATCGCTATCCATATGGAAGTGCTACGGCAGTTTGGAATCGAGAAGCCTATGGCGCGCAAACTGGCGACGGATTATATGAACGCGCCCGTAGACGACAAGACAAAGGCATTATTCCGTTTCGCCGAGAAATTGACGAAGGCTCCAGCGGACATCGAGGATTCCGACGCTGAGGAAGTGATACGCGCGGGCTGGAACAAAGCAGCGCTCCGCGAGACAGCACTCACTGTGGCAATCTTCAATTACATCAATCGCGTATCGCTCGGGCTTGGACTGGTGGCAGACTTCTGAGCATCACGGCACTCCAATAGAGCAATGGTGCGCCCGAGAAAGAGAAGACTCAGGACAAGCTAGGCGAACGGGTTTTCGTCCGCTGTCGGACCATAGACCACGGGAACGGGTACATCCAGAAGCCGGAGATAAACTGACAACTGGCCGCGATGGTGATACATGTGATTCAGCATGTTCGTTCGCAGCGCGGCGACGCGAGTCTTGCGCGTTAGCTCCTTGCCTTTGAAAACCAGGCGCCAACTCCCAAGCGCGGACTGCTCGGTCAGCTTGCCGAGGGCTTCTTCACCGTTGCGAGCGTTTTTTTCGAAAGCGGCGCGAATTTCTTCTACGCCAGGGATGGCCGCAGGCGGAGCAATGCCGGCGGCGAATTCATCCGATGAGACGATCTTTTCGGCCAGGCCGAAAATATTGGCAACGTGCAGGGCCAGTTCGCCGAGAGATCTGGATTTCGGATGCGGTTTCCAAGCGAGCTTATCTCCCGGAACTCTCTCCAACATGCGGCGAGTCGCCGGCACTTCTTCGCGAAATTCGTTCAAGATGGATTCGACTATAGACGCCATTCCGTTTCTCCTCTCTGAAGTCCAATTCCAAGAAATTTCTTGCGCGTGCTAGCGACTTCCCTGCATCTAATGCCGGTCGCCGCTCTGTTCGATGAGCTTGGATACGAGGGCGGTCCAGCCCGTTTGATGACTCGCGCCGAGGCCCGCGCCGTTTTCGCCGTGAAAATATTCATAAAACAAGATGAGATTGCGCCAATGAGGATCGGTCTGGAACAAATCGTTCGTTCCGTAAACCGGCCGCCGACCATCCTTGTCTGCGAGAAAAATTTTCGCGAGCCGGCGGGAGAGATCGACGGCGACTTCCCAAAGTGTCCGCTGCTGGCCGGAGCCATACGGATATTCGACCTTCAGATCATCGCCATAGTAATAGTGATAGCGCTGAAGCGACTCGATAAGCAGGAAATTCGGAGGGAACCACACAGGCCCGCGCCAATTGGAATTGCCGCCGAATAGACCAGTGGTGGATTCGGCGGGCTCATAGTCAACGGCATGCTGCTGGCCATCGAGCGTCAAAACAAAAGGGTGATCCTTGTGGTATTTCGAAAGCGAGCGAATTCCATAAGGCGAAAGAAATTCGCTTTCGTCCAGCATAAAACGCATCACGCGCAGCATTTTTCGCTTGTTGGTGATGGCCAGAAGCAAGCGCCGGGAACCCTTAGCGTTCCGCTGGGTCATGTCGACGTGCTCGGGAACGTCCGGGTGATGCTGTAGGAACCAATTCATACGGCGCTCGAAATCCGGCAGGCGAGCGATGTCTTCCGGATCAAAGGTCTCCACGGCAAAGAGCGGAATTAATCCAACCATGGAGCGGATTTTCATGGCAACCTGTTCGTGATCGGAGAAATGCGTGACGTCGTAATAGAAACCATCCTCTTCGTCCCACAGACCATTTTTTTCGCCGCCCATGTTGTTCATCGCATCGGCGATATAGACGAAATGCTCGAAAAATTTACTGGCGACGTCTTCGTACACGGAGTCCTCTCGCGCGAGTTCCATGGCCATAGCCAGCATATTGAGGCAAAACATGGCCATCCAGCTTGTGCTGTCGGATTGGTCAATGTAACCACCGCCGGGCAGAGGCATGGAGCGATCGAAAACCCCGATGTTGTCCAGACCGAGGAAGCCTCCTTCGAAAACATTCCTTCCAAGTGGGTCCTTACGATTAACCCACCATGTGAAATTCAGGAGAAGCTTCTGGAAGACGCGCTCGAGAAACCGGCGATCCGCCCTGCCGCGGACGCGGCCCTCAATTTTGTAGACGCGCCACGCAGCCCAAGCGTGTACGGGCGGATTCGCATCAGAGAAATTCCACTCATAGGCCGGAATTTGGCCGTTCGGATGCATGAACCATTCGCGAAGAAAGAGTACGAGCTGGCTCTTGGCGAAGTCCGGATCGATCGTGGCCATAGCGACGCAATGGAATGCCAAGTCCCAAGCAGCGAACCACGGGTACTCCCATTTGTCGGGCATGGAGATGACGTCGGCGGTATAAAGATGGGTCCACTCGTGATTGCGGCCTCTGAGCCTGTCAGGGGAAGGAGCGGGCTGGCCGGGATCTCCGGTTAGCCAAGTCTTTACATCGTAGTGATACGACTGCTTGCCCCAAAGCAATCCCGCAAACGCCTGGCGCTGGACGATCTCCGCATCAGCGCTCATGCCGTGGTAGATACGACGGGTGTAAAACTGGTCGGCTTCGCGGATGCGCTGAGAGAAAGTGGATTCGAAATCCGGCCCGAAGAAATCGGAAACGGATAATGGAGACTCACCGGATTCCTGTATCGGTGATTGATCCGACAGCCGCATACGAATCGAAAAACTGGCGCCCGGCTGCAGCTGCACCTGATAATGCGCGGCAACTTTCGTGCCGTTCTGCGCCGAATTGACGGCGTCCTTCTGACCGTGAACGACATAATTGTCGATGCCATCTTTGACGTAAGGAGATGGATTCTTCAAACCGTAAAGCAGCGCTATATTCGTCTCGTTTTCAGTGAAGAGGAGCTCGGGCGCGCCTTCGGCGACGAGCCAGCGCTTGCCGTAGTCCGCCTGGTTGCCCTCGATGATAGCGGTGCCCATGGGCGAAGGAATTTGCTGAGCATAGGCGGTGCGGACAAGGCCACCCCAAATCCACGTGTTGCGGAACCACAGCGTTGGGAGGAGATGCAACGGCGCGGGATCGGGACCGCGATTGATGGCAGTGATACGAATCAGGATTTCTTCGACATCTTCCTTGCAATATTCGACGAAAACGTCGAAGTAGCGATTCTCTTTGAACACGCCGGTATCGATCAGCTCGAATTCAGGATCAGTACGCGTGCGGCGCTCATTTTCGGAGACGAGCTGTTCATAGGGAAATGCGGCTTGCGGATACTTATAAAGGCATTTGAGGTAAGAGCTGGTTGGCGTGGCGTCCAGATAATAATAGTATTCCTTCACGTCCTCGCCGTGATTTCCCTGAAGATTCGTGAGCCCGAAGAGGCGCTCCTTTAAGATAGGATCGCGCTCGTTCCAAAGTGCCAAAGCGAAGCAGTAACGTTGGTGGCGATCGCTGAAACCGGCGATTCCATCTTCCCCCCAACGATAGGCACGCGAGCGGGCATGCTGGTGCGGCAAATAATCCCATGCATCACCGTTGGGACTGTAGTCCTCGCGGACGGTACCCCACTGGCGCTCGGAGAGATAAGGCCCCCATCGTTTCCAATGCACTTTGCGCTGGCGGGATTCTTCCAGGCGCCGCTCTTCGGCCGTCATTCGCCGCTCCTCCGGCAATCGAAACACAACATCGTATCTCATTCGACGGCGGCGGCGCTACGAGAGCTGCCTCTGATTACCGGTGGCGATGTTTTCGTGCAGGAGGCGCTGAATGGAAATATTGTGCAGCGGCGCGGCCCATGGCGTTATAACCGGCGTCCCCCGGATGCAGATGATCTCCTGAATCGTAAGCCGGCAAGAACTGGCCTGGCTTATTGGGATCGCGCGTAGCTTTGTCGAAATCGATCACACCATCAAAGACGCCACTGCTGCGGATCCAGCTATTAACCGCCTCGCGCTGAGCTTCGCCGCCCGGAGTCTCATAAAATGCACCCTCGAACGGCGTCAGCGTACCGCCCAAAACCAAAAGGCCGTGCGCATGCGCGCGTTCGGCAATCTGTTGAAGAGCAGCAATGATGTCCTGAGCGGTCACGGCTTGGGCGTCGTACTTTCCACCAACCATGTTTGGCCAGCCGATATCGTTGATTCCTTCGAGAACGATAAGATAGCGGACGCCATCCTGGGCGAGGACATCGCGATCGAAGCGTGCGAGTGCGCTTGGACCCGCCACATCATGCAAGAGCCGGTTTCCGGAGATTCCTTCGTTGAGGACTGCTAAATGTGTATTGGCGCGTCCTGCGAGCTGCTCGGCGAGAATATCCGGCCAGCGATGGTTTGCGTCGAGGGTGGAATACGCACCATCGGTGATGGAGTCGCCGAGGGTCACAATAGCGGCAGTTCGGCGATCGGCAAGGACCTCGACACCGGAAAGCCAGTACCAAGATTTCTCGGTGCTGGCGGTGGGCATATCGATACTGGAAGTGAAGTCGCCCTCACCGGAAATGTAGGTGGTCTGATTGCCGAGTGCGTGCCAGGAGGCAGGGCCCGTGGATGCGGGAAGAAACACGCTAACTGAGAGGCGAGATAGCGGCGGCACATGCAAATGCACGGGATCGCTCAGCACCATTGCGCCGGGTGGGATGGTGAAAGACTGCTGGCCGCCGAACGTCAGCAGGCGATCCGTTCCGGGAACGACCGCAGCTCCTTTGTCCGTCACCGCTATATGTACGCGGCCCAGCGTGACAGCAGCACTGCCAAAAACGTTGGAAAATCGGACGCGCAATTCCTCTCCGCCGATGCTTACATGCGCGATCATGCGCACAGTCTGATTGCTAAATCCGGTGTCCAACGATTCCTGCTGCGCGGCATCCGCGGGCGGCATTTGCGGAGACGCGGCCCACGTACCCACCCAGTGTTCTGCCGTCTCATGAGTCTGTGCGCCCATCCTATAAGGCAGAGAGAGAACAATTAAGAGAATCGCCGCGACTCGAACTAGAAATTGCACTGCGCGCGAGACAGAGTTCATGGTCTCCTCCAAGGCGGCGCGAGTATACGCTGAGAAACTTCGGCAACTCCACAATTTCGAGTTTCTCCAGAAGGCCGACGCGAGCCAAATTTCGGGACTGCGCCGGATCTCCGAGAAGCTCTGAACTCCTTCAGCATCCAATTTCGGTAGCGCTGGCGATGATGTACACTCTCCCGCAGGAATCGTGGCAAGCAGAAGGCTTTTTGTGGATTTGAGCACGCCATGCTCGGTGGCGATTTCAAACACAGAGAGGTTAGACATAAACGGATGGAACGCTCAAATGACTTCTCGCAATTAGGATCGGCGCTTACGAAGGCAAGGCTTTGCGCATTTTTGTCGCTGCTGTTTTTCGCGCTTCCCTCCTCCGCCCAAACCAACGTCACCGGATTTTGGGATTTCCAAATGCCCACAGGAGACGGGAATTTTCACCACTTATACCTGGATTTGAAGCAGGACGGCGGGACGGTGACGGGCAAGGTCATGTATGAGGCGAATCGCAGCACGCCCATCAGCGACGGAAGCATACGCAATGGCGTGCTTCATTTCATCGTGAACTTCTGGCGACCGCCGCAGGTGCGGAAGGTCACGTACGACGGGGTGGTGAAAGACGGCGAGATCATGCTGACCTCCACGTTTCCTGGCAGGCCGGAGGTGAAAGGGACAGCCATTCGCACCAGCCCTAGCATTCTGCTGCCGCCGGCTCGCCTGCCTATTCCTGCGCTGAACAATGTGCCAGATAACGGCTTGGCACGGACGCCGCCGATGGGCTGGAACAGCTGGAACAAGTTTGCTGGAAAAGTGAATGACCAAGACGTCCGCGAGATGGCCGACGCGATGGTATCGAGCGGCATGAAGGCAGCGGGCTATACGTACATCAACATCGACGACACATGGGAAGGCTCGCGAGATGCGAATGGAAATATTACAAGCAATCTGAAATTTCCGAACATGAAGGCACTCGCGGATTATGTTCATTCGAAGGGATTGAAAATCGGAATCTACTCTTCGCCAGGGCCCAAGACTTGCGCCGGCTACGAAGGAAGTTATGGCCATGAGCAACAGGACGCAGATACGTACGCGGCGTGGGGTTTCGACTACCTGAAGTACGATTGGTGCAGCGCAGAAGAAATCTACAAGAATACCGAAATGCAAGCGGTATACCAGAAAATGGGAGATGCTTTGCTGAAGACCGGCCGGCCGATCGTTTTCAGTCTGTGCCAGTACGGCGAGGATGGAGTTTGGACATGGGGAGCGAAGGTCGGCGGAAATCTGTGGCGTACGACCGACGACATTCAGGATAACTGGAAAGCGATGTCGGGGATCGGATTTTCACAATTTGACATCGCCAAGTATATTCAGCCGGGGCACTGGAACGATCCCGATATGCTGGAGATCGGCAACGGCGGCATGAGCGATGAGGAATACCGGACGCACATGAGCCTGTGGTCGATGCTGGCGGCGCCGCTGCTTGCAGGCAACGATTTGCGGACAATGTCGGAAGCGATTAAGGACATCCTCACGAATCGGGAAGTGATCGCGATCGATCAGGATCCCGATGGAACACCCGTGAAGAGAATTCCCGATTCCGAATCTACTGCGGTTGTCTTAGCGCGGCGGCTCCAGGGAGGGGCGATGGCAATTGGCCTCTTCAATAAGGCCGATCAGCCGCAGAGCGTCACTGTGCAATGGAGTGACGCCGGCGTGACGACCAAGATGCTGAAGGTGAGGGACCTTTGGAAACATGCTGATGTGCAGACTTCGGGACCGAGCTATACAGCGACCGTTCCGGCACACGGAGTCGTTCTGCTGCGAGTGACGCCAACACCGTAGGGCATTTGTTGAAAAATACGAGCACTTGGAATGAGAGGCGAAAGCGGCCTTATTATCTTGCCTGAAGTTTGGCTGGGAGGCCTGGACTCGAACCAGGATAATCAGATCCAGAGTCTGATGTACTACCGATTGTACGACCTCCCATCCGTGCAAAACGAAAACAGCAGGGCGAGAATCCATTTATTACTTTATGCACGAACGCATTTTTCGTCAACCGCTTCAGACGTGAACGGACAAACCTTCTGAAATGAGGGTCATGCCGCCGCAAGTTGTAATTGCCATCCAGCATTTGTAATCCAGACCGACAAAAAACTCTCTCCGCATACCTCACCCCTTCGAACAGCGGCCTGTACTCCGGTACAGGCCTCGAGAAATTAAGTCCAGTACTATTGCGGCGGCCGTCGCAGCAGCGGAAAATTTATATAGAGGGTAGCGCGCGATGGCGAGTTCGACGACAGAGATCCCGGTTTCTCCAGCAAGCCCAAAGACAAAATCGAACGAAACGCTGGAAGCAGAAGCCATCGGGATGGAAACAGCCGTCCGCGTACATGGTTCCCAAATCACCGCCGTAGTTCTGGAATCCACCGAGCACGTTGAACCGTTTGAGGAAGACACGACCACGATGATCGTGTTTCCGCGCGGCGGCGTCGTCAAATTGCGCGCGCGAGTGCGCACGGGCCACGCGCTGGTGCTGACAAATCTGCAAAGCAAGCAAACGGCGCTCTGCCGAATTGTGCAAGTCAACAGCGCTGGGACGGCGTCGAGTTACGTCAAACTCGAGTTCATTCAACCGGCTCCGGGATTTTGGAACATACACTTCCCTTCCGATCCACAGTCTGCGGCTGCAGTGAAACAACCGGCGCCGGCTGCCGAATCCATTGCTCCGCCAATTTCGGCGAAGCCGGCAATTCCAGCCGCTGCCATTGTTCCCGCAACGCCGCGAATCGATGTGGCGCCCATTACCGTAAGCGCTGCCAGCCCCGCCGTTCGAGAGACTTCGATTCCGGTACCAGTGGAAAAAAAGCCTGTCGTCGCTGCTCCGCCGACAATTGAATATGCGGCACCGAAGATCGGACAGCAGGAAGAACTCGTACCGCTGGCGAACGAACAGCCGGCTATCGAAATGAAGATTGGAATTCCGACGAAACCGTTGGTGGCGCCAGCGAAGCCGCCGGTTCCAGCAGCGTCGAGCCGTTCCAATGCCAATTCCGCCCCGACGATGCGCGGCAGTTCGGAGCCACCGGCCTTTGACACGCTTTCGACCGAAGAAGAAGTTTTTTCGCGCGAGCCCGAAGTGACGCGGCCGAGCCCAGTCAACATTCAAACATCATTTGATCCTTCTTCGATCTCGCAGCCCGCGGCAGCAAAGCCGCGATCGCACGCCTTTGCTATCACCAGCATTGTCATAGTTGTTCTGGGACTTGCGGCAGGAGCGGGATATTAT
Organism: Candidatus Acidiferrales bacterium; assembly: GCA_035934015.1. NCBI lineage: Bacteria > Pseudomonadati > Acidobacteriota > Terriglobia > Candidatus Acidiferrales > Candidatus Acidiferrales bacterium. The sequence continues at coordinate 173,761 of DASYYH010000016.1, forward strand.
CTGCGGAACCATCCACTGCCCTTTGGGCTCTTGCAGAGATCGAGGGCTAATTCCGTTGCCGCGCAGACGTCGGCAACTCCAGCGGCGTCGCAACCGACGGCACCGCCGTCGAGTGCAGTGCCCACGCCGCCCCTGAGCGATTCTCCGGCGGCAAAGACGGCAAGCTTCGCAGAAACCGGTCACGCCAGCACGCCGCCGCAAACGGCGATTACAGTTACGCCAGTGCACAGCGGAGAGAAAGTCATCAATTCCGATGAGGATCAGGCATCCTCGAATACCTCGGCGAATATCTACGCCGGGGATCTATCTGCACATGCTGCAATCACGCCCCACGCAGCGGCCACCATCAGCGCACAACCTCCGGAAATCGGCGGCACGAATGCAGTTGGCACGGCAGCGGAAGGATTGAACTCGCTTGTTCCGGGAAGCACCGGATCGAATCTTCCCACTCCGGCATCACCTCCGCCGGTTGCGTCGAAACCCCTACCGGTGCAAGGCGGGCGCGCTACGCCCCCGAAGTTGATGCATTCGGTAAATCCGATCTACCCTCAGGCTGCTATCACGTCGCAGATCGAAGGCGATGTACAGATCGAGGCACAGATCGACGCAAAAGGGAAAGTGACGTCCGCCAAAGTGCTTAAGGGTCCGACTGTGTTACAAACCGCCGCGATCGATGCGGTCCGCCAATGGAGATACTCCCCCGCGACCCTGGATGGCAAACCGGTGGCGACGGAATATGTAGTGATGGTTAACTTTCGTCTGCACCGGTAAACTAAAAGCCTCGATTAACTACAAATCCCATCCTGCGGATGGTCACTAGCCAGCGGGAACCAGTCTTTTATTGCGGATGTAATAGTATGCTCCACGCCATTCGATGCGGCGCTTGAAGAAACTCGTCAGCCAGACAACGAATGCGAAAGCATCGCGCACGGGCACGAGATACATCTTCTTGCGCAGCAAAGGATCGTTTACGCCCCAAACACCGACGGTCCAGGCCATCGTGCCACGTAGTACGGCATATCCCGCCAAATAAAAAACCGAAAGCTGCCACCATGGCGCTATCGCAGCTGCAAGAATGGCCCAGGGCAGGCCCTGCGTGAAGATCAGAGAAAAGTGGCCCCAGGGCTGAGAATGCTTCATCGTCAAATTCCAACGGACCTGGTGGCGAAAACACTGCGCCAGCGTCTGCGTCGGAAAAACAGTGAACACGGGGAAAGTGGTGACCTCGACGCGGTAGCCGAGGGCATGGATGCGATGGCCTAGTTCGTAATCGTCGGAGAAATGATCCACAAGCGCTTCGAAGCCACCAATCTGCGCCAACCGCTCCTTCGTTGTCGCCATTGTGGCCCCGAGAGTGAAATCCACGCCACCAAGTTGCCAGGCGGAGAGCACACCTGCGTCGAAATCCGACGTGTTTCCGAGCGCCTCCATTTCGGAAACGAGCGTTCCATCGGTAATGCCGCGATAAAGGCACGTGACGGCGCCAACTTTAGGATCGGCGAACGGTCCCGCGACGGCGTAAAGGTAGCCGGGGGCGACGCGAATGTCGCTGTCGCTGATGATGAGAATGTCGTACTGCGCTTCGCGCACCATGCGGCAGAGTTTGTTCACTTTATCGCCGGTGCCCAAGGGCTCGGCTCCGATGAGTAAGCGAATCTTGCATTGCGGAAAATCCTGCATCAGTTTGTGAATGATCGGTATGGCTGGATCGGAATCTTCCGTGACGCCAAAGATGATTTCAAACTCGGGATATTCCTGGCGGCAAAAACTTGCATAGTTTTCGTAGGCTTCGCGGTCGAGCCCGCGCACAGGCTTCAGCACGCTGACGGGCGGCGTGAAATCTTTTTGGATGGGAGGGCGATTGCGAAAGAAACGCCGCGCGGCAGTAATGGCCAGCAAATAGTATCCGAAAGGACCGATTGCCAAAGCCAGCAGCGACCAGCGCAGGATTTCATGCCACATGCCGTGTCCTTGGCGCGCGCCCAGATCGCGCGATGAATCCTTGGGTCAAGCTACGCAGACTAGAACGACTCCGAGGCAGACCAGCAGGACGCCGATCCAGCGCTTAGGCTCGACTTGCTCACCGAGAAGAAACTTGCCGCCCAAGGCGCCAACGACATAGCTGAGCGCCGTGACCGGCACGACGAAGCTGACATTTTCCCAGGAAAGCAGCGCGAGGAGCGCGAAAAACGACAAAGTCATCAAGCTGATTCCGAACCACATCCAGCCAACGCGGAAAGCGCTGAAGATGGTCCGGAGCAAGTGACGCGGATGGAAACGCTGCACCTCGCCGATGTGCTTCATCGCGCGCGTGACCGCGAGCTCTCCTCCCGTTCCGCCGAAAATGATGATGGCCAGCGAAATGGCGTCGCGAACGCTCATCCTTCCTCCGTCGTTCGCGGCGGCGTGCCGCCAACGAGCACCACGCCGATGAAAATCACAAGCACACCAATCCAGCGCATCCAGGGAATCGCTTCGCCAAGGAGCAAATAACCCAGCACGGCGACAACCAGGTAACCCGTCGCGGAGGCCGGCTGCACATAGCTATAGTCGGCCCAGGAAAGCACCAAAAGATAAGCGATGAAGAATAGAAACAGGGAGGAGATTCCCAGCCAGATCGAGCCGGTATGAAATGTCCTATCGAATGTGGCAAACAGCGCCTCAGGCCGCCAATTCGACACGGCGCCAATTTGTTTCATGCCCTTGCGGAGCAATACGTCACCGAGCGGCCCGAAAAGCGCCATCAGACTGATCAGAAGGATCGTCTTGCCGTGCAAACGATGTGAAAAACTCATGCGCCCTGGGTTTCTGTCGGAAATTCTGTGTTCGAATGAGACGAAATTGGCTGGACGCTGATTGATGGCGGCTCTTTAGATGCGGGCGCCTTGCCCGTCTTGGCGTATTTTCCGCGCTCCGAGCGCAGTTTCATGAAGGATACAGCCTCATGGAACAGGCGCTTCCGTTCGTTCGCATCCCAGAGGGCTTCGCGGACAATGCGCCACACAACGCGCGGACGGAAATAGTAAGAATCATAGAAGCGATTCACCGCGTCCATCATTTGCTCGCGGTTCAGGCCCGGATAGACGAGATGCGGCAACTGATGGCCGCCGGAATCGGCGAGAGCTTCCGTAGCCAAGAACCCGTTGGCGTTTGCCAAGGTGTAAAGTTCCGTGCCCGGGTAGGCATGGGCCATCGAGACTTGAATCGTTTCACAATCGAGGTCGCGCGCAAAATCAATCGTGCGCTGAATTGTTTCTTTGGTCTCGCCGGGAAGTCCAATGATGAAATCGCCGTGAATGCGAATGCCGACCTTCTTGCAATTGGCGGCGAAGCTGCGAGCCATCTCGACCGTCGCGCCCTTCTTGATGTTCTTGAGAATTTGCGGATCGCCGGACTCGAAGCCGACGATAAAGAGACGCGCTCCAGCGTCGGCCATGGCTTTCAAGGTTTCGTAGTCGCTGTGCACGCGCGCTGTGCAGGACCACCGGAAGCCCACGGGCTTGAAACGCTTGCAAAGTTCGATGACACGATCCTTGCGGATATTGAATGTATCGTCATCGAAGAAGAATTCTTTTGCTTGCGGAAACAACTTGTGAGCTTGCTCGAATTCGCGGGCCACACTGTCGACGGAGCGTACACGCCAGGTGTGCCCCGAGAGCGTCTGCGGCCAAAGGCAGAACGTGCACTGGGCCGGACAGCCGCGCGAAGTATAAAACGAAACGAATGGATGAAGCAGGAACGGCACGTTATAGCGTTCGATCGTCAAATCGCGCTTGTAGACGTCCGTCGCGAAGGGCAGCTCGTCGAGCTCGGCTGTATGGAGCGGAGGCCGCGTGGGATTGTGAACCACCTGGCCGTCCTTGATATAGCTGGCGTTGGCAATTTCGCTGAGCGGTTTGCCATTGGCATAATCGACGACGGCGTAATCGAACTCGCCGCGCACGATGAAATCGATGTCCGAGCTAGCCATCAGGCTTTCATTGGGCTTGATTTGCACATGCGGGCCAACGAAGGCGATTTTCAGGCTGGGCTTCATTTCCTTCATGGCGCGAGCCATCTTCAGGTCGCTCTCGAAACCGACCGTGGACGTGAACAGGACGACAAATTCATAGTCTTTGGCGATTTCGACGGTTTGCTTGGGAGTTACTTTATGCGGAGGAGCATCGAGCAAACGACTGCCGGGCAGCATGCCCGCGGGATACGTCAGCCAAACCGGATACCAATAGGACTCGATCTCACGCGTAGCCGGCCAGCGCGAACTTGCGCCGCCATCGAAATTCTCAAAGCTCGGTGGATTGAGCAAAAGCGTTTTCATTACAGACGCCATTCAACATCCTCCTCGTGCGGGACGGCACGATAGGTAATACTCCGCAGGGTTGAAAAAACCATTCTACTCGAATTCACACCCCTGCGAATAGAAATCGTTTGCGAAAAGTTCCCTCAGTGGAACGCTTGTGCCAATTGCCCAGTGGCTTGCAGAAGATCAACCTCCGCGCGCTCCCGGGCAAGATCCGCGTCCAAGAACGCCAGCCACTTGTCATTTTCCTTGACCCGCGCCTGCTCCAGGTCGCGGAGCTTGGCCTGGCCCTGATCGAATTCCACCTGCTTGCTTTGGAGCTGCTCCTGCGCGAGTTCCAAGTCTAAACGCGCTACTTCGCTTCCTGCCTCTTTTTCCTTCAACGTACGGATTTTTTCTTCCGCGCCCATGCGCACAGTCGTTTTTTGATTGGCTAATTCGAGTTCGGCCTCATTCAATTGGCTCTTTGCCAGTGCGGCATTGGCTGACGTTCGCGCGGCGAAAATCGGAATGGTTATCTGCACGCCCACGTTCACGTTGTTTTGCTGGTACTGGCGAAAATATTGCTGGTAATTGTTGATGTCGCTCAAGACGCTATATTCGCCAACGAACGAAATCGTAGGCCAGTAGGCATCCTTCGCGCCACGATACACATGATCACGCGCACTGCGCACGTTTTCAGCCTCCCGAATGGCAAAACTGTGGTCCACTGCCGCGCCGACTAAATTATTTGATGCAGAAATGCCCGGCTGCGCGGGAAGTTGTTCGGAAAGGGAAACCTGGAGAGGTGTATCGGGAGCAAGTCCAGCCAATTCGCGAATCTGGCTGGATAGAGTCTCATCCCGGCTTTGATATTCCACGATCTTTTGCTCTGTTTTTGCCAAATTAAGTTCGTCTTCGGTCAGCGTCGCGGGAAGTTCGAGGCCCGCCTGGGCACGCTCGCGCGTCACATCCAGGATCTTTTGCTGACTTTGCTGGTCATCGAGCAGCAGCGCGAGGGAGTGGCGAACGGCAGCCAATTCGAGATAATCCAGGGCAGCATCGGCCATTACCTTGTCGCGTGTATTCTGATATTCGAGTTCCTGGTTCTTGGCCAGATCTTCATCGGAATGCTGAATTCCGCGTTTGACTGGATCGAAGATGTCCTGACTATAAGCAAGCTCAAAAACCGAGGGGACCGAGCCACTGGGCGTTTCGGGAATGCCATTGGTGTAGATATAGCCGGCCCCCGTGTAGAGGTTGGGATGAAAATCAGAGCGGTCGAGCCCCGCCTGATTCTTCGCCACAACGTAGCGCGCGCGGGCAAGTGCCAGCTCAGGGCTGTGTTGCATCGCCATCGTCACGATCTTATCGAGTGTGAGAACTTGCGTGCCATCGGGGGACTGCGCAGATTCAGCTTGTGGCAACGCGGTCACGGCTCCGGTCTGGCTCTGAAGCTGGAGTTTTATGGAGTGCGGCGCTTCCTGCGCCAAAATCGGCGCGCCAAAAAGTATCCCAACAAATACAAACGTCCATGCGAGATTTTTTTTCATTTTCGTCTCATTCGTAGTGGAGTGACTCAACTGCCTGAAGTTTAGCTGCCTTACTTGCCGGAAGATAACCGAAAAAAACGCCTGTCGCGCACGAAACGGTAAACGCTAAGAGCACGGAGCCCCAGGAAACCGGAATAGAGATGTTGCCGAGGTCAGGAAAAAGCTGCACAACGGCGGAAATCGCGAACGGAATCATCACACCAATGAAAACGCCGACAATCGCGCCGAGCCCGCTGATGAGCGCCGCCTCCATAAGAAATTGATAGAGGATTTCCTGCTGGCGAGCCCCAACCGCTTTGCGGATTCCGATTTCTCTCGTTCGCTCAGTGACACTGACAAGCATGATATTCATGATGCCGATCCCGCTGATCACCAAGGCAATCATAGCGATGAGCAGGAGGACAATTGTCAGTGCCAGCGAAATATTTCTAGCCGCCTCCAGGATGGAAGATAAGTTTTGCACCTGATACTCTGCACCGGGGCGGTGCCGGCTTCTTAAAATATCGCCGACATCCTGAGTCGCAAGGGGAACATCCTGCGGATTATCAGCCTGGGCGTAAAAGGTCTTGATGAAATTCTGACCCGTGAAATACTGAATCAATGGGAAAGGAACGAGCGCGGAGTCCGTCGTGATTTCAGTCTGCCCAAAGGTTTGAGCTCGTTCGCGGAAAACGCCAATCACTACGAAGCTTAGATCGCCGATATGGATGTTTTTCCCCACCGGGTCTTCGTAGGGGAATGCCAGTTTGGCCAGATGTTCGGTCAGCAGACATACTTTGCTGCTGGTTATGAAATCTCCGTCATCGAAATAACGCCCGCTGACGATAAGCAGATTGCGAATGCGCTGAAACTCTTGCGTCACGCCAACCAAACTTGCTGGACGCGCACCCTCGTCTGCGCCGACCGGCATGGAAATGTCGTGCGTTCCAGCGACCGCCGAGACTTGCGGGATGCCGCGTTTGATCGCTTCCATGTCGCCAAGAGAGATCTGGTCCGATATGGCGGAAGGCTGTCCGAATGGCGTCGTCAGAGATGCATAAACGATGTTCGAGCCGACGGCTTCGATTTCTCCGATAATAAATTGCTTGCCGGCAAGAGCTACAGTGACAACAAGGATGATGCAGGCGCTGCCGATGACGACGCCGAGCATGGTGAGCATCGCGCGCATTTTGTTGGCGCGCAGCGACTCCATCGCCAAATTCCATGTTTCAGACCAGACCATGCTGTTAGCCTTTTCTCACGGCGTGTGCGCTTCGCCTCACTATAGCAAATCCGAATTCTGCGGAGTCGGATAATTCTTGACGCACACAGCAGCACCCATTAGGATGCGGCAAGTGAGCTCTTGGAACACTTCAAGAATCGCTGTGCATCGCAAACCGCAGGGACTAACTTACAAGCTTCAGGAGAAGTCCCAATCAGAAACGGCAACAGAAAGCAAGAAATCTGACGGAGTGTGAATGATCCAAGGTAAGAGCATCGCTGTTGTCATGCCCGCCTATAATGCCGAGAAAACACTGGAAGCAACTCTTCACGATCTTCCCGATGTAGTTGATATGAAAATTCTGGTGGACGATTCGAGCACGGATGGGACCGTGAAGCTCGCCGAGAAACTCGGCTTGCAGGTTTTCGTGCATGACCGCAATTATGGATATGGGCGCAACCAGCAGACGTGTTATCGCGAGGCGCTGGCTGCGGGCGCCGATATCGTGGTGATGCTGCATCCCGATTATCAGTACAATCCCGCTCTGGTCCCGTCGCTGGCGGGGCTTATTGCCTGCGGCAGCTGCGATGTGGCGCTGGGCTCGCGCATTCTTGGCGGCGGGGCGATCCGCGGAGGAATGCCGCTTTACAAATATATTTCCAATCGATTTCTGACCGCCTTTGAAAATCTCCTGCTCGGCGCTAAGCTCTCTGAATATCACACTGGCTACCGTGCGTTCAGCCGCGAAGTTCTGCTGGCGCTTCCGCTGCTGGAAGATTCGGATGATTTCGTATTCGACAATGAAGTCCTGGCACAAGTGCTCTACTTCGGATTTCGAGTCGGCGAAATTTCCTGCCCGGCGCGGTATTTCGAAGAGGCATCGTCGATTAATTTTCGCCGAAGTGTGCGCTATGGTTTGGGTGTCGTGGCGACTTCTTTGAAATTTGCGCTTCAGAAATGGGGACTGATGCGCTTTCGCATTTTCAAGGAAACCGGGCGCAAGCTTGATCTGAAATACTATTCGAATGGTGCGCGCAAAGTTGTATCCGCCCGTGTGTGAGCTGTGCAGCCAGCTGTTGCACATATTGCCAGTGAACTTGGTCCTCCCCAAGGCCCCGCAAGAAACGGAAAAAATGCCGAATAAAGCGGCGCAGCCGAATTCTCGAGGGAGACCCGCGTGAAGCGCAAAGAAATCGGTTTTCTACTCCTCCTGACATTTGGCGCGCTGCTCGTTCACGGCTACCATCCGCGCGCGGAAGATGCGGAAATCTATGTTTCCGCGATTGTCAGGTTTCTTCATCCTTCGTATTACCCGTTCGGGCGGGAATTTTTCGAAGCCAATTCGCACCTGACGCTTTTCCCCCATTTGATCGCCTGGACGGCGCGATTCACGCACCTTTCGCTCGATTGGGCGCTTTTCTCTTGGTATCTCGCGTCGATATTCCTCTTCCTTCTTGCATGCTGGAAAATCGCTTCGAAGTGCTTCTCGACCGCTGCCGGACGTTGGGGTGCGGTGACGATGGTTGCTGCGCTGCTGACGTTGCCGGTTGCGGGCACGTCACTCTACATTTTCGATGAGTACCTGAATCCGCGATCCATTTCCGCTTTTGCCGTTCTCTTTGCGATCGACGCGGCGCTGGACAAGAAATACCTGCTCACGGTGCTATGGCTGGCGATTACAGCTGTAGTCCACCCTTTCATGACCGTTTTCGGACTGTTCTTTGTCGCGCTGCTTCTGATTCTCGAAAAACTTAAGCAACGATCGTCCGCTGCATCGTCAGCCGCATTGCTGCTCTTTCTACCCGTTGCGCGAATCTTTGGAAAACAGCCCTCGGCGGTATACTGGCAATGTCTGGAGGATCACCGCTATTATTTTCTGCCGCGTTGGGAATGGTACGAATGGCTCGGAATTCTCGCGCCTCTGGCAATTCTCTGGTGGATCATCCGAATCGCGCGGCGACGGGGAAATGCCGCATTTGAGAGACTGGCCGAAGTCACGTTGGTGTTCGAGGCAATTTGCTTCGCGGCAGGGTTGATTGTCACGATTCCACACAGTCTGGAAATTCTCACGCCCTATCAGCCGATGAGGAGCCTGCAACTTGTCTACACGCTTTTCTTCTTGTTTGCCGGTGGCTTGATCGGAGAAGCAATTCTGAAAGGTCGTGTGGTGCGCTGGCTGCTGCTCTTTGCTCCGCTGTGTGCTGGAATGTGCTTCGCGCAATTGCAGCTTTTTCCGGCTACACAGCACGTGGAATGGCCTGGCGCGGCGCCGGAGAACGCCTGGCTTAAGGCGTTTGTCTGGATTCGAGGAAACACGGCTCCCGACGCCATTTTTGCGCTCGATCCTCACTACATGGCATTGCCCGAAGAAAACTATCAAGGCTTTCGCGCCAACGCCGAGCGCAGCCGATTGGCCGACGGAGAAAAAGATTGGAGCGCAGCGGTGCTCTATCCCTGGCTTCCGCTCGCCGATGACTGCGAAGCGCAAGTACGAGCAGCGAATGGATGGAAGCATTTTCGTGCGGCTGACTTTGAGCGCTTGAAAAAAACCTATGGCGTGACCTGGGTCGTCATCCAACAGCCCGCGCCAGCGGACATACATTGCGCCTATCAAAACGCGGCGGTAGCAGTTTGTGCGATTCCGTGATGCGCTTGTTACAATGTGTTTCACAAATGCGAACTCTGTTTTATACTCCGGCGGCGCAACGAAACATGTTGATGCATCATCGAACTTTTTTTCGGCGCCAATGTTAGAGACGAAGAAAGACAGGCAATCCATGGCGACTGCAACGGCCACAACGGAAAGACCGCGGCTTTTCCCCTATAGTCGCTGGGCTTTGGAGTTGCCGGCACTGTCGAAAAGATACAAGGAAGCGACGCCGTTCCCGCATATTCATCTGGATAATTTTCTTGATGCGGCGACCGCGCGTGCGCTGGCCGACGAATTTCCCGCTCCATCGAGCGACGCCTGGATTCAGTACAAACATTTCAACGAAAACAAGTCCGGCCTCACCAAGCGAGAGATGTTTCCGAGCGTGCTCGGCAAAGTGGTCGACGAATTGAACTCTGCCGATTTTCTTGCATGGCTCTCGGAACTGACTGGAATTCAGAATCTCTTATCCGATCCGACGCTTGAGGGTGGCGGCTTGCATCAATCCTCGCGAGGCGGATTCTTGAACCTGCACGCCGATTTCACCATGCATCATCATCAGAAAAACTGGCGGCGCAGGCTGAACCTGATTCTTTATTTGAATCCGGAGTGGCAGGCGGATTGGGGTGGAGCGATTGAATTATGGGACAAGGACATGCAGCATTGTGCTGCAAGCGTTCCGCCGCTTCTGAATCATGTCCTTGTTTTCAGCACTACTGACGAGTCATATCACGGCTTCCCGGAAAAACTCACATGCCCGGAAAACGTCTCTCGCAAGAGCCTGGCACTCTACTACTACACGATTGAAACCGATCCCAACTGCATTGGGCACTCAACGAACTATCAAGCGCGCCCCAACGACACGAAAGCCAAGGCCGCAATGATCTGGCTCGACAAGAAAGCCGTCCATCTCTATTCACGCGCTAAAGAAACCTTTGGGATAGGCGATGACTTAGCCAGCAAGGTGCTTGGTTTTCTGTCGCGGAAGAAGTAATTACGCAAAAATCCAGCAGCAAATCAAAAGTTCATTGATTTTCGTTTGCCAACTGCGCCAGATAGCGTTGGACCGCATCCGGCCACGGAGGCAGCAACGGCAACCCTTCACGCTTTAGCCGCGCATTCTCCAGCCGCGAGTTTTTTGGCCGCATCGCAGGACGATTTTCCTCTTCGCTCGTTATCGGAATCACAGGGATGTTCGGAAAGCCAGCCTGGCGAAGGATTTCGCGCGTGAAATCGATGCGCGAGGTGAACCCTTGATTCGTCAAGTGGTAGATACCGTGCGGCCCGCGCGCAAGGATTTGCTCGATGCCGGCTGCGGCGTCGAATGTGTACGTGGGTGCGAACTGTAAGCCCTCGACGATGCGAAGCGGTTCGCCTTTGCGCCCCTTGCCCACGACGAGCGCGACAAAATTCCTGCGGTACGGCCCGAAGACACTGCAGATGCGAACAATCCATGACCGTTCGAGGTGGCGCTGCACTTCCCTTTCGCCTTGCAATTTGCTTTTGCCATAGACGCTCAGTGGCCGTGGTTCGTCCTCTTCCACGTACGGCTCGGCCTTTGTCCCATCGAACACGTAATCCGTACTGATGTGCATCATGCCAATGCCCAGGCGTTTGCAAGCAAGCGCAATATTGCCAGGACCTTCGGCATTTACGCGAAAGGCGAGCTCCCGCTGCGTTTCGCAAGCGTCCACGTTGGTAAATCCCGCCGCATTTACAACGACATCGGGCTGAGCAGATTCCACAGCGCGAGCGATGGCTGCCGCATCCGTGATGTCCGCTTCGCCATGCGAAACAGCAGAAATTTCGTGGCGTGGAGCCAGGACTTCGGCAATCGCCCGAGCAAGCATCCCTTGTTTGCCGGTGAGAAAGATTTTCAAGGCAGTTCAGAGTTCGGCGAGAGTGGTCCGTCGCTTCACATAGAATTTTTCGTAATAGGCTTGATATTCGCCGCTCGTGGCCGCATGCACCCAGTCAATGTGTTTGCGATACCAATCGACCGTGTGCTCGAGTCCGGCATCGAGCTCGACTTTGGGCTCCCAGCCCAGTTCATGGCGAATCTTCGAATCGTCCAGGGCATAACGGCGATCGTGGCCGGGGCGATCCTGAACAAATTCGATCAAACCATCCGGCTTATCGAGGAGCTTCAACAAACTGCGTACGATTCCAATGTTCGGTACGGGCCGGCCGGAGCCGATATTGTAGATTTCCCCAACGCGGCCTTTCTGAAGTACGGCATCGAGCGCGCGGCAGTGGTCTTCAACAAAAATCCAGTCGCGCTCGTTCGACCCATCGCCATAGACGGGCAGCTTCTTGCTTTCGAATGCATTCGAAATCATCAGGGGAATCAGTTTCTCGGGAAATTGATACGGGCCGTAGTTATTTGTGCAGCGCGTGATTACCGCCGGGAATTTGTGCGTTTGCACATAGCTTCGAACGAGCAGATCCGCAGCAGCTTTGCTGGCAGCGTATGGACTATTCGGAGCAAGAACCGACTGTTCCGTGGCAGACTCTTTCGGCGCCATGCTGCCGTAGACTTCGTCAGTGCTCACATGCAGAAAGCGCGGAATCTTGCGCTTGCGCGCGGCTTCCATCATGACGAGCGTCCCTTCGACATTGGTGCGAAGGAATTCGCGCGCGCCGGCGATGCTGCGATCGACATGGCTTTCCGCAGCGAAATGCACAATGGCGTCGGCGGGGTCCGCGAGGGCCTCTTCAACGGCCTCTGCGTCGCAAATGTCACCGCGCACAAAACGGTAATTCGGCGACGCGTCAATATCCTCGAGGTTCTGAAGATTTCCGGCGTATGTGAGCTTGTCGAAATTGAGGATTTCCGCGTCAGGGTATGCGCCAAGAAAATAGCGGATAAAATTGGATCCGATGAAGCCCGCGCCGCCCGTGACCACAAGTTTCATCGTTGACGTTCCGCGATTCTATTTGAGTTGAATGTCCCAGTTGTAAGGGATGCTGGGATCATTGTAAGGCAAACGAAACTCGTCCGGCTCGGAGTGGCGATACGCTTCCGTGGTACAATTGATCACAATGGCTTCCGTCTCGCTGACGCATTTGAATCCGTGATAAACGAAATTCGGGATCTGTACAAGAATCGCGTTGTGTTCGCCCTGAAAGAATTCATTCACCTCGCGATAGGTCGGCGATTTCTCACGCGCATCATAAAGAACTAGCTTGATCATTCCTTTGACGGTGCAAAAGCTATCGATCTGCAGTTTGTGGTAATGCCAGCCCTTCACCACGCCCGGGTATGCCGTGGTCATGTACAACTGGCCGAATTTGATGAATTCCTTGTCGTCCTGCCGCAGGATTTCCATCAAACGCCCGCGTTCGTCAGGAATCATCTTGAGCTGCTTGACGCGAACGCCCTGGATCATCGTTTCCCGCCCGCTTGCTGCGATTTTGTTCCGCTCGCCGCCGCTTCCAGTTTGTTCGCGCCGCCCTTAGCCACCAGGTTATTCGCGAGCAGCAGCGACTCAAAGGTTCCCGCGTCGGTCCACCAACCTTCGATAACGCTGTAGTGCAGCGAGCCTTCCTGAATGTATTGGTTATTCAGATCGGTAATCTCCAGTTCTCCGCGTCCGGAAGGTTTGAGCGTGCGGATTTTTTCGAACACGGTTGTGTCGTAGATGTAGTAGCCGGTCACTGCATAGTTGGACTTAGGCTGCTTGGGTTTTTCCTCGATGCGCACGATACGATCGCCGTCGAACACCGGAACACCGAAACGCTCGGGATGCGGCACTTCTTTCAGGAAAATATGCGCGCCCGCCCCGCCGCGGCGAAATTCATCGCATCCGGCAATAATGTTCGTCTCGATGATGTTGTCGCCCAGGACGACGCAAATCGGATGCCCATCCGCAAAATGCTCGGCGAGGCGCAAAGCGTCAGCGATGCCTCCTTCGCCTTCCTGATACGCATAGCAAAGATGGCGCAGGTGAAAATCTTTTCCGTTGCCGAGCAACCGTAAAAAATCGCCGGCGCTGTGTCCACCGGTGACTAAAAGAATGTCGAGGATTCCGGCGTTTGCCAGAGTTTGAATCGGGTAAAACACCATCGGTTGGTCGTAAATCGGCAGCAGGTGCTTATTTGTGACGCGGGTGAGGGGAAACAAGCGGGATCCGGTCCCGCCGGCGAGAACGACTCCCTTCATTGTGGACATTCGCGCGTGCCTCCAAACAATTTGCCGCGACCGATCAACGCATTGACTTTTCGAGGTTGTCGAGCGCCTGGCGCGCCGCCTTATTTCCAGCGTCGAGTTGCAGGGCAGCGCGGTATTGCTCGGACGCAGCAACCTTGTCGCCCTGTTTTTCGTAAAGCGCTCCCAGCCAATAACGCGCCCTCGAATGGGATGGCCAGTCACTGCGCTGTGGCGAGCGGGCAATATAGGACTTCAATTCCTCTTCCGCAAGGGTTAGATCCGTGTCGCTGATGACCCTGGTTTCGCCATGGTAAAAAGTCAGCCGGGGGTCCCTCGGATCCGTGGCTTCGGCCTGGGTGATCACTTGCTGCAACGCCGCACTGTTTTGTTTCTTGGCATAGTAATCGGCGATTTCGAAATACGGATCGATTGTTTGCGGCCTCATCGAAAGCGCCTGATTGTATTCAGAGGAGGCGTCGTTGTCTTTGCCGAGATGCGCGTCATAATCAGCGCGAGCCAGATGCCCTTGAATGGGATCCAGTTTTGCGATCTCGTTCACTTGCGTTAGCGCGTCGTCTTTGCTGCCGCCCACAATCCAAGGCGCTTCCAGCAGATAATCCTCCAGATCGCGTCGCGCTTGAATATTTGATGGGTCGGCTTGCACCGCCGCCTCGAATTCCTTTTTTACCTGCCGAGCCAAAAGGAAGCTGTGTTCCACATCGGCCTTCTCGCCATATGCGCGGCCCAGCCACTGGTGATAGACGGAGGATTTCGCGTCGAGAGAGGCTGCCTGCTGAAGTTGCGTCACGGCGTTATTATAATCACGCTCTTCGTAGTAGCAGCGGCCGAGCCAGTAATGAGCGGGAGCGTCGCCGGCATTCTGGGATACGATGGCGCGCAGAGTATTGATTGCATCGCCGTAATCGCCCGCGGCGAATTGCTCTTCGACCGTCGACAGATCATCGGCTGCGCTGGCAATTCCCGCTGTAAAGATGACTAACGCCGCGCAACAAACCAACCGCGCGAGCGTCAACCTCATCGTTGACCCGCTTCTACAGGGTGCGCACTCATACCGTCACGGAGCGCGGCATCCCCGGACAGTGCAACACGGTCTCCTTCTTGCAATCCGGCTACGACCTGAAATTCGGTGGGATTGGCAATGCCCAGTTTTATTGCACGCTGGTGGAGTGTGCCATCGTTATCCATTACAAAGACAAAGTAATTGGGAGGATCGCCATGAACCGCTCCTCTCGGGATCACTAAAACGCTGTCCTGGTTGCTCCATTGAATCCTGACGTCCACGTTCACATTGGGAATCAGCTTCATATTATCATTCTGCACCGAGCAAAGGACTTCGCCAACGCTGCGTACGGCAAGAGTCGTTACCTGCTTCGGCACGGCCTCGGTCTTGCCGTTCCAGACGTAGCCCGGCAGCCCATCCCAAGTGATTTCCGCCGTTTGACCAGGGGCAAGCACACCAAGGTCAGGTTCATCCACAAACGCGCGCACACGAACGTGACGCAAATCGGCCACCTGTGCAAGAGGCTCTCCTACCTGAACATAGTCACCGGCGTGCTTCGGCAATGAATAAAGCGTTCCATCAATCGGCGAGATGACAGTCGCCGAGCGCACGTAGCCTTGCAAGGTCTGTATCAGATCCTGTTGCTCCTCGATGGTCAGCCGTGCGCTCTGCTGGCTCACGGCCGCTTGCGCTGCAATCGCCGTTTTCTTTTGCTCGAGCATTTCGACTGTTGCGCTTTGTTGCGCAAGCTTGCTTCCATTCTGATCCAGCTCATCCTGCGTCGCGGCCTTCGCCGCAACGAGTTTCTGCAGTTCTTCTTGTTTCTTCTGAAGATCCGCCAGGTCAATTTGCGCTTTTCGCAAATCAGCATCCAACTGCGCCACTTGGTCTGGCGGACCGCCCGCGAGGGCGTCGCGAAGCCGTTCTTGAGCTGCCAGCAAGTCCGCTTGCGCTTTGGCCAGCTGAGTCTTTTGTGCGTTGGCATCGAGCACCAACAGCACCTGTCCCTTATGAACGGATTGTCCCTCCGTGACCTCAGCCTTCTGGATAAAGGTTGCGAATTGCGCACGGGGGACGAATGGTTCAATCGGCTCAACTTTTCCGTTGCAGCTGATCGAAGCCGAGAGGTTCTCGCGTTTTACCTTCGCGACTTGGACTTCAGGAGCCTGATCGCGACTGGCGAGAATCAGGACCACGGTTACAACGACCACGATCCCGCCGGCTACAACGACCCAGCTTTTTCGTGGTCCTGCGTTTGTCTGTTCCGATGCCAATCGATGAATCCCCCAGATTTCATTGAATTGTAACAGACGGCTCCACGGCTTGCCTATGGCGAGCCACACCGTGCCGCGAAAAGCGTCAACATCTCAGGATGCCACAGCAATGAACGGTGATGCCAGCCGTATGTCGCTTTTTCATACTCGACTTCGGCATGAAATCTATCTCTTTCGTACGGCGCGGCAGGATGAAATCCCGCTCACAAAATTTCGTGTCTCCATGTAACATGCGAGCGCCTTAGACGTATATAGACAGGCAGAGGGGAATTCATGATCCAAGCTGTCGAGCTTTGCAAAACCTTCAATGATAAGAAGCGCGGCGCGATTCGAGCGGTCGATGGCGTTAGCTTCACTTGTAAGCCCGGGGAGATCTACGGCTTGCTTGGCGCCAATGGCGCTGGAAAAACGACGACCCTGCGCGTGTTGGCGACGATTCTTGCGCCAACCTCCGGCACAGCGACGGTGGCGGGTTTCGACGTCGTCCGCGATCCCCAGAAAGTTCGTGCGCATATCGGCTTCCTCTCCACGGCGACGGCCCTTTATGACCGGCTTACGGCGGCGGAAACAGTTGAATACTTCGGTCGGCTCTTTGGACTGGATGATGCCACAATCGCGCGGCGCACGAATGAGCTTTTCAAGGCGCTGGATATGGAAGAGTTCCGCGACCGCCGCTGCGCCAAGCTCTCCACGGGCATGAAGCAGAAGGTGTCCATCGCTCGCACCCTGGTCCACGATCCGCCAGTGATGATCTTCGACGAGCCTACGAATGGCCTCGACGTCATGGCTGCCCGCTCCATCACGGACTTCATTCGTCAGTGCCGTGAAAAAGGCAAGACCGTGATCTTCTCGACGCACGTGATGAGCGAGGTCGAGAAGCTCTGCGACCGCATCGGCATCATCCACAATGGCAAAATGCAAACTGAGGGCACGCTCGAAGAGATGCGGCAGCGTTACGGCAAAAGTGATCTCGAGGACATCTTTGTGGAAGTTTCGGGAGAAGCGCGATGAACCTGCGAAATTCGTGGACCGTTTACCGAAAAGAATTGCGCGACATGCTGCGCGACAAGCGCACCATCCGCTCCATGATCATCATCCCTGTCGTTGCTTTTCCTTTGCTGTTTCTCCTGATGGGATATGCCATGGCGCATTTTGCAGGGCAAGCGCAGAAGGAAATTGCGTTGATTATGGTCCAGGGCGGCGAGGATTCGCCGAAGATTATGTCGGCGCTGCAGAATTTCGCCAGCGTCAAAATCCTCCCCTACAAGGATGACGCAAAGCAGGAAGTATCGGACAAGACGATTCGTGCGCTGATTCAAATTCCCAAGGGCTTTGACGCCTCCATCGCCGGCGGCCATCCGGAACAGATTTCCATCGGCTACTACAAGAGCAACGAAGAATCGGAGATCGCCAATGACAAATTGCAGGCATTCTTCAGCCAATATCGAGATGGCGTCGCGCGCGCCGCGCTTGAAGCGAGAGGTGTACCCGCAAGCCTGCTCGAACCGTTCACGATAGAATCCAGCAACGTCGCACCACCCTCCAAAGTCGGCGCGGCTATGTTCGGCGGTCTGATTCCTTATTTCATTATCATTTTTTGCTTCACCGGCGCGACGTATCCGGCCATGGATTTGACCGCCGGCGAAAAAGAGCGCGGCACGATGGAGACAATCCTCTCAAGCCCGGCTTCGCGCACGGATCTTGTCTTTGGAAAATTCCTGATGATTGTGACGGCCTCGGTGGTCACGGCCGTACTCTCCATTCTCTCGCTCGGCTTTTCCTTCACCCACTTCAAGAACTCCATCGTTGCAGCCGCCGGTTCCTCTCTTCAATTCACGATTGACCCGGGATCCGTCGTCGCCGTCATCCTGCTGATCTTGCCGCTCGCGGTTCTCTTCGCTGCGGGCCTGCTGGCCGTCGCGCTTCTGGCAAAGAGCTACCGTGAGGCGCAGAGCTATGTCCAGCCTCTGGTTTTCATCGTCGTTATTCCAGCTGTGATCGGCACAATCCCGGGGATCGAATTGAATTGGATAACAGCGTTCATCCCCATCTTGAACACCTGCATGGTGAGCAAAGAAATTATCTCTGGCACATATCACTGGGCGATGATGGCCGCGGTCTTCGGTATGACCTGCGTTTACGCAGCTCTCGGCCTCGCTGCAGCCGTGCGCATGTTCAATCGCGAAGACGTACTCTTTCGCACTTAACCGCATCCAATCCCGGGACAGGCCGCGTACCCTCTTTGCGGGTAGTGGTGTCGTTTGCCTCTGAATCCTGGTGGCGGCCTAGATAGATAGGCACGCCACTTGCTCATGCGCTAAGTACCTGTAACTTTTGTCTCTTAATAAAGTCTCCCAACAAAGGCACGGCAAACGAGTATTTGCTGTATCGGTTCTTGTAAATTAGGCCAGACTCCGAGAGGGAAACTAGCATCTGGTTTACATGGCTGCTACTAAACGATCTCTTCGTCTCCTTATTGCCAACAGATTCAACGATCTCCTGTACCGTAAACTCTGCATCTGCATTTGGCAGCTCAGCAATTACTCCCAAAAGCTGTCTCTGTCGGTCTGTAGCTCTTGCCCATCTACCAGCGAAAAAATCTGAGTCCAATTTAGCGATAATCTCAGCAACAGGAATTAGTGGCGGCTCTTTCCCGCCCTCGATGGCCTGAACCCAAATATCGAACACTTCGCGGCAAACGTATTGCACAAAATACGGGTATCCTCGCGCGACTTTCCAAATCGTTCTCACCGACTTCTGGTCAAAGTTAATGGGACAATCCTTAGCACGTTGAATAGGCTCCTTAACCGCCTCAGCGGTTTCCTTTTCGTTCAGAGGACTCAGGAATATCACCGTAAACATACGCTCTGAAAAAGTTCGTGCCTCAACAAGCTTGGGAAATAGTGTCGGAAGTCCGACGAGGGCAAGCATGAATCGGTAATTCTTCCGCTGCAACGATTGGAACAAATCTAGTAAGAGTGACAGCGGATATTGGTCTTTTTTCGCGTGGTCAGTGAGATTCTGTGCTTCGTCATAGGCAAAGATGATACCCCTGCGCCCAGACGCCTCAACGTAGGGCCAGACCGTTTCCAGCACTCCCTTTAGCTTGTCCAGAACCAGACCCGGAATGCTTTCATACATAGCTCGCAACGCAGGATAATTTAAGGCCACAGCGACATCGTCAGGCTGATTTCCAAAACCCACCTTGGGACGTTCTTTCTTCGAGATGACAAATGAACTCGCAACTACGGACAGATCGGTTAGAAGGCGTGTCGCTAGATTTTCCTCACTAATGCTTGTTGACTCCGATAAATCAGTTCCGGCCCACAGCCAACCCGACCTGATCGCCATAGGCTTAAAAGTTTCCAACAGGACTGTCTTTCCCAATCCTCTGAGGCCAGTAAGGACTAGGTTTTTCAAAATGATGTCTTGTTCGAGAAGCCGATTAAACTCCTCACTCTCCTTTTGTCGCCCAGCGAGATAAGGCGGCATGTGCCCAGCGCCGGGGCGGAACGGATTCTGCATCGCCTGTCCCTCCTTAGGACTGAGGGGAGTTTATCGCTATATCTAAATTTATGTCAAGTACTAAATTTAGCTTGACAACTAACAGCTACTTATTCTATGATTAGTCCATGAAAACAAAAACCCCGTTTCCGGCTGTAACCGAAAACGGGGCAAATCCAGCACGCGGAGTAAGCCGCATGCCGAACCCTGAAACGGATTATCGGCTTGCTTCCGCAGAAAGGCAAGCCGAAATGAATGTTCTGCCGAAAGAGAAACAATCTCAAATCCTCAATGCGCTCGTGGAAGGGTGCTCTGTGAGAGCTACAGCCCGATTGGTTGGCGTCGAACACAAAACCGTGCTCCGCGTCCTCCTTCGCACTGGCAAACGCTGTGCGCAGCTTCTTGACGAAAAGATGCGTGGCATTAGCGCCCGCCGTGTGCAAGTTGATGAAATGCACGGCTTCGTTTTCGTTCGCCAGAAGAACCTAGACCTGACGCGGCATGACGATCTCACAATGGGTGAACAATATCTGTTCATCGCAATGGATTCAGAAACCAAGCTAGTCCCTTCTTTTCGTGTCGGAAAACGCGATGCGCGAAACGCCTATTTCCTAATGAAAGACTTGGAATCACGCCTTATCACTCGTCCGCAACTGACAACCGATGGATTCCGGCCCTATGTAGGCGCGGTTGATGACACGTTCGGAACAAACATAGATTATGCGATGTTGATTAAGATGTATTCGGGCGACGAGTCCTCACGCGAACGGTACAGCCCCTCAGAGATTGTGGATACGAGGACTGTCCCAGTCATGGGCAACCCGAAACCGCAGTTCATTTCGACATCGCATGTTGAGCGTCAAAACCTAACCGTTAGAATGCAGCTTCGCAGGTTCACGAGATTGACCAACGCTTTCTCCAAGAAACTAGAGAATCTGAAAGCGGCCTTGGCTGTCTACTTTGCTTGGTATAACTTTTGCCGGATTCATTCTTCGCTGCGGGTCACGCCAGGAATGCAGGCAGGAATTACAGATCACGTGTGGGATATATCGGAGATTGCCGCCTAGTGGCTACAAGAAAAGCACAACTATTAGTAGCGCAGTGGTTGCTAGGGTGATATACTGGAATTGCTGTAGCTTTACGCAGCAACGCCCCACTTTGCGGGTGGGGCGCTGAGTCCCGTTGGTGGGGAGATGTGGAAACTGTTCACCCACATCTTAGGCGTTAATCGCGCCCCCTGTCAATAGGAAAAAACATAACCCGCGGAACACACAGTACAGGTGTGTCCGCACAAGCGCCCAACAGGGGCACAAAGGGGTGTGATATGTGTGCGCAAATACATGATTGTGTATGACCTAGAACGACGGGGCGAAGATTACGAGCCATTGCTCAGTGCGTTGAGAAAGCTCGGTGCCCTGCACGTTCTGTATTCCAAGTGGGTGCTGCGGACGAACTATACCGCAGCGCAGCTTCGCGACCATCTACAGAGGTTCATTGATGCAAATGACTTGCTTCTTGTGGTTGGCCTTACCGGAGAAGCCGCTTGGACGCGTTTGTTCGTTACTAACGACCAATTCAAACAAGCCGTCGCCTGACGGCGTATCGCCGCTGGGGATGCAACATTGCATCTCCGGCGGCTTTTCCATCTTTAAGTTCTCGGTAAGCTTGCAAAGAAGTTTGGATTCCTCGCCATTCTCCGGCATCACATGAACGCCGCCATTATGCCAGAATATTCTCATAAGGATATTCTCACACTCAGCGCCGAAATGAGTCCATCCCTATTTTCCCCGGTCGCCCATCAAATGACACCACTACCCCTTTGCGGGGTGTTGCCTGCATAGAAAACACTCCATGCTAGAATCTTTGGCGCAATGGCTGCTGACAAATTGACCGGCTCTCCGCTCATCGACGTACGCGAACTCTCAAAGGACTTCCGCACGTTTCGCCGCCGCGAAGGCATGTGGGGCTCGATTCAAAATCTCTTCGTGCGCGATTACATGACCGTGAGCGCCGTCGACCGCGTGAGTTTCGAAGTCAAGCGCGGCGAAATGGTCGGCTACATCGGCCCGAATGGCGCCGGCAAATCCACCAGCATCAAAATGCTCACGGGAATCTTGATGCCATCCTCCGGCGAAGCGCGCGTGAATGGCTTCATCCCTTATAAGCAGCGGCGGCAATACGTCAAAACCATTGGCGTCGTCTTCGGCCAGCGCACGCAGCTCTGGTGGGACATCGCCGTCGTCGAATCATTCAAGCTACTCCGGCGCATCTACGAAGTCTCCGAGCGCGATTTTCAGGAGCGCATGGAGAAATTCAATCAGATTCTCGGCATTCAGGATTATCTCTTCACGCCGGTACGCAAGCTTTCTCTTGGCGAGCGCATGCGCTGCGACCTGGCTGCGGCGCTGCTGCACAATCCGCCGCTGCTCTTTCTCGATGAGCCAACCATCGGCCTCGACGTGGTTGCGAAAGACCAGATTCGCAAATTTCTGCGCGCCATCAATCGCGAATTTCAAACCACCGTGTTGCTGACCACGCACGATCTCGACGATATCGAGGAACTGTGCCGCCGTATCATGATTATTGATCACGGCCGGCTGCTTTATGATGGCCCTCTCGATCTCCTCAAGCAAAAATTGCTGCGCACCAAGCAGATCAAATTTGCCGTGAAGGACTCCGCGCAGCTCGCGGGCATGCATGCGTTCACGCGCGACGGTCTGGAGTTCGAACAAGTCGATCAGCTCACCTATCGCATCCGTTTCGACCGCGTGAAGGTCTCCACGGCAGACCTGATCCGCCAGATTTTGAACACCGTCGAAGTCCGCGACCTGCTCATCGAGGACGAACCGATTGAAGAAGTCGTGAAGCGCATCTACGCCGGCGCGGCCCTGCAAGAAGTCGTACTTTAGCGAAACGATTCTCACGCACAAGGTGGCCCGCATGCCTGAAAAAACAGGCTTTCACATGACTCCGGAGGAGTTTCGCCGTCATGGAAAAGCTGTCGTGGATTGGATCGCCGATTATTACGAACGCATCGAATCCTACCCCGTGATGTCGCGGGCGAAGCCCGGCGAAATTCGCGCCTCGCTTCCGAAAAATGCGCCGCAGAAGGGCGAGTCCTTTGATGCAATGCTGCGCGACGTCGAAAAGCTGATTCTGCCCGGCATCACCCACTGGCAATCTCCGAATTTCTTCGCATTTTTCCCGTCGAACACTTCGTTTCCCTCGATCATGGGGGAAATGCTTTCTGCGGGCCTCGGCGTTCAGGGGATGCTCTGGGCCACCAGTCCGGCTTGCACGGAACTCGAAACGCACATGCTCGATTGGCTCGTGGAGATGCTCGGCTTGCCCGGCAAATTTCTCTCTGCCACCACAGGTGGTGGAGTGATTCAAGATACGGCGTCCAATTCTTCGCTGTGCGCGCTGCTTGCCGCCCGCGAACGCGCGACGAACTATGCTTCGAACGAGCGCGGCTGCGACGGTAAGCTCGTCGCCTACACCTCTTCGCAAGCCCATTCTTCGCTCGAAAAAGCGGCGAAAATCGCCGGAATCGGCGGCAAAAATCTGCGTCTGATTGAAGTCGACGAAAACTTCGCGATGCGCCCGGATGCGCTCGCTGCGCAAATCCAGCGCGACTTGGCCGCCGGACATACACCTTGCTTTGTATGCGCAACCGTGGGCACGACTTCTTCCAACGCAATAGATCCAGTCCGCGCCATCGGCGAAATTTGCCGCACGCACAAAATCTGGCTTCACGTCGACGCGGCAATGTCCGGCACAGCGGCGCTCTGCCCGGAATTTCGCCGGATTCACGACGGCATCGAGTCCGCCGACAGTTACTGCTTCAATCCGCACAAATGGATGTTCACGAATTTCGATTGTGATTGCTTTTATGTCGCCGACCGCGCCGCGCTGATTCGCGCAATGAGCATCCTGCCCGAATATCTGCGCAACAAAGCCACAGAATCCGGCGCCGTGATCGACTACCGCGACTGGCATGTGCAGCTTGGCCGGCGGTTCCGCGCTTTGAAGCTCTGGTTTGTGATTCGCCACTACGGGATCGAAGGCCTACAGCACCACGTTCGTCGGCATGTTGAACTCGCACAACAATTCGCCTCTTGGGTGCGCGAAGATAGCGATTTCGAGCTCGTCGCGCCCGTCCCGCTCAATCTGGTTTGCTTTCGGCATCGTTCCGGCGACGCCACCAATCAAGAAATTTTGGATCTGCTGAACCAGAGCGGCGCCTTATATTTGACGCACACCAAACTGGACGGCAAGCTTACGCTGCGGCTTTGCATCGGCCAGACGAACACCGAGCGACGCCACGTCGAGCGCGCATGGAGCCACATCCGCGAGGCATCTCGAAAAGGGCGTATTCCTCTTGACAAATAGTTAACTCTATGGTACACAGTGGTTTGCAGCCTGGAAAGCCCAGGCTGCGAGCGATAGCGGTGGAAGTATGCCAGGCCACGGCGACGTGGCCTTTCGCTTTTTATACGCTTTTGCTGATTCTAATCGCTAGAGATATGAATTATTAGAACTCGATGCAACTTACACAAAACAAACAACGGGAGGCCGTTCTAATCGCTGATTCTTTCGGTTTTTTGAAAAACTTTGCGATTTCGGACACTCGCCTCCGTCCACCATTGTTCCCGATTCGGGAAATCGCCCGCCTCATCAGGCTTGCCCGCCTCGGCCCGTCGTCCGCCAATCGTCGCAACTTTCTAATCGGGACACTAAAGCTCAGTGAGTTTCCGCTAACCACTCGCAAAACCAATCACTTGCGCTTTTCTAATCGGGACAGATTTTCGTCTCTTCCTTTTCGCGCGCCCGCTGCGCAAACCCTCCAGCCTCCAGAACTTCCAATCGCCACATCTCGCACCGCATTGTCAAAATCGTCGCTGTCGAAAACCCACCGAATGGATGCCTCATGCACCTTGACATGGTCTTGGCTGAGGGTGCATAGTTTCGTCAAGTGCACGGTAATGTTTTCGAATACCTCTCCTCTTGAATCTGCCTCTTCGAAATCAAGGTGCTCTATGGGCATGAGAACTGCGAAATGGGTCGTCCTCGTTGTCCTCCTGACTGGAATGGCGAGTAGCGTTCTGGCGCAATATGAACCGAAGCTCGGTGTGGGAGCTCCCGTCATTCTCTACATCAAGGACTCTCTTGGTAATACAATCGCGACTCCGCCGACGATCCGCATGACTTCGGAAACCGACATGGTGCCCATCATGCAATTGCCACACCGGCTTGGGGACGGATGGCAAATTGAGGGCGCGCAGCCGGGGCTCGACTATGAAGTCGAGGTGAGTGTTCCGGGCTATCACCCAGCGACGGAAGACCTGGTCGTTCCCATCAATGGCGCAGAGAGCGCACTGATCGTCTTCCTCCGGCCTATCGATAAACCGGGAGTCCTGGGAAATTCTCCCGGTGGAAATTTTGTGATGGCTCCCCGGGCCCAGAAAGAGGCCGACCAGGCACTGAAGGATTTGAACAGCAACAAGACGGATTCAGCGCTGAAGCATATCGCAAAGCTCTTGAAAATGGATCCGGGCAACCCGTATTCGAATTACCTCGCCGGCGTTGCGTATCTTCGGAAAAATCAGTTGCCCGAAGCGAAAACTTATCTGGAAAAAGCGGCTTCGATCGATCCCAAACAATTCCGCACACTTCTTTCTCTTGGGTCGGTCCTTTATCGTGAGTCTGATTTTGCTGAAGCCATTAAGACGCTTTCGCAAGCAAATGACTTGAATCCCAAATCATGGCAGGCCCATTGGATGCTGGCCATCTGCTATCAACAGACAGGAAATTATGAGCAGGCGCGCAACAATGCCAAAATCGCTTTGAAATTGGACGAACACGACGCCAGCCGGGCATGGCTGGTGGTAGGCCAATCCGAGGCGGTACTCGGGGATCGTCAGCGGGCGATTGCCGCTCTCGATACGTTCATCCGCGAAAATCCAAGCGATCCCAACGTGCCGCAGGCGCAGCGTTGGGTGAAAAGCCTTGAGGAGCAGTTGGCGCAAATTGGACTCTCGGCCTCAACGGCTACCATGGCAACTCCCGCTTCAGCGTTGATTCCAATCGTCGGAACGCCGAACTCATCGGCAGCGTCTCTTCTCACGGCAGATCTGGTCGAAACGCCACCGAGAGAGAATTGGGCCCCGCCGGACATTGACGCGGTGAACATCGCCGCGACATCTTCTGCGTCATGCCCGTTGAATAGGCTATTGAAAGGCGCCGGTACCCATGCGGAAGATTTCGTAAGTGATTTCGAAAGAATGACCGCAGTGGAGGAGTATCAATCCGTTGAAATCAAACGAGACGGGAAGCTCGAAAAGCCTGACTCGGCGAAATTCAACTATATCGTCACAGTCGACAGATCGAACCCGAGAATTCCCCATATCGAAGAAACTCGGAATAATGGGGTTTCGACCGCGGATTTGCCCGGCTACTTCGCGGACTTCGGCGCGCCTGCGCTCGAGTTAGTCCTCCATTCCAATTTTCGAAAAGACTTTCAATGGAGCTGCGAAGGACTGGGCAAGTGGCAGGATCGCCCGGCATGGGTTTTGCACTTTCAACAGCGCGTGGACCGGCCCACAAGTCCCCTGGAATCCTTTGAAAACTCCTCCCAACGATTTCTTCTTCCCTTAAAGGGCCGTATTTGGATTACCGAGAGCGGCGACGAATTGGTGCACATGGATGTTGATATTGCAAAACCCATCAAAGAAATTGATCTGCGGCGCTATCACCTCTCGCTCGATTATCGTCCCGTTTCATTCCCGGTGCACAAAGTACAGCTATGGCTGCCGGAGACCACGGATCTTTATATCCAATTCCACGGACGCTTCTTCCACAATTATCATCATTTCACGGACTACAAGTTGTTCTGGGTGGGAACGACGCAAGTCATCAGCAAGCCAAAAGAAGCCCCGCTTAAGCAGAATTGATTCCATCGCGACTCACCTGACCACCCTGCTCAAGGAGCCTGTGTTACGATGCTTGGTTGCATATCGCAGGCGAATGACGCGCGAATGAAATGAACTGTTCGATTGAATTAGAACTTCGGTGGAGCGGCGTGTAATGGCCTCGCGCGTGCAGGCAGCGCTTGTACCCTACGCAGAATTTTCGCGCATCGGGTTCGTCAACATCCTCGCATTTCGCCTGCGTTACTTTACCGGCATCATCACGTATCTCCTCAACGTTACGGTCTATTACTTCATCTGGAGCGCGGTATTTCGCAATGTGTCCGGATCTATCGCGGGCTTCAACTTGCCCCAGATGATTACATACGTGAGCGTCGGCTGGATTATCCGCTCGTTTTACTGGAATACGATTGACCAGGAAATGGCTTACGAGGTCATCGAAGGCAAGATCGCCATGGATTTGATCAAGCCCGTCTCGGTGCAATGGATGTGGATTTTTCGCGCCATGGGCGAGTCGGCATTTCGACTCGGCTTATTGACCGTGCCTACGGCCATCGTCGTCGCGTTTGTTTTTCCAGTGATGGGACCTGCGTCCGGGACAGACTTTGCTCTGTTTGTTCTCGGAGTCATCGGTTCATTTTTCCTGATGGGCGCGATCAATTTCATGATCGGAACCTGCGCGATTCCGCTGAAGTCTATTCTTGCAATGATACGCGCGAAATACTGGCTCATCGAATTGCTTTCCGGCCTGCTGATTCCCATGACCTATTTCCCGAATAAAGTGGCGGCCGTGCTGGCCTGGCTTCCCTTCGAGCACATCGCGTATACGCCACTCTCAATTTATCTGGGCAAGTTTTCGACGCACAAGGCTGTTGAGCTGCTTTGCATTCAGTGGCTATGGGTAATTATCCTGTTGTATCTGGCGCACGTCTGGTGGGAGCGCGCCACGAAGAAAATCACGATTCACGGCGGATAGGACGCATGAGGGATATGAAAACATCGCCCATCGAGAAGGAGCAGGAATCCGTTCTTCGTCAGTTTTGGCACGGTTTCGTTCGGCACTCCATGCTCTTTGGCGAATACTTTTCGCAATACGTCAAAATGCGTGTCTCCTACCGTGGGGATTTCATCGTCTCGACGCTCACGAGCCTGGCGGCTACAATCTTCGCACTTTGCTTCGTCATCGTGCTTTTTCAAAAGGTCCCGGCATTAGCCGGCTGGACACTGAATGAGGAAATCTTCCTCTACGGTTTCTCGCTCTTGCCCTATGGGATTTTTAACGTCATCAGCCTCAACCTTTACGACTTTGGAAACAACTACATCATCGAAGGCAAATTTGATCGCGTTATGCTGCGGCCCATATCGACTCTGTTTCAAGTTCTATTCGAGCAGTTTCGCGTCGAGTCCATGCAGGAAATCGCCACGGGCCTCTTCTGCATGGGATACGCGTCCCATGAATTGAATGTGCATTGGACTGTCGGAAAATTCTCGCTGCTTGTTTTCTGGGGAGCTTGCGCGGGCATCATTTATGTTTCGGTTTTCCTGTTGCTCACGACAATTTCGTTCTGGTTCGAAGACCGCATCGGCGTGCATCCGCCCGTCTGGAACGTGATTGCCTTCGGCCGCTATCCCCTTTCGATCTATTCCGGTGTGGTACAGTTTTTCCTTTGCTGGATTATTCCCTTCGGGCTCGCGTCGTTTTATCCCAGCGTACGGCTCCTCGGCCACACGGTTACGCCGGAATACCTGCCTTTTGTTCCTCTTGTCGCCCTGGCCTTTCTCGTTTTTGCGATCTCGATGTGGAATTATGGCACGCGCCACTATTCCTCAACGGGTTCGTGAGCCGGAGAGTCCTTCTGCTTTCAATTTGAGTCGGATCAGGAAACATTCCAGGAAAGAACTTCAATTGGGGCACCTGGTAAGAACCTCGCGCCCCGCTTCCTACGCTGGCGCACTCGCACTCTGCGACGCGCCTTTATACTGTACGATGACCATGGTGATGTCATCCGCCTGCGGTGCGCCGCCAGTGAACTCGCGCACTTTGTTTCGAATAGTTTCGGCCAGTTCTTCGACGCTCGCGCCAGAAAAATCTCGCATCGCTTCGCTCAACCGCGCCTGCTCGAACATGTCCTCTTTCATGTTCTTGGCTTCGGAAACACCATCGGAATAGATGACCAGAAAATCTCCCGCAGCAAGCACCACTCGCTCGCTCTTAAATTCGGCCACGTTGAACATGCCCACGGGAAAGTTTGATGAGCTCAGTTCAGCAACATCTCCGGAAACGCGGCGTAGAAGCGGCGGCACATGTCCCGCGTTTATGTACTCGAGATTGCCAGCGGGATCGAGTACGCCGTAAAAAAGCGTCGCGTAACGGTCGTCGCTCGAACGTTCGCACAAGAACTGATTTACGCGTTGCGTCGCTTCGGACAGAGGAATGTCAAGGGCTGCAGTCGTATAGAAGACGCCCTGCAGGAGAGTTGCGAGCAGCGAAGCCGCGATTCCCTTCCCGGCGACGTCACCCACAAAAAATCCGAAGCGGCCTCCGCCCAGTGAGACCACGTCAAAGCAATCGCCTCCCACGGAATGACAGGCAAGTGTCGAGCCCGTTACGGCGATGTTCTGCGTTTGCGGAAATGTTTTGGGCAAAAGTTCCTTCTGAATCTGACTGGCGATCTCGATTTCGTGATCCAACCGCGCTTTATCACGGGAGGCTGCAAAAAGCCGCGCGTTCTCGATGACATTTGCGGCTTCGCGGGTCAGTGTGTGCAAAACCTCGCGATCAATGTCCGTAAAAGCCGTTGTGGGCGAGCGGCTATCGAGGTATAGGACGCCAAGCAGGTCGGCTTCTTCTGATGTGACGGTAACATCGACGGCGGCAATGACAGGGAGCTTTTCAACAGGGATGGCAACGATCGTCAATAAGGAAAGCGACGCTACGCTGGCTTGCTGATGAATGGATGCTTCGTCGCCGGTATCACTGACGATCAACTCGCGGCGCGAGGTGGCCACACGCCTCAGCACACCGGAGGAAATTTTCAACTCGTTGACCGGCAATGATCCGCCCTTGGCGTCGCGTGCGACCACTGGCTTCATTGCGCCTTCGGGGTCTGCCAGCAGCAACACACCGCGTTCCGTGCGTGTCAACCGAATGGCTGCATCCAGCACAGCCGCCAGCACATCTTCAAGTGACAGCCCAGAACCGAGCGTGCGTGCGACTTCCAGCAGCACGCCGAGATGATAGAGACCCTGGGTCCCTGCTGCAGCGGGAGCCGGCTTTTCGACCTGATTGATCAATTCTTCAATGGTCGCTTCGTCGCCCAGATAAATCAGTTTGAAAGAATCCGGCATACCGAAATCCACGCTGTCTTTTTGCTTCAGCGTGTGCGACCCAGTGATGCGCTGACCATTGACGAACGTCCCATGGCGGCTGCCCTGATCCTCCAAAAAATAAGAGCCTTCCACGGAGGTGATTTGTGCTTGTTGGCGACTGATCCGGCTGTCCCGCAGCGTCAGCTCGTTGCCAGCCTGTCTCCCGATGCGGAACGGGAAAATAGCGATAGGCACTTCTCTGCGCGTCCCGGAGGGGTCAAGCACCAGCAATCGAGGAGGTCGCGGCATTTCGGTTGTCGAATCCGTTTTCCGGGTGCGCCCAGGAGGCGCAAGCAGGAGAATTCATGCCCATGGTAGGAGAAGTTGCCGCGGTTGGCAACCCTTTGCCCATTTTTGTGGGCGTTCTCGATGGGTGCAGGCCCAGGTCACGGGTTCTGACAGTATTTGCTGGCCTTCCGAAGATGCATTATCCTGAGCATGCGCAGGCATGCGCCTGTTTCCATGTATAATGGCCGGCGAATCCCACCACGAGGAGACTTACTGATGCCAAAATTCGTTATTGAACGAGAGATCCCTGGTGCCGGTTCCCTTTCCGATGCGCAGTTGCAAGGTGTGGCGGCGAAATCGTGCAGTGTGCTGCGAAATCTCGGCCCGCAGATTCAGTGGGTCCATAGCTACGTGACGGACAATAAGATTTATTGTATCTATATTGCGCCGAATGAAGAAATGGTGCGCGAACATGCACGGCAGGGCGGGTTTCCCGCTAACAAAATTTCTCAGGTGAAGAACGTCATCGACCCTACGACATCGGAAGCATAGCCGACTGAAAGGCCAAATTTTCGGTGCAATGGAAACGGTTGCACGGCCCTGCGAGCTAGGCGGAATGCACCGATCGCAGGGTGGTGTGCTGGCGCTCCCATTCTGCGCCAAGGCACCGAATCGTCTCGCGCAAGCGCACGGCAAGGTCCACGACTGTCTCAAGCCGCTGCACGGAGACCGGCGGAAGGACGGCGCGATGTTGGGACAAGAGCAGCTCCGCATTGCCGAGAATCCCGGTCAGCGGGTTATTGATTTCGTGGCGAAGAATTTCCGCGAAGTCACCGGGAAGATCGGCCATCCACGCGGCGCGAAACATACGCTCGGCAGGCCGCGCATGAAGTCGCCGCTCAACGAGAGCGGCCACGACGGCCGCGCATTCGCCCGCGCGAGCGACGAAGTCGACGTCCCCACGAGCGATCAGAGCGGCGAGCTGCGATTGCCGCTCCGGCAGGCCAACGGCGACGACCGGAGCAAAGAGCGCTAGCCGACGAGCAGCGTCGCCAAATGGAAGGTTCGACGGGAGGATATCCTCCTCGAAGACGATTGTCCGCGGCTCCAGTCGTGCAGCTGAAGAACTCAGCTCATCAAACGCCTTAGCCGTTGCGATTTCCCTGTGCGAGCTAGTACGGGCGATTGCGCGCATGATCTTATCTCTTTCTTCGTCTTCTCTTATTCCAATGACGACAGATGCGCGTTTTGGAACCATCCATGCCGGTGCTTCGCTCGCGACTGCGGCTCGTGTCATACGTGTGCTTTCTCTCCCGCTCGGCCAAACTGCGCACTTGGCACGCTTTCGCCGAGCACCCTGCACACCGCCAGTTTCAATTCCTCGACCAGAAATGGTTTTGCCAGATATGGAAGCTGGTGTGATTTCAGGAAATCCGCCGTGTGCGGGCCTAGCGTGTCGCCGGTAATGAACAGAATTCGATGCTGCGCTGAATTGCCATTGCGGACGAGTGCATCATAAAACGCCGGCCCATCCAGCCGAGGCATACGCAGGTCGCAGATGATCAAGTCGTAGTGGTTCCGCGCGATCCACGCCAATCCCTCCGGGCTGTCGAGCACCGTGTCCACACGATGGCCTTCGTTGCGCAGCACATCGGCGACGAGCTGTGCAACAGTCGGCTCATCCTCGACAACAAGCACGCGACTACTGGCGGCCTTCCGCGGCGTATCCGCATTCATGGCCATGTCGACCGGCGCTTCTGCATCTGGCACGGCGGTTATTGGCAGATCCACTTTGAATTTGGTTCCCCCTCCGCGCAGATTCTCAAAGGTGACCTCGCCACCATGCTGCTCGACGATGCCATACACAATCGAAAGGCCCAGGCCTGTACCGACACCCGGCGGCTTGGTGGTGAAGAAAGGATCGAAAATTCGCGACGCAACTTCCGGCGGAATCCCCGGACCGTTATCGAAAACCTCGATCGTGAGCCGGTCCTCTGAAACTTTTCTCGTGCGTATGCGAATGCGGCCTTGACCGCGGCCTTCGAGAATGGCCTGCTCTGCATTCACAAGCAGGTTCAATACAACCTGTTGCAATTGAAAAGGGTCAGCCAATGTGGCAGGAAGATCGGGGGCAAGTTCACAGCTTACGGTAATGTTTTCGACTCTCAACTCGTAGCCTCGCAACGAAACGGTGCGCTCGATGATTGCATTGATGTCCGCGCGCGTGCGCTCGGGTTCGGCTTGACGCGCAAAGAACAACAAATTCTTGACAATCCGCCGGGCGCGTTCGGCTTCTTCGAAAATCATTTTGGCCTCGCCGCCCGGAGCTTCCGCGCTGTTGCGCGCTAACTGCAACTGCGCGTATCCCATGATGGACGTCAACGGGTTGTTTAGCTCGTGCGCGATCCCAGAGACGAGCTGTCCAAGCGCGGCCATTTTGTCCGTTTGCTCGAGCTTCGATTGGATATTCCTCTGGCTGGTGATGTCCCGGTAGATTTCGAGCCAGCCGAGCTTTCTTCCGTCTTCATCGAGCACTGGACGGGCATACCGTTCCAAGATGCGCGGCGCTTCACCAACAAGTTCCAACTCATCGTAAATCGCATCTCCTGACCCATTTGCAAAAATGCGCCACGGCGTGGGAAACGCCCTCGGATCTTCGAATCGCGGCTGGAGCATGTTCCAAAGCTCCTGAAAATCCTTCAAGCGCTCCAAAGCACCGGCATCCAATTCGAATAGCATTCCAAAATGCGCGTTCACGAAACGAATATTCCCCTCCGCTCCAACGAGCAGTACGCCGCAACGGACACCGTCGAGAACGCTCAGCAACTCGGCCTGAAGTCTTTTCCACTGGCGGTCGGCGCGTTCAACCAAGGAGCCCTCTTCCGGCGTCACTGGGAGCTCTTCACTTTCTTCTTCGGCCATAGCGCCCACGGCTAGAGACTTCTGTTTGGTTCTCCACGAATGGAACCAGGAGCGCAGCGCCATATGACTCAGCGCCCCAGCCGGAGGATCAAGTAGCAGACGACGAACACGACGCACCAGAAAATCGCGAAATCCCTGGCCTTTATCAGAAGTTTTTCGATTCTTCGAGCTTTCAGATAGTCCATCTCGAATAGCCCTCTGCCGAAGCCCATGCATTGCGCTTACCAATAGAAAGGAGGCTGGCAAATCGTGACTAATGAGCGCCTTACGATTCTGCCGGCGATTCACTCATGCCTACGCGTTCCCACTCCGATACGGGATCGTTCGTTATGGGAACCACTACGCTTCAGACAGGCACGGCTGCATGGAGAGCATCGTCATCTTTCATGACGAGGAAGTACTTTGGAGAGCAATTCACGTGGCGTGGAGACACGGACACTTAAGACCTGATGGGATTGAGTGAGCTGGCACATCCATGCCGACCCGCCCGATTGCTATGCTATTTCGCCATTCGATACGAGGCTAGCTCACTGGCAGACGCACCTGGTATTCCTTGAGCTTTCGATAGAGTGTGGTTTTGCCGATGCCAAGAAGCTTCGCGGCAACGAGCTTGTCGCCACCCGACTCACGCAGCGCACGGAGAATAGCACGGCGCTCCAATTCTTCGAGCGGAACAATTTCGTCACTCGCCAGCGCGCGCTCTCTCGCGGGAGCGCCATATTGAAGATTCGATGGAAGGTCACTCGAGTGCAGAATCGGGCCAGAGCCGAGCGCAACGGCACGTTCAATGGCGTTCTCTAGTTCGCGGACATTTCCAGGCCAATCGTAGGCCGTGAGATGCGCCATCGCATCTTCGGCCAACACGGGCGCGGGGCGCCCGGGATCAGCAAATTTTTCGAGGAACGACTGCACTAATATCGGAATGTCCGTCTTGCGTTCGCGCAGGGGCGGCAGCTTGATTTGAACGACATTGAGACGGAAAAACAAATCCTGGCGGAAGCCATTGTTGTGCACAGCCGCCTCCAGGTCCCGATTGGTCGCTGCGATCACACGCACGTCGATTGAAACGCGCTCGTTCGACCCCACGGGACGAATCTCCCGCTCCTGAAGCACGCGCAGCAGCTTGGCCTGCATATCCACGGGCAGGTCGCCAATCTCGTCCAAAAACAAAGTGCCGCCATCCGCGCTCTCGATCAATCCTTGCTTTGTATGCATCGCGCCGGTAAATGCGCCTTTGACGTAACCGAAAAGCTCCGATTCGATGAGCGTCGGCACAAGCGCCGAGCAATCCACGGGCGCAAACGGCTTTTGTTTCCGCGTCCCCGAAAAGTGAATCGAGCGCGCCACGAGTTCCTTGCCCGTGCCACTCTCGCCCAAGATCAGGACCGGATAGTTGTGCTGGCTGACTTTTTCAATCAGCTTGTAGACGCGTTGCATTTTCGACGACAACCCAATCAGTTCTCCATATCCCGGTCGAGTGCGCAACTGCTCGCGCAAGACGCGGTTTTCCTGGTCGAGTTCTTGTTCGTGGATCAGCCGGGTCAGTTTACGGCGCAGCTCTTCGACGTGGAATGGTTTCGTCAGGTAATCGGCCGCGCCGAGACGCGTTGCTTCCACGGCGGTCGAAATGGAACCGTATTGCGTCAATACGAGAACAGAAATCTGCGGGTAATGCTCGCGCAGACGCCTGAGCAGCTCGAGACCACCCAATTGCGGCACCTTTAAGTCCGTGATAACAATGTCGGCGGGATATTGGTCCAAGGCTTCCAAAGCTTCTTCCGTCGTGCTCGCGGTTCGCACGCGCAGCCCGGCTTCCATTGCGATGTCGCTACAGAGCCTGCGCGTGGCTTCTTCATCGTCCACAATCAGGAGGCTCGCTGCTACTGTCCGCACACGGTCTTGCGGCTCAGATGCATCCATCTGAGTTTTCATTTGTGCCTCGCCTAGCGTGTTTCGTGTTCCATTTGCGGCACGATTCCACTTTTCCCGAAGCAAACCTCAGACCAAATCCGGAATTTTCCTAATTTGTTAGAGACTCGCCACTTGGTGTTCCAAAATGCCTTCGTTAACTCTGTGCCCAGGCCCGTTTCGGCACGGCATAGTAATTGCGATATGTCTGCTAATCAAATAACTACTTCACTTTTCAAGTATATACACGCATTTAAGGGTAATTTCAAAATGAAAAATGCTCGTGGACACGCTTCCTGCTGCAACCCTATACAAAAAATCCCGGCAGCCGCAATGCGGTGCAGGGATTTTCTGTGATTCAGCTTAACTGTTCAAACCAAAGGCTGCAAAAGGTGTTCTGCTTATTGACTTACTGCGATGGCTCGGCTCAGGCGGAAGGTCAGATGTGATTCTGCGCTCAAACGAACGTCCAGTTTTCCGGTTGCAGCAGCACCCGCCGTGCCTGCGCCGCCGCCCGCCAGCGCGCCTATCGCGGCGCCCTTTCCGCCGCCGGCAATGCCACCAATCAGTGCGCCCAGCGCCGAGCCACCCCCAATCGCAATCACGTCCCGCTTCTTATGGGATTTGGCTTCCACGGTGAGGGGTTCCGTCGAGATCTCCACCCAATTTCCCTGAATGTCAATTCCTCGCAGCTCTACACTCAGCAGACCAGGCTTCGAGAGTCGCCCAGATGCCCGCGCGTCAACAACGACTCCGCGCAGTTTTGTGTCGCGCTCCGCGATCGTCTGTCCGTCCACGACGATTGGATCTGTAAGCGTGGCTTCAAAAGTGTCTCCGGCTTGATTGTCGCGGCTATTGAGCGATGTCTCGAGCCGCGCTTGAATTTCTTTTCCCGCCGGAATGGTGATCGGAGGAGGCGCGGCACTAGCCGCTGACTGTCCTCCAGCCGAGCTGCTCGCGTTATCTGCACTGCTCGCGCTGCTTCCCTTGTTTGAGCAGCCCGCGAATACGAGTCCCATGACAGTCACCGCAACAACCCAACATGGGGAATATTTCGAATGCTTCAACTTGGCACCTCCGTGAAAGACTCTCATTGGTTTAATCTAAATATATGTTTCCTGGCTGGGCAGCCCGAGAATGAGCAAGGCTTATTCATAGATTCGACCCGCCAATACAGTTTTGCAAGGCTTTTGAAGAGGATTGTGCAAGATATTTAACAGGCCCTACTGGTGCTGCGCGCCCGATTGTGCTGCTGTGCTTGCCGCGTACGTGGAAAGTTCGAGAGCGTAGAGTCCTTCCGTCGTTGATGCCACAAAAATGTTTCCTGACGACGGCCCTGATGCGACAAGCGGAAAATAACCATCCGCCACCGTCCCTCCGAGACGGTTCCAATTCGCACCGGAGTCCTGGGAAAGATAAAGGCCGCCATCGCGCATCGAGACAACCCAATCGTTTCCAAGGACAGCCACGTCTTCGGGTGGCCCGGCCGGCAATCCATGTGCTTCGAGAGTCCACGTCGCGCCCTTATCGTGCGAAATATAGAGGCCGCGTCGGGCGCTCGCCAGAAACGTCGCGCCATTTACATGGAGCGCGAGAGACCCGCCGGAGGAGAGCGGCAAGTCACGCCAGCGCCATGTGCGACCTGCATCTTTAGAGCAAAGCATTCCGCCCGAGGAAACAACCCAAATCGCGCGGCCACCCGCCGAGACCATCACCGAGTTCAGAGGCAGACCCGGTGAACTCAACGGGATGGAATCCCAATTCTGCCCGGAATCGCGCGAGACAAACAGCCCTGAGGTCGTGGCTGCATACCAACCTGTCCGTTCAAACACGATATCGTTCACGACCACATGGAATTGGCGCGATCCGCTCGCGGCGGGGATTTCTCCAACATACAGCCACTGGCGGCGCAGCGAATCATAGAGTTCGATCCCGCCGTCATCAAGCGCCGCCAGCCATCCCCGCGGCGACGAGTAAATTTTCTTGAGGTCCTCGCTGCGCAGCCCCGCGCCCATAGGAAACCACGTTCGTCCACTGTCTTTTGTCTGCAGAATTGGCTCAGGCGCATCCGCCAGCACTGCAACCAGATTTCCCAGACGACGCCGGTTCAAGGCGACGGAAAAAATCTCCCGATGATCAAATCCGTCATTCGAAACATGAAAAAAATTGCCGCCATCATCGCTGACCAGCACGCCAAGCTGCTCCGTTCCCAGAATCACACGCTGAGAGTTCGGCTCGACGGCCATCGCATTGATGACCCAGCTCGCCGGCGTCATCAATTGCCAATTCGCTCCACCGTCCGCAGTCTTCCACAGTCCTTCTGTCGTTCCCGCGTATACGATTTGCGGATGGGAAGGATCCTGCACGATCGCATGCGTACGGCGCGCCGAAAAGGGGATCCCTTGAATCTTCGTCCAGAGCGCGCCGGCATTATCGCTGCGATAAATTCCAGAGCACGCTGTGGCGAAAATTCGATCCGGCTTCTGACGGTCGACGACAAGACTGAACACATCCGAATCGTCAATCATGCCGGAATGGATCGGAGACCAATGTTTTCCACCGTCCGTTGTCTTCCACGGAAGATGGAATGTCCCGGAGTAAACTGTCCCGGGATCGCGCGGGTCGATGGCCACCGAATCTATATTGTAAAGTTCTGCATCTTTCTGCGGGGAGATTCGCTCCCAGTTTTCACCTCCATCGCGAGATAGAAAAATTCCGTCGAGCGCTCCGGCGACGAGTTCATTTGGGTTCGAAGGCGCTTGCGCGACCGCGCGCACGGCATGTCCCGCTAGCCCCATGGGCGCCCAATGCACTCCCGCATCGCGACTGCGAAATACTCCACCGCCTTCACCGTGAGGATCGCGCGTCCATTCACTGGCATATATTTCCCGGGAATCACGCGGGTCCACGATGACCGCCGTCACCACGGCTTGTCGTGATTCACCTGCGCGGCCGAGAATCTGCCAATGATCTCCGGCGTCTCGCGAAGTGAAGATATGTCCATCGGTCGTGCCAAGATAAAGAATCTTTGGATTTCGCGGATCCACGGCCAGTGCGCGTACGTCTCCGCCTTGCGGCCCCATCGCTCGCCAGGTTTGCGCACGTGCGCGCGCAGCGACCAGGGCAAGAAATATTGCAAGCCCAAAGAAAAAAACGGCACGATGCTTGAAGATCAGCAGGCGCCGCTCCTCCATATCGCTCGATGCTCCTTCCAATCTCAAACTGTTTCTCAGCCTCTTTGCAGCGCTTGCCCTGAGCATAGAACAGTGTGGGGCCCGCTTCGAAACGCTGGAAGCACGAAAGTCGTCCCTATTCAGGGTGCACGTCAAAATGTGGCGCCATCTGGGACCCAGATAATATCCATCCGGCGATTCTCCTTGCCGGCTTTGGCAGCGCCAGTACCCATGCGGGTTTCAATCCGCGAGACATCCAAGCCTTTCTTTTGCGCAAGATATTTCTTCGCGTTTTCAGCTCGGTCTTTCGCTAATTGGTCGGTCAGCTTTCGCGTCCGTTCGCGTCTCGGCATCGCATAGCCGACGATGACGACCTTGGCCTTCGGATCGTTTTGCATGCGCACGGCAACGTCATCCAGAATGCGCTTGCAGACATTATCGACACGTGCGCTGCGCAAGCGGAAATAGCACTGATTGATCTTCGAGGCTTGTGGCGGAGGTGGAGGCGTTTGAACCGTAACGTCCGCCGCGCATGCGGCTGCACCACCCTTTGCGTTCTGCACACGTCCGGTCACCGTGTAATTGCCAGGCGCGAGTCCGGTCGTATCCAATTGCACAGTTGAGCCTGTTCCCAAAATCTGGCCGCCATTCGTCAGCCATTGGTAAGTCAACTGCGTATTCGAAAGGTCGTTGACGCTGGCCGTCACGTTGATCTTTTCCCCGGCCATGACGGTCGAATGATCCACCGAGCAACTCATCGTCGGCGGAGGAATGGGCTTAGGCGTTACCGTGATCTGCGCGGATGTCGTCGCTGTTCCGCCGTGCGTATCTTCCGCAGTGGCGTTGATCGTGTACATACCCGCCTTCACGCCCGTCGAATCCCATCGAACATTCGGCCCTGTGCCGACGATATTTCCCGCATCCGCTGTCCATGAATAGGTGAGCGGGTAATTCTGCGAATCCGTTGTCTGCGTCGTTGCCGTCACTTGCGCATTTGACCCCTCTTGCACGTCAGTAGGCCGCAGGGACAGCTGTATGTTAACCAGTGGCAGCGGTTTGATTTCTTCCGGCCAATATGCTCCTTCCAGTTTTACGACGAATCCATTGCGATCGAGCACGTCGGGGAGGTTAATCATATAGCGATAGCCGATGTCCATTGCCGCCATTTGGGTGAGGTAAAGGCGCAGACCCCATACCGTGTCGATCGGATCTCGCGCCCCAAACGTCGTATCCGGTGTGTGCGCGCCCACAAATACTGTCGCCGTGTATTCGCTCATCACTTGCACGCGGCTTTGCGGGAACATTAGGAAACCGAAGCCAGCATTCATTTGATCCGCTCGCGTCAGAGCCGGAGAGTTATTGAATTCAGGCCCTGGATCCCGCGTGACGCGATAGCCCATGTCGCCGGTCAATTCGAGTTCATCGTCCAGCACACTTTTGGTTACATCCGCTCCAAATTGAAAATCCAGCGCGCCGCTCTGCGACTGATTCACCAAAAGATTTGGTATCGACGTTACCGTTGGAACAAAGATATCGCCGCGTAGCGCCAGACTCAGCTGATCACCGCGGCTTTCGGAGAGCAGCCCATATTTCGCTCCGATATCAATGTTCCCCACGCCCCCGTTTTTTGTGTAAGCGAATGGAAAGTCCTCGACATACGCCGGCGTGCCTCCGGGAACGAGGCTGTTGTAGATCGTGTTCCCGTATTGCGCACCCGTGCCCGAGTCCAGGCTCAGCTCCGCAGGGTTGTCAACGTGAACGTGATTGTGCACGTTCCACTGGAAAATTGCCGTCAGCTTGTCCGTAACGCCGTAGCCAATGCTCCAGCCGGTCTCGAGTACGGTGATGCTTCCTGGATTGCGCGAGAATTTGTTCGCGTCTACGTCAAACGACAAACCGTGCCGGGCGATCGTTTCGCCAGAATCGATCGTAAAAAGCCCTAATCCACCTGAGGCCGACGCCATAGGAACCCACTTCGAAGTCTCGTCTGTTGTGGAATTATCTTTCGATTGCCCTTCGTCACCCGCTTTGCTTGAGCTAGCCGCGCCTTCAGAACTGGATTCCCTTGCGGATGTCGTTCTGCCGGTCTTGCTCGTACTAGAAGTCTTAGCTATTGCATGACCGTGCGGGTGCTTTTCGGGGCCGCGCCCCCAGGCAGACACAGGCAGAACAATTGCAGCGGCAAAAACTACCAGTCCCCGAAACAGACCCCTCATTCCATCTAACCCCCAGCGCAGAGGAACCAGTTCAGATCAAAGTCTGGGCGCGAAGCCTCTTATACTGTTGTCCTTGAGCCAACTCTAGAATGCTTATTTCCCGTGGCCGCCAGAAGATGCATCAAACGCAAGCGATTATAATCCAGCGAGTTGGAGGCAATGGGGTTTTTTGACTTCGATATCTCCAAAGTAATCCTTCTCACATTCGTCCCAAGTCGAAAATCTCTCCAGCAGGCGCATCCGTCTAAACACTAAGTGCGTGAAGGCATACGCTTGGCTTTACCTCTCTTGACTGGTAAATTGGCTTTACATGGCCAGTCACGCCACCTTTTCGCATCGCATCTTGATTGTCGAGGATGAGGAGAACGCCCGCAAAGGTTACGAAGCGCTCCTCCGCAAGTGGGGCTGCGAAATCCTTGGCGTCGGTTCGGCTGAGGAAGGTCTGGCAAGGTTCGCCGAGTTCCAGCCCGCCGTCATCCTCGCGGACGTGGAGCTTCCCGGCATGAACGGCTTGGATTTCCTGAGTGAAGTGCACAAAACCTCTCCGGAAACGCCGGTCATCATCATCACGGGGCGCGGCAGCGATGAGCGCGCTGTGCAAGCAATCGAAGCTGGAGCATTTTGGTACATCGAAAAACCCTTGAAAGCACCCGTGCTGCGCTCGCTTCTCGATCGCGCCATGGGGAAGGTGCGCGACCTCAAGCAAGTTGCTGCTCTCACTCGCCAGTTGCGGGACGCTGGGCGTTTGGGGGAGTTGGTCGGCGGATCGAAGAATATGACTGCGGTCATGCGCCAGGTCGAAACCGCTGCTCCGTCGACAGCTTCGGTGCTCATCACCGGGGAAACAGGATCCGGCAAAGAAGTTGTCGCGCGCACCATTCACCAGCTCTCGCCTCGGGCGAGTCAGCCTTTCGTCGCCATCAACTGCTCCGCGATCCCCGAGTCACTGATGGAGAGCGAAATTTTTGGCCATGAAAAAGGCTCTTTCACCGGAGCCGCCGAACGGCGCCTTGGCTGCTTTGAACTCGCTGATGGCGGCACGTTGTTGCTTGATGAAATCGGGGAAATGCCAGCAGCCACGCAGTCCAAACTTCTACGGGTCCTCGAAGACCGCAAGATTCGCCGCATCGGCAGCAAAGTCGAAACTCCGGTGAATGTTCGCGTGCTGGCTGCTACGAACAAAGATCCTCAGCAGGCAGT
Source organism: Candidatus Acidiferrales bacterium (assembly GCA_035934015.1). NCBI lineage: Bacteria > Pseudomonadati > Acidobacteriota > Terriglobia > Candidatus Acidiferrales > Candidatus Acidiferrales bacterium. The sequence goes on from DASYYH010000016.1 coordinate 215,335, forward strand.
TGCACAGGGGCATCTGCGACAGGACCTGTACTTTCGCTTGAACGTTTTCCATATCCATCTGCCTCCTTTGCGAGATCACAAGGAGGATTTACCTATGCTCATCGAGCAATTACTCGCGGACATCAATCAAAAGCATGGCCGCCACGCTAGCGGAGTGAACACGGAAGTCATGGAATTGTTCAAAGCCTATCCATGGCCCGGCAACGTTCGTGAATTACGCAATGTGATTGAGCGGGCGGCAATCACCTGCGATGGTGGCCCAATTGGCCGCCAGCATCTTCCTGAAGATTTCGCACGGGGCCCTGTGATTCAAACGAGCGAGCTTTCTGGCCTGCACTTTCTTCCGGGGACCACGGTGGAAGCGGCCGAACGCGAACTGATCCAACAAACTCTCGCCGCGACCAATGGAAACAAAACGCGCGCCGCCGAGTTGCTCGGCATCAGCTTGAAGACGCTTCACAACAAGCTGAAGGAGTACGAGGCATCTCGCAAAAATGTCGCTAAGCCTCAAAAATAAATTCACGCTGGCGACTTCGTTGCTAGTCCTGGTCGTCGTCGCGCTGATCTCCGCTTTGTATGTCGCCCGGCTCACGCGGCAGGTCATTACGCAGGCGAACGATCGCTCTCAGTTTGTTCTTCAGCAAGTCTTCGTCTCGGCACAGGACGCTTTGCGTGAGGCCGCTGATCGTGGCGATGCCCCCACATCGGCCGACCCCGAGGCTGTTCACGACTACATTCAGCAAACTCTCGATAAGAGCGCCGGTCTTTCTGCTCTGATCGAATCCGACATGAGTTTTTCGCCGACCATTTACGAGATCACGATTGGTGACAGCCAGGGTCTTGCGCTGGTTTCGAGCGATCCTTCGATTCCTGGCAAGCCGGTCGCGACACGGCCACCACTCTCACAGCTGGTTCGCGCTTCCTTCATCAATCAGCTTGAAATTCTGCATGGGCCGCCGCAGGTTTATGAGGTCACTCTGCCATTCAACATCGGCTTGGAACCGTTCGGCGAAATTCATGTCGCGATTTCTTCCGCTCTTCTTCGCGATGAAGTGTGGCCTGGTCTGCACTCCGCCGCATGGCTCGCGCTCGCCGCGGTAATTCTTTCGACTCTTTTTACCGCTTTCGTGAGCCAGATGGCTCTCGCTCCGCTCTCGCGAATTTCAACGCAGTTGGATCGTATTTCCGCGGGTGAATTCGATCTTGAGCCCGTCATCCGTACGGGTGAACTCGGCCAAGTGTCCGGCAAAATCAGCCGCATCGGACAGCAGCTTCGCGACGTGCGTGAAATTTTTGGCACTCTGCGCGAAAACATGAACCAAATCATGGCCGGCCTCGAAGATGGCCTCTTGCTTTTTAACGCCGAAGGACGCGCCGTTCTCGTCAGCCCTTCGGCGGGCAAATTCCTCGATGTCGGTTCCGAAAGCGTTCTCGGACGCAAAATCGAAGAAATCTTTCCTCCAGGGCATCCGGTGGCTGTTGCGTTACAAATCGGCCCGAATGGCGAATTTTCGCGGGAGGGCACTGAACAGGTGGAAGTCGAGATTTCGAATGAGCTGGGTACTCGCCGGGTCGGTGCAAGCGTGCAGCTCATCCAGGAGAACGGCACGAGCATGGGCCTGCTCGTCACTCTGCGCGACCTCGAATCTCTCGAACGCATCGGTTCGCAGTTGCAGGTTTCCGAAAGACTCGCCGCGCTCGGCCGCGTCACCGCCGGCGTAGCTCATGAAGTTAAGAATCCTCTGAACTCCATGCGCGTCTGGCTCGAAGTCTTGAAATCGAACCTCTCTGTCGAACCAGAAACCCAACAGGCCGCAAGAATGCTCGACACGGAAATCGATCGCCTTGACCGTGTGGTGAAAACCTTTCTGGAATTCAGCCGGCCAGTGGAACTTGCGCGTCAAGAGACCAGCCTTCCCGAACTGATCGAAAGCGTGCTCGCCGCGGCCAAGCCAGCCATCGAACGTAACAATATACGCTTAATAAAAGAGATTCCTTCGATGTTTCCTCTGGTGGAAATTGACCGTCAGTTGATTGAGCAGGCCTTGCTCAATTTGGTTCTGAATGCTTGCGACGTCATGCCCAAGGCGGGCGTTCTTACCGTGACCTTGGACCGCACTGCCGATATGGCGGAAATCTCCGTGAATGATACAGGTCCGGGAATTCTTCCGGAGAATCGCGCCAAGATTTTTCAGCTCTTTTTCACCACGCGCAAAGGCGGCACGGGCCTGGGCCTGGCCAACACTTTCCGGTTTGTACAACTGCACAATGGTTCGGTAGAATTTGATACAGAGGTTGGGCACGGCACCACTTTCCGTATCGAACTGCCTCTGGCGCATGTCGCCACGATGCCCGCGGCCCATAGTTTCAGAGACTTCGGCCAGCCGTTTGCCAAGCAGACTTGAATGTCGAGACCAGGCGCAACCCACCCTCGGCTCTGGTTGATGACGTGCTCCCGCATCTCCGCGGCAGGCGCGGTCAGTATTCTTGTGGCCACTTTATTTACAATGGCTTCTCTGCTTTCCGGCTGCAGCGGCAAGAAGGTTCACGCCGCAGCACCAGTCACAGTGCCCGCTCAGCCGCCAGTTCCCGTAGCGGCACCTGAAACAACGAAATCCCCGGCGTCCATTCCTGCTCCAAACACTCCCGCTCCGAAAAACCCGGCTCCCTCCAATCCGCCTGCGGACCTCACACCTCAGCCTGACAAATTGAAAAAGCCAGCTGTACCTCCGCCAACCGCCGAGCCAGCCCGTCCTGAAGCCCCGCAGATTTCGCCGCAGCTCTCTCCTGCCGACCAGGCGCAACTCGAAAAGGAAACCAATCAACTGGTTAGCGACTCCGAACAAAATTTGCATCGCGCCGATGGGCGGGATCTCAACGCATCCCAAAAGGACATGGTAGACAAAATCAATGGGTGGCTCGACCAGTCCCGCGACGCAGTGCGCACCTCCGATTGGGCGCGTGCTAAGAATCTTGCGCAGAAGGCTTACCTTCTTTCCATCGAGTTAATCAAAACTCTTTAGCATCAAACAAGCGCGGCTCACTGCGCAGAATTGGCCGGTGACAACTTGATCTCTCTACGATGCGGCACCGCTCGCCACTTGATGGCGAACCACCGTCTGGCCTATAGTCGTATGTAGGAACGGAGTTGAAATCTCGGACCCCAGCTACCGGGTTTGGTTTTGTTCCATGCTGAAGGAAACGTCTGAACGCATTTCGGAGGCTGGCATGAAAAAAATGGTCGGACTTGCTGCGTTCTTGCTCATTTGTTCGGTTCCTGCATTCTCCCAGCAAAGGCCCAGTAAAGCACCAGCCCAGCGGCCGACAAGAAGCGCGACGAGAAGCTCACCCGTTGGCCACGGATACATTCCCGCGCGCGGCCCCTCTGCCGCCCCGAGATCGGCACCGAAACCCGCTCCTCCTCGCGAAGTCAAGCAGCAGCCCGAGGGCTCAAATCAGCGCGTGAGCTATCGCGACCGGCCGAACCATCCATCAGCTCCGCACGTTCACGCCAATACAGACAGATGGATCGGCCACAATACCGGACCTGATGACCCGCACTATCACTTAGATCATCCGTGGGAGCATGGCCGCTTCCCTGACGGAATTGGACGCAGCCATGTTTACCGCATTGAAGGTGGCGCCAGAGATCGATTCTGGTTCGGCGGCTTCTACTTTAGTGTCGCACCCTACGATTATGACGATTGCGCCGATTGGCTTTGGAATTCCGATGACATCGTCATTTACGCGGATCCGGACCACATCGGCTGGTACCTGGCCTATAACGTACGCCTCGGAACGTATATCCATGTAATGTATCTCGGCCCACAATAAAATCACGGAGCGGGGCGCGCACTTGCGCCTCGCTTTTCCACCTGCATTCCACTATTGCAAGTTTGAGCTAATATCTGTGTGACGACAATTTCGCCGTAAGCAGCTCAATGGACTGCACCGATCCGTTTCGTCCATTTTTCGTTCCAGCTCGCCATTGAAGCTTTGCGGTAAGATTGAATGATGCAGCGCTACGACACTATTATTGTCGGCGGCGGAATCATCGGTGCGTCGCTCGCCTTCGAACTTGCTCGCGCGAAGCAATCCGTTCTTCTTCTCGACCGCCAGGAGCCCGGCCGCGAAGCCTCCTGGGCGGCCGCCGGAACGATATCGCCCGCTCCCGACCCAGAATCCTTAGGCATTGTTCCTCTCGGTCTTGAGAGCTTCCGCCTTTATCCCGAATTCATCGCTGCCATCGAGCAGGCTTCTCGCATGCCTGCGGGCTTTCATGCCAATGGCGCGATGGAACTTTTCCTTGAACCTCAGGGCGAAGCCGAGCGCGACGTACGTTTGCATGAACTTTCCAGCTTTGGCATCCGCGCCGAAGCTCTTTCGCTCGATGAGGCCAGGCGCCGCGAACCAGGACTCGGCCTTGCTGTTCGTTCTGCTCTCTGGATTCTTGACGAAGCTAATCTCGACCCGCGCGTCGTCACGGAGGTCACACTCGCCGCAGCGGCCAATACAGGCGTTGAAATACGCGGCGATTTGGAGGTTCGCGCCGTTGTCACAGAACACGCGCATTGCAAAGGCGTTCTCGCTGTTCACGCCAAGCAAGTTCCCTCCGATCCTCGTCGTCAAGTGCAGGTCAGCGAAAAAATTGGCGCACGCAACGTGGTTATTGCCGCCGGATGGCGCTGCGCGGAAATCGCCGGTGTTGAATCCTTCGCGCCAACGCTTCCCGTGCGCGGACAGATGGTCGCGCTCGGCCCTGTGCCGGGCGCGCCGCGCACAATTCTTCGTTGCGAGCTCGGCTATATGGTTCCGCGCGAGAGGGGCCGTGTCGTCGTGGGCAGCACGCTCGAACCCGGCGCTATCCAAAAACATCCGACTCCCGCTGGCCTGCGCAAGCTCCTTCACGCCGCCACGGAAATGATCCCTGCGCTCGCCGAGGCTCCCATCCTTGAGATGTGGGCGGGTCTGCGGCCGGATTCGCCGGATCATCTCCCGATCATCGGGCCGACCGACGTGAAGGGTTTGTTTATCGCTACAGGACACTATCGCAATGGCATGCTGCTCGCGCCGGCGACAGCGAAGTATCTTTCCGAATGGATTGTGCAGGGGAAAACTTCCGATTACTTCGCGCCGTTCAGCCCTCTTCGCTATGTTCAGTCATGCAACGCGACGCAAGGGGCGGCGCACTCGCGCTGACCACACACTTTCTTTCCTCAATACGGTATCGGCAAACCCGCCTTCCGCTGCGGCTCGCGATTCGCGGGGCCAGCAAGCGTTGAGGCTTGTCCAGGGCTCGTAAAATTTATTTTTTCACTCAGCAGGTATAGCGGACGGCTCATCACCACATCCAGCGTAGTCCCGCGCGGCAATTCCGCTTCCGGCCCGCGCGTCAGCAGCACCGCCAGCAACCCTGCCGCAGCGCCGATTCCTGCTCCCATACCCGCGCCAGCGCCGGTTCGAGTCGCAATCGCGCCGATTCCCGCTCCCGCAATCGTCGTCTCAGCTACGGTTCCTACATCTTGACCCTTGCTCGTATCACCTTTGATCGTTCCTTCTTTTCCGACGCTCTCGTTCCCGCCCGTACCCGCGCCGGTTGGTATGGCGTTGAAACTCGCCTCATAGCCATTCGGCAAGATTAGGTTATTGAGCTTAATGCGAATTTCGCCCGTCCCGTGTACGCGTCCCGGCCGCTTCGCCTCGGTCACTTCCCCGCTCACGTACGAGCCTGCCGGAATCACAATCTTGCCATTCAGGAGCACTGGAAAAATCGTCTCCAGATAAACCGGATCGCCCGGTTGTGCGCTGCGCGTTGAAATCGCGTTGTGCAGCACAAGACCTAATCGTGTACCGGTTGGTACTTGAATGTATTTCTCCGCGTCATTCGTCGCCGGAGCCGTAGTGGTTGAAGCCGCAGAGATCGTCGGCTGCGGCCCAGGATGTGGTGTCGTGGTTTGCGCTATCGCAGATGTACTGCTCAGCAGCAGCGATAAGCACGCCATTCCGCTTCGAATCGGGTTTCGGAGAGTCATCGCCGCACCCCTGCGCAAATATGCATGTCTGATGCCCTGCCTATTTCTCAGGATGCCCCTCGCATTGGTGCCTGTCAATCGCTTGCTGCAATGGGTGCGCGTTTGACTCTTGCGTGGTCAGCGTTTAGGCTTTTCTATCTGCATAATCATGCCCACAAGGAGCGACGTACATGGCAAATCTGGCTTTGGTCTACGGTATGAGGCTTTTCCCTGCCGCGGAGCTCGCATCGGTGGGTGACGCTACAGTGCAGCTCAAAAACGGCAATTCCAGCCGCATCACCATGCATCTCATCGAAGGCACGCGCGAGGAAATCGAAGCCACTCTTAAGCAATCTCTCGACGCCTTCTTCGACCTCTACCCTGAAATCTAAGTCTGTCTTTTCATGCGCCGGGTACGCGGCCTGGGTTTAACCTTCCGGCTCTATTTTCGGGAGTTTCCTCACTACTCCCGACGGTTCTCAATCGCCATACCGCGAGTAGTTTGGCTCAAACCAAAATGACGGTTTGCCCAGTCAGATCGAATCGCTTCCGGCACTTGATATTTCGGCACGCAACCATGTCGTCGACGCGCACCATGTACGACCGCGCCTTCGCAAAGTGGGAACGGTCCTCTTCGTTTGATCCTCGGGGCAATCCGCTCTTTTTCGTACGCAGCTTCCATCGCACCGGATACGTATTTTCCTGCCGGCAATGCGGGCAAATGAGCGGGATTTGTTTCGTCTCGTCTTTCTCGTCATAAAATTTTCTGTCGTCCATGGTTCTCCGTTCTTCACTGTGAGAGATTTCAGGCCTTTTCACTGGAGCCCGCTGGAAATTTCTCCAGCGCGGCAGCGCCAATCATGTCGAGCGTCACAAAACGAATTCCCGCATCTTTCCATCGCGGCAACCAATGCCGGAGCGCCTCGACTGTGTGCCGCCGGTCGCCTTCCGGCACGCGAAAATCACCGTCGTGCAGCAGCAAAATATCCCCGCCAAACACACGCCGCAAGCGATGAATCACGCGGCTCGCCGGCTGCGGCATCCAATCCCACGCCCACTTCGACCACATCACCACGCCTGAGTAACCAAGCCCGCGGACAACCGCGCCGAGTTGCGGCCCGCGGAAACCAAATGGCGGGCGCATCCAGCTCAATTCCTCACCGCCGATGGCTGCGTGAATCGCTTCGCTGCAACGATTCAACTCCGCTCGCAATTTTGCGGGCGTAAGAAACGTCAAGTTCGCATGCGTCTCGGTATGGTTTCCGACCGTGTGCCCGCGCGCCGCGATTTCCCGCGTGATTTCCGGAAACGCACGCACGCGGCTGCCCATCAGGAAAAATGTGGCTCGCGCATTATGCTGGCCGAGCAGTTCCAGCAACTCCGGCGTCACAGCGGGATTCGGGCCGTCGTCGAATGTCAATGCGAGCGTTTGTGCGTTCCCTGTTTCACGAATCGTTCGCCCAAAAATCTGCGATTGCGGATGCACCGCACCCCAGGCACCAACGATAGCCGCTCCCAGCGCCGTAGCACCCGCGATTTCCGCTCCATGCATCCTTTTTCACTCCATCCTAATTCTCATTCCATTTTCGCATGCAACTTCTCCCCTCGCCACTTTCTCTCCGCAGCTCTGTGCACTTACGCGAATAGTTTTTTGGTTTCCGTGAGTTTTGCGAAATCATATAGAGAATTTGATACCATGTCTGCTCTTAAAAGGCGCGGATGCTGGCATTCTCCCTGCAAGTCATCCCCGCGAAACGAATATGCACATACCAAAAGACATGGAATTTCCAGGATGGGTCCGCTGGGCCAGTGTGATTTGGCTTGCCGTATGGATTCCCGCGTATTGGATCACATGGGGCGCTGCGAATTTCATCCATCTCTGCGACATCGCCGTGATTCTTACGTGCGCGGGATTTTGGTTTGGAAATTCCCGGCTGCTGTCAAGCCAGGCCGTTTCATCGATTCTCGCCGATTTGCTCTGGGACCTCGACGCGGGATGGAGGTTGTTTTTTGGCCACCATTTATGGGGTGGCACCGAATATATGTGGGACGTGCATTATCCGCTCTGGGTGCGCTTGCTTTCTCTGTTCCATGTTGTCTGGCCGATTCTGTTGCTCTGGTCGCTCAAGCGCGCCGGATACGATCGCGGCGGATTCGTTTTCCAAAGTTCGATTGCCGCTCTGGCCATGGTCGCAGCGCGCTATACCAATCCAGCGCTAAACATCAATTATGTTTTTCGCGACCCGATCCTGCACTGCATGTGGGGCCCGGAGCCAGTGCATCTCGCGCTCATGTGGCTAGGCCTAGTCGTGGTGATCTATCTCCCGACGCACCTCCTCTTGCAAAAAATCTTCGCTCCGCCGGAATCGGCCACGTCAGCAATGGGATCATAAGCACAGAGCGCTGGTCTGCTACTGGCGCCTTGGAGCTTTTCTCTGCTCAGTCCTCTTCTTTTCTGAGCGAACGAAGATCAATCCCCAGGTGCTGGCACTTCTTGTAGAGATGGCTGCGCTCAAGTCCGAGCGCCTTGGCGGTGTTGGTCATGTGGTGATGATGGCGCTTGAGCTCGGTGAGAATCGTCTCGCGTTCGAACGCATCCACCCGCTCGGTCATGGTGCCGAAAGACATCGCCCTCGTCGCGCCGGGCCCTGCGGCGGCACTGCCCGCAGTCCCGGCAGGATCGCCAGCCGCACCTGCCGAATCCGCCTGCGGTAACGCCTGCCGGACCGACATGGCGTCAATCTCATCTCCCGGTGCAAGGAGCATCACCCGCTCCACCACGTTGCGCAGCTCGCGCACATTCCCAGGCCATGCGTACCGCGAAAGTTGTTCTATCGCTTCTGCAGAAAATCTCTTCGGCTTCCACGTATTTTGTTCCGCGACCTGCCGTGCAAAATGTTCTGCAAGCACGGGGATGTCCTCAATGCGCTCGCGTAAAGGCGGCAGCACAACCGGAAAAACGAAAACCCGGTGGTACAAATCCTGCCGGAAAGCGCCGCGCCGTACTTCGTCTTCAAGATTGCGATGCGTCGCGACAATCACGCGCACGTCCACCGAAATCGCGCGGTCGCCGCCGACGCGCTCGATTTCGCCTTCTTCGAGCACGCGGAGCAGTTTAGCCTGCATCGGCGCGGGCATGTCACCGATTTCGTCGAGGAAGAGCGTGCCCCGATGCGCTTGCTCAAATTTTCCAATGTGCCGCGAAGCCGCCCCGGTGAACGAGCCTTTTTCGTGGCCGAAAAGCTCTGATTCCAATAGCTCCGCAGGCACCGCGGCACAATTCAGCGTGACGAACGGCCCGGAGCGGCGCGCGCTCTTTTCGTGCAGCGTTCGCGCCACAAGCTCTTTGCCCGTGCCCGTCTCTCCGCGAATGCACACGCGCGTTTCGCTTGCTGCCACGCGCTCTATCTCCGCCATCAGCGATCTCATCGTCGGGCTTGCCCAGATGAGTTGGTGACGCCCCGCGCGCCGGCGCAAGTCGCGATTTTCCTGCTCCAAACGCGCGAGCTTCAGTGAGTTTTCCACTGTGAGCAGAAGTTTTTCCGTCGAAATCGGTTTTTCAAGAAAATCTGCCGCACCCAGCCGCGTGGCGCGCACGGCCATTTCGATCGTCGCTTGCCCTGACATCATCACCACGGGCGAGGCGACGCCAAGATTCTTCATTTCCTCCAGCAGCGCGATGCCATCTTTGCCGGGCATCACCACATCCGAAAGAATCAAATCGAAATGCCCATCGCGGGCCATCTCCAGAGCGCGCCCGGCGTTGTCGCAGACCGTCGCTTCGTGGCCCGACAATCGAAATGCACGCGCGAGCGACGCGAGCGTATTCGCGTCATCATCGATGATCAGAATGTGCGCTTTCGCGGACATCAAACGTCAGACCTCCCGTGCTGCGCGAGCTTCCTCATGTGCTTCGATTGTCACCGGTGGCGTCGGAGGCAAATCAATGACAAATGTCGCGCCTTGCCCCGGTTCACTTACGACAGAGATGCGTCCACCGTGATCGCTCACCACGGACTGCACGATGGCGAGTCCGAGTCCTGTGCCATGTTGCTTGGTCGTGTAATACGGCGTGAAAAGTCGCGCGCATTCCTCGGGCGTCAGCCCAGCGCCGGTGTCGGACACCTCCAAGCGCACCCCGCCATCGTGCCGCAAAGTCCGAATCTTTAATGTGCCGCCCGATGGCATAGCGTCCAGTGCGTTGAGAACCAAATTGCCGAGCGCGCGATGCAGCAGCGCCGTGTCTGCTTGGATCACGGGCAATTTTTCGGCGAGTTGCAAATCCATTTTTATCTCCGGTTCCCCCAGTGCGGTGAACCGCGGCTCGAAAAGGCGAATGATGCCGTGGACGATTTCATTCACATTCGTAAACTGCAGCTCAGGCTGCGGCATTTTTGCGAAATCGCTGAAGCGGCCAACGATCGCTTTCAGATTTTCAATCTCCGCCAACAATGTGGCCGTGGATTCGTGAAAAATTTCATCAAAATCCGGCGAATTCTGCTCGCGTGCGCGACGCAGGTTTTCCAGCGTGATCTGCAACGGAAAGAGCGGATTCTTCAGCTCGTGCGCCAGCCGGCGGGCCAGCTCGCGCCATGCGGCGACACGTTCCGCCTGCACCAACCGTTCTCGTTGACCCACGAGCTGCTCGGTCATGGAGTTGAATGCTTGTGCAAGCGTGCCAATTTCGTCTCCAGAAGCGATATTCACACGAGCGTGCCAATTCCCGGCCGCGACTTCCTGTGCGCCAGTGACAAGTTCACCGACGGGGCGCGTTACGCGCATCGCTGCCCACCAACTTAGAAGAATCCCTAGCGCCAGCGCCATGCCGCCGACGGCCAGCGCCAGCCATAGAATGCGACGTTCGAGCAGCACCAGGTCGCGGCGTGAACTGCCGATAAGAAAAACGCCGAGCAAATCCTTTGCCGCATCGCCGCCCGGTCCGAAAAGCGGCAGAACATGGAACGCTTCTTCCGAACTCGCTTTGCGCGTCCATTGAATCGTGGTCGCGAACTCTTCCGGCTGCGCGAATTCGTTTTCGACAAGAGGCGCCAAACGCGTGGCCTGATTGACTGGCCCATTCACGTCGGTCAGGTTCACGGCGGAAAAATTCGGCGTCAGTTTCGTGTAAAGCAGCGCGCGCATTCCCGCGGGCAAGCTGAGGGATGAAAGGAATGATTTGCCGAGCCGCTCGCCGCCGGCAATGTAAAAAGTCGCATTGCCAATCGGCACCGTGCGAACAGCGATCAGACCCAGCGCCGCACCGTCCGGCGTGTCCATCTCGGCAAGGAAAGCGCCACGCGACGTCCAGTCCGTTTTTTCGAGCAGCCAGCTTTCCTTGTAGCCGAACCGCGCAGGCCATTGCTCCGAAGAAATGATGCTCCCGTCGCTGTCAACGAACTCGAGGAAATCAAGCTGATGCGCATTTCCCACGCTCGAGGCATCGTTCCCGTAAACAGAGGGATCCTGACGGTGCGTGCTGAGATTCATAGCCATCGTGAGCGTCGCTTCGGCATTGGCGATATCCTCAATGCGCCCAATAATCTCCTGTTTCTGGTTCGAAAACTCCCGCTGGAATTGTCCTACGATGGCCTCCGTGTGCGATGCGTCGAGTTGTTCGAAGGCGCGTCGCGTCGAAATCGTGACGCCGAACGCGACAACTGCAACCGCGGCGACGACCACCATCGGAAAAAGAACGAACATCTTGAAGCGGAAGCTCACGGCTGCGCTCCATCGAGCCACACATTGGCGAGGCGCCACGTGCCGGAATGTATCGGCATCCAGTCGCGCACGCGCGCGCTCAGCCCCACGACTTCCGGGACGTGCGCGAGGGGAATCACGCCATACGTATCGATGACGGCTCGTTCGCGGGAGTAGAGTTCGTCAAGGCTCGTGGGATCGGAGAGCGGCCCCGCGAGTGAAGAATCCAAATCGGCAACTGGCGCGAGCGCTTGCAGGAAATCTTCGAGCGCCACGGCAGGATCCGGTGAAGAAAGGGGCAGGCGCACGATCATCGCGTCCAGGCCCTGCCAGTTCGCTGTCCCACCTGGCATCGGATGAGTCGAAAGAGGTATCCCTGCCGCTTGCGCGTTCACGGCAATTCGCTCGGCAATAGAGCGTTCCATGGCGTCGGCGGAATCATAGCCCAGCTTGAGCGCCACGGAGGAAGGGGTTTGCGTCATGGCTCCTGTGCTTTGGAGCACGGCGCCCGGCAGCGAAAATAAAAAGGCATAGCCTGAGCACCATTGCGGCACAAGCCCTCTTGCAGGCTCTCCTTCTTTTTGCAACACAAAATCGACCAGGGACGCGCGATCAATCGCCTGCGAAAGCGCCTGGCGCACGCGAACGTCTTTCGTTGTCGTCGAACGAAGAAACACTAGCGCGAGCAACTCAGAAGGAGGAGAAGCAGAGATGCGCACGCCGCGCGAAGCATCAATCCGCGCGCGATCGGCCGCCACGTCGACAATGTCCACCTTTCCAAGGTCGAGATCGATCATTCGGTCGCGAATCGTACGGCCCATTTGAATGTCGACTGCATCAACGAACGGCCGCCCGTTCCAGTAATCGGCGTTTGCGGTGAGCGCAGCGTGATTCCCTGGTTCCCAGGTCACTATGCGAAACGGTCCCGTATCAGCGAACGACCCGTCAGCCTGCCGAACGAGAATTGAATTGTGCGGCTCCGCCAAGCGATATAACAAATCCGGCTGTGGCGCGTCGAAGTCGATTATCACCTTTGAAGTCGACGGACCGGCCGTTGCCGGCCCATTATCGGCGCGCAAAGAAACATGCCACGAAGGATTCGCCGCTTGCAGCGAGTCAACAACAGCCTGTACAGCAATGAGGCTTCCATCCTGCAATTTCACATTGCGAAGCATGAATTCCCAATGCTTGTACGTCTCGTCATGCGTCCATGAAACCGCCAGCGCAGGTTGCGGCTGGCCGAATTGATCTAGCATAACCAGGCGGTCCGAAATCAGTTCGAATATGCGATTCTGTGCGATGCGATCCGCAATGGAATCCGGGGTCTGCGCCGGATCGAGAGAACTGATTCGGCCTTCGAAATCGATGAACAGCGTGCCGCCATAGCGCGGCCTCCGCGCCGCGAATGCAGCGATGGCCGCAAATAGCGCAGTTGCCAAGAGGCTACTGGTTGTAATTTGCGCGAATAAAGTACGCTTCATACATTCCTGTCTTGAGATTCCGCGAAACCGCGAGCGCCCTATTTTCTCCCTCGGACCACAGCGTCGTGATCGGCCCGTCGAATTCCAGAACGTCGCTCGCCGGTGTCGCCTTCCGATCAACGATATGGAAAGCCTGAAGCGTATCAGCCGTAGTCCAATCACCCGTGCCGGTCACAAGCAACGGCCACCGATTTCGGCTGGAAGAGTAAAGCGCGGCGATGTCGCTGCCCCAACCGGAAATAGTGGCGACCGGTGTCGACGATCCATCGAATAGCAATGCCCGGCCATCCGGTGCCGCAGCGACGAAATCGAGCGAAGCTCCGGAGGCAGGCGGAGGCGCGAAAAACGCAAGCGAATCGAACTCCTGCGTTCCCGTTGCAGGAAGTGTAAAAGTGTTTTCATCCGTTGAACCCGTCGGCTGAAGAGTGGAAGCGCTCGGGAAACGAAGAGAGGGAAGCCAGCCGACATTGGTCTGCTTGCAGGACGGCACGAGCGCTGTTCCAGCAAGCGCAATGCTGCAGTCGATGCCCGGCAGTACGGCGTGTTCCTGGCCATTTTCGTCAGGCTGTAATCGTCCGCGCGCATCCCGTGGCAGGCGAAAGAGGCCAAAGTCCACAGCTTGCGAAGTGTCAAATTGAAGTTCCCACGCTCCATTTTCTTGCGTGTAAAGCCCGACGCGCTCCAGCTGCAGCACCAGAAGTTCCTCGTGCGCACCCTCTTTCGCCGGTAGCAACGCCACATCGAGAATTGGCTCAGGCGAGCTGAGAATGAATTGTTTTTGAAGCACGAGCGACGGTTGGAATCGCTGCGCCGCGCTCACGCGGTCCCGCGGAACAGCGACGAAAAACGTCTTCACAGCGCCGTACCCATTCACTTGCGCAACCCACAAATACTCCCAAAGATTTTCAGAAAGTGTAATCGTCAGCGAGACATTCGCCGGCGGCTGCGCCGCCGCGGATTGCAAGGTCTTCCCTGCTTTGGCCATTTCGCCGCGGAAAGCGTCGCATGCCTGCTGAAATTCCGTCTGTGAAACTGAAGAAAGATTTGCGGGCGGGCTCGAAAGGGCGACAAGAGCTTGCACGTCGACGCCCACCGCTCCGGCGACCTTGCGTGCTAGCTCGCGTGCCGCGGATGTCAATCCCTGCTCCTCTGTCTGCGCTTTTTCCTGGCTCTCTGATGACTGCTCTGTTGTGGCGGCCTTCGACTGTGTCTCGGTTCGCGCTGAGGATTGCGGGGATGCATGCGCGCCAACCGCAGCGAGAGCAAAAAACAAAAATGCAAGCCAATCGGCGATGCGGAAGAACAAATTTCGGCGGAAGGAAAGCATGGGATCGCGCCACACGCGCGTCGCGGGCCATCATAGCACACGCGGTTTCTCCGCAACGCATGCGCTCGAAGAGCGTGTGCCCAACGAGTTCGCATCCCCCAGCAGGTCGCTCTCGAAGAACCGCTGGCGGGTGGCTTTGCTGCGGCGGGAGCGAAGCCACCCACAGGGGTTTGGCCAGCAGTTACCCGGCTGCGACGGCTGTTCAGCCGCCCGGGAACTCGCATCACTGGCTGCCTCCGCGCGGAGTCGGCGGATCATTAGCCGTCGCGGGAGGCGCGTCAGTGCCCAGCGGCGCATCGAGCACGCCGTTGGTGAAGAAAAATTTGCCATCCATCGGCACCATCATGATGCGAACTTTGTCCGACAGTTTCTCTGCAACGATTTTTTGAATCAGCAGTGGATTGCCTTTGAGTGCGGCTCCTTCCAGTTGCAACTCCTGCGCCTCGGCCGCGCCGGTGATGCGAATGCGATCCGCGTCGGCCTTGGCCAGAAGCTCTTGGCTTTGCTGCTCGGCCTGACTGTCAATGACTTTCGCCTGCGCTTCCGCCTGTGCATTTTCGAGCGTCGCTTCCTTGCGCGCCTTCGCTTCCAGCCGCGCCTGCTCGATTTGCTTCTGTTTCAACGGCAGCGTGTACTGCATCGCATCCGATTCCGCCTTGGCGCCGATGACGCGCGCCTGCGCGCTCGCCTCCGCTTGTTTCACCTGCCGGACTTTGTTTTCCTCGGCCTGATATTCGGCAATCTTCACGCGCTTGGCTTCGATCTCCTGCTCAAAGGTCATTTCCTCGCCCTGCTGCTCTTTCAGCAAAATATTTTGCAGCCCTTGCGCATACTCCGGCGGCAGCACGATTCGCCGCACCAGAACTTCTTTCACCACGATGGCGTCGCTGGCCAGCCGCGAAGTGATCAAGTCCGTGACGCGTTGGTGAAACTCGAAGCGCTTTTCGGAAAAGATATCTCGCACTACGTATTCCGGCGCGACTTCTCGGAACGTCGCCTCGACGACCGGCGCAACAATTTTCTGGTCGATCGGCTGTGGGATATTCTCCTCCACAAAATCGAGCCTTCGCGGGTCCAGCCGATAGCGCACTGTTACGGCAATACCCATCGGCAGACCCTCCTGTGCCTCGACGCTCAGCACGGCCAGATGCTCCTTCGTGTTTTCCTGCGCCGCCGTCGCATATACCTGGTCGCGAATGTCATAGGTCGATACGCGCTGCATGAGCGGCACGACGAGATGCACGCCTGCATAGAGCGTCCCCGGGTGAATGCCGGAAATCTGGCTCACACGGACGCCCGCCATGCCATCAGGAATCACCACAATGCTTAAAGAAATCAGAAGTGCGACGGTGGAAGCTCCTGCAATCCTGCCGGCATCATTCCAGCGGATTGGTTTCCGTGATCGCGGCGGCAAAGGGGATGCGTCGGGCGCAGCTTTTATAAACAAACGCCGAGCGACACGGTCAAGCTCGTAAAGATAAATTAAATCGTACGCCACGATGAAAGCAGCGGCAATCAGCAGCGCGATTCCAGCCGTAAATAGCAAACCTCTCAGAAAAAGCATTTTCCCCCCTCCCCTTCTCGTTCCCTTCCCACCATTCAGGACTTGGCCCGAACCGGGATACGAATCTCATCGCGCGCGGCAAGCTTGGCTGGCATCAAGATCATCATCGTCCGCAGGCACAGCCACTCCAGCCCCGCCGCAATCGCGGTGGAAGTAACTACTGCCGTCAAAAGGACTGCCGCGCTGAAAATCTTCTCTGCGAGCTGCGTGCTCATGTTCGTACCCTCGCTTTCGTCTCGTTCATTGCGCGGTCGCGCTCGCCGTGGCCGTCGCATGCACTGGATCGATAGCTCCGGCCTTCGGTTCAGCTGCGGAAGCGACCAGGACATGCGCGCTCCCATCGCCATCACCAAAAAGCTGGGCCGTCTCGGCGTCGCGCGTCGCATGCAGCTCGACCACGTCGCCAACGCGAAGGTGCGCAAACAAAATCTTGACGTCGGCATTACTTAAGCGGATGCATCCGTGCGAAGCGCGCCGTCCGATCATCCGCGGCTCATTCGTGCCGTGAATGCCGTATCCTTTGGCGCTCAGTCCAATCCAGCGCGGCCCGACCGGATTTTCCGGCCCTGCGGGAATCACTTGTCCCGGGTGGTAGTAGACCGGGTCCGTCACGAGGTTCACGACGCGAAATTCACCCACGGGGCTGGGGCTTGCAGGCGCTCCCACGGCCACGCGAAACATGAGCATCACGCAGCCATTTTCAACCAGCGCAAGTCGCCGATCCGGAATGCTGACGATGATTCGTCGTTCCGAAGCCACAGCTGACACAGGCACAGCTTCCGTATCGGCCGTACGTCGAAGGGGGCGCTCTTGCGCCGCACTCTTTCCCGCCAGCGCGAGGGCGAGTACAGCCAGCGCCGTGACTTGATATTTCGTTTGAATAAAAGCCTGGCTCCGAGAGTTACTTCGTTTTACCGTTTGTCCTTGCGTCCGCCGCATCACTTCCTCCTGGTTTTTATTTGCCTTCAGACGTGAGAATCGCACGGTCACGGCCATTTGTGAGCATGTTGAAAACACAGGAGATAGCGGAACCCAGACAGGCGTCTCGCGTGTCGCGCCAGACACGAGCGTGAAACCGCGACGCACACGCCACGTCTCAAGCTATAATCGGGTGGAAGGATTGGTTAGGACATGGAGCAGCAGCATTCGGGCATCCGCTTGGGGAAGGTATTGGGGATCCCACTATACCTTCACGCCACGTGGTTCATTATTTTTGCGCTAATCACTTTTTCTTTGGCCGAGATGTTTCAGCAGGCGCACGGAGGTATGTCTCAGGCGCAATACTGGCTCCTCGGCATCTGCGTGAGCCTTTTGTTTTTCGGTTCCGTCGTATTCCACGAACTGAGCCACAGCGTCGTCGCCAAGCACTACAAGATCCCTGTTGTCTCCATCACACTTTTTGTCTTCGGCGGACTGGCGCAGATCCAGCGCGATCCTGATAATGCCAGGCAGGAATTCAACATCGCCGTCGCTGGGCCGATTGCGAGTTTCGTCCTCTCGGCTGCATTTTATGGACTGATGCGCCTGATGCCGCCCGGCGGATTTCAAACCGGAGCGATGTGGCTCTGTTGGATCAATTTTGCGCTTGGAGTTTTTAACTTGATTCCCGGCTTCCCGATGGATGGCGGCCGTGTCTTTCGCGCGATAGTCTGGGGCGCAACAAAGAACTTCGAAAAAGCGACCAAAGTCGCTTCGGCCACTGGTCAATTTTTTGCCTATTTGCTTATCGTCTTCGGCCTCTGGGCCGTTCTTCAGCAGAATAGCGAAGCGTCGAAATTGCTCGGCGGCTGGTTCGGCGGCCTGTGGCTCGCGTTTATCGGCTGGTTCTTACTATCCGGCGCGCAAGCGACTTATGCGCAAGTGGCTATTCGCAATTCCCTGATCGGCCTGCGCGCCGGCGATATTATGTCGGCCGACGTCCCGACTGTTTCGCGCGACATTTCACTCGAAGATTACGTCCGCGAAGTTCTCCGCACCGGCCGCCGCTGCCACGTCGTCACCGGAAATGGTATGGCCGTTGGTTTGGTCACCTTGCATCAAGTTCAGCGCTTCCCCCGCGACGAGTGGGCGAACACTTCTGTTCAAGCGGCCATGGTGCCCCAGTCGAAAATTCATTGGGTGGCGCCGAGTGAACCGGTCACTGGGGTGCTCGAGCGCATGCAGAGTGAAGACGTCAATCAAATGCCCGTCCTCGATGACGGCCACATCATCGGAATCATCGCGCGCGACTCGATACTGCGCGTGATTCAGACCAGGATGCAGGCCAGCCGCTATACGGCTGGCAACCCCCTGCAGCAGTCGCATAGGTAGCGGGGCGCCTTGCATCTCACGCCCACTGCCGCGATACTTTGTGGCGCTTCTCGCCGTATAATCCACATAGCACCCAAAAGACTGGCCGCTATGCGCATTCTCCTCGTCGAAGACGAACGCAAGGTGGCGAGCTTCGTGGCTCGCGCGCTGCGCGAGACTGCTTATGCGGTTGACGTTGCTTCCACCGGTGAAGATGGCCTGCGCTCGGCTCTCGAAAATTCGTATGATGCGATTCTTCTGGATGTCCGTCTTCCTGGAATCAGCGGCATCGAGCTGTGCCGCAAGCTCCGCCACGCGGAAATCCAATCTCCGATTCTTATGTTGACCGCGCGCAGCCTCGTCGAGCAGCGCGTCGAGGGCCTCGATGCTGGCGCCGATGATTATCTGACGAAGCCATTCGCCCTCGCTGAACTGCAAGCCCGCGTCCGCGCCCTTGTTCGCCGCGGGTTTCGCCGGGGCGAAGCGAAATTGCGCTGCGGTGATTTGGAGCTCGACCGCCATCGCCGCAGTGTCACGCGCGCCGCCAAGAAAGTGCCTTTGACTTCGAAAGAATTCGCTCTCCTTGAGCTCCTGCTCATGCGCGCGCCCGACGCCGTCACGCGCAGCGAAATCATCGAACATGTCTGGGACTCTCACTTCGACAGCGAAACCAACCTCGTCGATGTCTACATCAATCGCCTCCGCCAAAAAATCGATCAGGGCCACGCCTCGAAGCTCGTCCACACGCTGCGCGGTGTCGGTTACCGCCTGGGAGCGGCCGAATGAAGCGCACCCTATCGTTGCGCGTGCGTATGATGCTGCTCTTTTGCGTCACCGTCGGCGTACTCCTCGCCGGTTCCTATGTAGTCTTCTATCTCGCATTGCAAACCGTCATACACACGGAATTCGATCATCGCCTCATCGAGGCCGAAGCGCCTGTGGCGGCGGACATAGCAACGGACCCAAACGACGCGGACATTGTCGCCATGGATATCCCGGGCGAATATTTCGAGACTGTCGATCTCTCTGGCCGTGTCCGCGCACTTTCAAAAAATCTCAATGGCCACGCCATCGCATGGACCGGCAGCACGAAGCAGTTACAAACCGCTCGCGACCCTGTCCTCGGTCGTCTGCGTCTGGGCATCGCGCCCATACATCGTCCCACTGGCGACAGCATCCTGATTCTCGCCATACCCATGCATGATATTTATGAGATTTTGACACGCTTCCGCGCTCTGCTCTTCATTCTCTTTCCGTGCACCCTGCTGATTCTCGGCGGAGTCTCAGCCTGGTACGTCGGCCGCAGCCTCAAACCCATTGCCGCACTCACGCAGGAAACCTCGCGCATGGCAGATCGCGTCAGAGTTGGTCCTCCAGGGAAAATGCCCGAGCGAGCCACGCCCAATGAACTGCCCATCGCCTCCGCGAATCGTGATGATGAGCTTGGCCGGCTGGCGGACGCGTTCAACAAGCTTTTTGTCTGCATGGAGGGCGCCCTCCTCCAATTGCGCCAATTCGTCTCCGACGCTTCTCACGAGCTGCGCACGCCGCTCTCGATTCTGCAAGGTGAAACCGAGTTGCTCTTGAAAGAGCCGCGCAAGCCCGAGGAATACCACCGCGCTCTCGAAATCATTGACAGCGAATTGAAAAAACTCAGCCGCATTGTCGAGGGTCTTTTCACGCTGGCCATGGCGGATGCCGGTCAGTTGCGTCTCGCCCACGATCCCGTTTACCTCAACGAAGTCCTCGAAGAAGCCTGTGCGCTTGTTGCGCCGCGTGCGCGCGCTAAGGGAATTGCCATCGAACGCCAGTTGTCCGCGGAAGTTCCTTACACCGGCGACGAGGCTTTTCTCCGTCAACTGTTCCTCGTTTTTCTCGACAACGCCTTGAAATATTCCAGAGCGGAGAGCCGCATTCATGTGCAATTGGCTGCCGAGAATGGAACGGTGCAAGTCCAGTTTCAGGATCAGGGCGTGGGAATCGCGGCCGATCATCTTCCGCATATTTTCGAGCGCTTCTATCGCGGTCTCCAGCCTGACTCTGCAGAAGCGCAAAGCGGCGGCCTCGGCCTGGCCATCGCGCAAGCAATCGTCCGCGCTCAAGGTGGAACCATCGAATGCGCCAGTGAACCGGGCTCCGGCTCGACATTCACCATCTCTTTTCCCCGCCAGACCGAGAATGGCCAGTCAAAAAACTAAATAAAAATTAATCTTCATTAAAGGTTCTGGCGTTGACCGCCCGGCTACACTGAGATGTGAACACGATGCTTGCCAACGAGCGTCTATGCGGATACCTTTCACCTGGATCGCAACCATGGCGAAAGGAGGCCGAGTTACGATGAACCGCATGGCGTTCGCCGCTATGGCGCTTCTGGCCTCCTGTGCGATCGTTCCTCCTTCGAGTGCGCAGGACGCGCCGCCCTCCGCCGCTTTGTCAGTGCAAAAATTGACTCTCGCTCAAGCTCTCGACATGGCGGAACGTCAGAATCTCGATTTGATCGCTGCTCGCGCGCAGCGCACCGTCTCCGCCGCCGGTGTGCGTATCGCCCAGGAACGGCCAAATCCCACCGGCAATTTCAATGCCTTGCGCGATGACCCGCACGAAGGCTGGTGGTTCGATATGCCCATCGAACTCAACTCCAAACGCCAAAAACGCATCGATCTCGCGCACGCGGAAGAGGGTCTTACCGACGACGACATCTCCGCGCTCGAAAAACAACTCCGCCAAAACGTCCGCGACGCATTCTTCGCTCTTGCGCTCGCGCGCGGTGTGACGGAGGAGAAAAATGACACGCTGAAGCTTGCCCAGCGCCTCCACGACATCGCCCAGCAACGCTATGAGACCGGCGACGTTCCGCAGCTCGAAGTTTTTCAGGCTGAACTCGAAGTCTCCCAGGCGCAAGCCGACTATGAAGTCGCGCAAAAGGAAGCAAGGGTCGCGCTCAATGAATTGAACGCCCTGCTCAGCGAACCTCCCTCGACCGATTGGGATTTGGTGAATTTGCTTTCCGATTTGCCCGCCAAACCTGCCCTCGATACGCTGTTCACTCGCGCCCGTGCCGCCAATGCTGAGCTGCAGAGAATCACTCAGGAAGAGAAAGTCGAGCAGAGCCAGCTCGCTCTTTATAAAGCCGATCGCGTCCCGAATCTCACACTCTCGCTCGGCGTCGATTACAACGCGCCTCATAATTTTCGTTATGGCCCGCGCAGCCAGGCAAGCATGGAGATCCCGATTTTCTCCCGCAATCAAGGCGAAATCGCTGAATCTTCCGCGAGTTTGATTGCCCTTCAGGACCAATCCCTCGCGACGCGACGCGCCGTCGAGGGCCGTGTGGAATCGGCCTACCTTGAACTCGATTCGCGCGAAACCCAGGCGCAACTTTATAATGCGTCGCTCCTGCCAGCCAGCGAGCGCCTTGAAAGCATGGCGGAGGAAAGTTACCGCGCCGGCAAGGCCAACATTCTTTCTGTTCTTGAAGCGCAGAAAAACGTCCAGCAAGTCCGCGAAGAGTATTTGCAAAGCCTGTTCGCGGTTCAGCAAGCTTTTGCGCAACTGGAAGAGACGGTTGGAGCGCCTCTCGACTGAATCGGCTGCGGGCGCGGCCAGAAAGACAGTGCGAAGAAAAATGACATCGAGAAATTTGAGGAAAACGACGCGAAAGAACTGCTTCTGGTGCGCCGCCGCGCTGCTCATATCCTTCGCCGTGCCCGCGTTCCTCATCACCGGATGTTCGCATGGCGCAAGCGACGATCAAGAATCCCAGCCTCAGCTCACAGCCGAGGTAACTCTGACAAAAGTGGTTCGCGGCGATATCAAGCAAGTCGCTGCGCTCAATGGCAACGTCATTGCCTTGCCGAATCAGGATGTAAAACTGAGCGCCCTCGTCGCCGGCCGCATTTCCGCGCTCAACGTCGCCGAAGGCGATCGCGTCCACAAAGGCGAAGTCCTCGCCGAAATCGACAGCCGCACCTACGCCGAACAGTTGCAGCAGGCCCAAGCGGCCCTCGCACAAGCAAAGGCAAGTCTTCAAAACGCGCAGCAGAGTCTCGCGCGCAATGAAACGCTCTTCCAGCGCGGCATCGTAGCCCGTAAAGACCTTGAGGACGCCCGCACTCAGGCCAGCGTCGCTGAAGCGGCCCAAACGCAAGCGGAAGCCGGCGAGGAATCTGCAAAACTTCAAATGGAGCGGACGCAGGTTATTTCCCCGCTCGATGGCGTCGTCGCGAAGCGTTACGCGAGCGTTGGCGAGCAGGTCGACGGCACTGGCGCGCAACTCATCGCCGAAGTCGCGAATATCAACGAAGTGGATCTCACGGCGAACTTGCCAGCCGCTTATCTCAGCAAAGTTCACGTCGGCGAGACCATTCCTATCTCAAGTGACGCGCTTCCCGGCAAGACCTTCACCGGCCGCGTCACCGCCATTTCCCCGTCGGTCGATCCCTCGACCAATGTGGGCTCGATTCGCATCCGTATCGCGAATCCCGGCGGCGTTTTGCGCTTGGGAATGTACCTGACCGCGCAGGTCGCTCTGGAAACACACCCGAACGCACTTACCGTACCGGTCGAAGCCGTCTACCACGATGAATCCGGCCAGACGCAAGTCTATGAAGTCACCGGCGACACAGCCAAAGCGGCTGATGTCAAGATCGGCATCGAGTCGAATGGCCGCGCGGAAATTCTCGACGGCGTGAAGGCTGGCGACACTATCATCCAGACCGGCGGCTATGGCCTCGGCGATACTGCGAAAATCAAAGTGAAACAATGAACATCGTCCGAGTCTGCCGCAACAATCGCTACGCGGTTTATCTCCTCACCGCTTTTCTCACCATCGCTGGCGTGTATTCCTTTTACACGCTTCCGAGCAACATCTATCCGAATCTCGATTTCCCTCGCATCATGATTCTCGTCCATTCGGGCGATTTGTCTCCGCAGGCCATGCTGCTCTCCGTCACCAAGCCTATCGAAGAAGCCATGAGCGGCGTGCAGGGCGTCAGCCGTGTTCGCTCGAAGACCATTCGCGGTGCTAGTGAAATCGGCGTGCTTTTCAATTCCGGCATGGACATGAAGTACGCCCTGCAGCTCGTCCAGGGCCGCGTCAGCGAAGCAAAAGGGGCCCTCCCTCCCGACACCGAAATCGAAGTCGAATGGGAATCCCCGACGGTTTATCCCGTCCTCAGCCTCGTCCTGAATGGAAACGTCCCCGACGCCGACCTTTACGACTACGCCAATTACGACTTGCGCCCGCTCTTCACGCGCGTTCAGGGTGTCGGCCAGGTTGAAGTTCAGGCCACTGACCTGCGTGAAGTCTCCGTCATTGTCGACCCTGGGAAATTGCTCGCGCATCGCCTCTCTCTGAATGATGTCGCCACGGAACTCGCCGAGACGAATGACGTTGCCGCTGTCGGCCGTCTCCCCAAAGACTATCTCCAATATCAGATCCTCACCGACGACCAATTCCACACCCTCGACGACATTCGCAACGCGACCATTGCCACGCAAGATCAGGTTCCCGTGCGTTTGAGCGACATTGCTATCGTCCGCGACGGCGTCGCCGATCCCACCATGCTCGTCACCGGCAATGGCAAGCCCGCCGCCACCATCGAGATCTCCCGTCAGCTCGACGGCAACATTCTCCAAATCGCCGGTCAGATCAGGAGCATGATCAGCAACCTCGGCTCCGCGATCCCCAAGACCCTGCATCTCTCCATCGACTACGACCTCGCTCAGTTCGTCTCCGAATCCATCAAAAGCGTTCGCGACGCCATCATCATCGGAGCGCTTCTCGCCATCGCCATCTTGTGGTTCTTCCTGCGCGACTGGCGCACCACTCTCGTCGCCGCCACATCTTTGCCTCTTTCGGTCATCGGTACATTTTTCTTCCTCAAGGAATTCGGCGGCACGCTCAACCTCATGTCTCTCGGCGGCATCGCTATCGCCATCGGCTTAATCATCGACGACGCTGTCGTCATCATTGAAAATATTTACCGCCATCTCGGCCTCGGCGAACCTCCCGCGATTGCCGCCGAAAATGGCGTGAAGGAATTGCTCGGCGCGGTTATCGGCTCCACAGCCACCACCCTCGTCGTTTTCCTGCCGCTAAGCTTGCTCACCGGCGTCACCGGCGAATTCTTCACCGCTCTCTGCCTCACGCTCGGCATTTCCGTTCTTCTTTCGCTCGTTTTCGCGCTGACGATCATTCCGCTGTTCTCCTTGCGCTTCCTCACGTCTCACACTCACAAGGACAAATCCGAAACGCTCATTGGACCCGTGAATCGCGGCTATGAAAAAGCCGTCCGCTGGTCCCTGCGCCGCCGCAAAGTCGTTGCCCTTGCCGCGCTCGCCTGCGTTGGCCTAGCCGTATTTTTCTATACCCAGCTCGATACTGGCTTCCTGCCGGAGATGGATGAAGGCGGCTACATCCTCGATTACATCACTCCGCCTGGCACTTCTCTCGACGAAACCAACCGCATGCTCGAAAAAATCGAGCAGCGCATCGCCGCCATGCCCGACACGGCATCATTTTCACGCCGCACGGGTGCTGAGAACGGCCTCTTCGTCACCCAGCAGAATAGCGGCGACATGACCGTGAAGCTGAAGCCCGCCTCCGATCGCCGCCCCATCGACGACGTCATCAACGACCTGCGCGATCAAATCGCGAAAAACATTCCCGGCATCGACGTCGAATTCTCGCAAATCCTCCAGGACATGCTCGGCGATCTCGAAGGCACTCCCCAGCCCATCGAAGTCAAGGTCTTCGGCGATAACATGAGCGAGCTCGAATCTCTCGCCGACCAAATCGGCCCGCAACTGCAAAAAGTCCCGGGTCTCGCCGATTTCAAATCCATCGAAAAAGGCAATCCGGAAATCGTTTTCGATATCGATCAGGGCGCGACTGGCCGCCTCGGCATGGCTCCCGCCGACGTTTCGCAGCAAGTCAGCGCCGGTCTGCTCGGCGTCACGGACACCAATCTTCGCGAATCCGATCGCACCATTCCGATTCGCGTCCGCTTCCCTGATTCCTTCCGCATGAACTACAACGACATCCTGCAGTTCCCTGTCCTGACGCCTTCGAAGCAGATCGTCCCGCTCTCCGCCATCGCCAACGTGCATCAGGTTCAGGGCGAAAGCGCACTCGAGCGCGAAAATCAGCGTCTGCTGATCTCCATGACCGGCGAGCTTGAAAATCGCGATCTCGGCAGCGTCGTGAGCGACGTCAAGAAAGTAATGGACCAGATCAAATTGCCCGTCGGCTACACCTACGAAATCGGCGGCCAGTATGAAAGCCAGCAATCCGCCTTTCACGATCTCTTGTTCGTTCTATTTCTCGCTCTCGGCGCGATTTTCATCGTTCTCGTCGTGCAATTCCGCCAGTTCGCCTCCGCGCTGATTATTTTGTCCGCTGCGCCGCTATCGCTCCTCGGCGTCTTCGGCATGCTCCTCGCCACGGGCACCGCGCTCAACGTTTCTTCGTTCATGGGTATCATTCTCATGGTCGGCCTTGTCGTGAAAAACGGCATCATCCTCTTCGAATACGTCCACAAACTCTGGGAAGAAGAAAAAATACCGCTCTTCGAAGCTCTCGTCGAAGCCGGCAAAATCCGCGTCCGCCCGATTCTCATGACTACGCTCGCCACTCTCTTCGGCCTTCTGCCGCTTGCTCTCGGCCTCGGTTCCGGCGCGGAATTGCAGAAGCCCCTCGCCCTCGCCGTCATCGGCGGCCTTTTGCTCTCGACGTTCATCACTTTGCTTCTCATGCCCGTCCTTTATTCCTTCCTCCAGCGCAAATCCGCCGGATAGTTCTGCCGCCACGTGCGCTCCTTGGACACTCTGTGTACAATAGCGCCATGAAAGACAGGCGCTTTACAGTCCTCTTGGGCCTTTTTCTTATCTTTGGCGCCTCAGCTCGCGCACAGGATGCCGCCAGCCCTAAGTTCACGATGTTTGCTGGTGCTGGAGTACTCGCGAAGCAAGGCCATGTGGCAGGAGATTTACAGGCCGGAGCTTCGCTCGATGAGGCGCCGCCTGATGCATGGGGAGGATTCTCAATCGAGG
The DNA here is from genome assembly GCA_035934015.1 of Candidatus Acidiferrales bacterium. NCBI lineage: Bacteria > Pseudomonadati > Acidobacteriota > Terriglobia > Candidatus Acidiferrales > Candidatus Acidiferrales bacterium. The sequence continues at coordinate 241,756 of DASYYH010000016.1, forward strand.
GGGGCTATGTAGGGCCATGGACCAGCGGAAAAACTGGCTCAGGAGAGCTGTCCCTAGACTACATGGCCTCGTGGAACTTGGGGTCCTCCGGAAAAGGTCGGACGGCCAAAGGAACTGCCTATTGGAAAGACCGAGGTTGGCATTTTCTTCCGTTCGTCTCCGCGGGCTACACCAGGCTTTTTGGAACAGGAAACGCCTTGAATTACGGCGGCGGCTTCGACTATCGCCTCAGCTACAAGAGCGCCATCCGCGTTGAGATGCGCGATTATTATGCGCCAGCTACGCCATCCCAGCACAATGTGGCTCTGCGTATAGGTTGGGTAGGCTATCTTCGTGATTAGGACGACTCACGGTTTAGTCTGCGTGTAGAATGCCGCGCATGACTCGCGCCTACTCTCGCTTTGCGCTTTTTGCTGGATTGTTTTTTCTCGTCGCTCTCGCCGCCTCCGCCCAATCCCCGCGCAAAATCATCATCGACGAAGACGCTCGCGGTCCCGCCACCACCGACCAGCAAGCCATCCTCGCCCTCATCCAGTCACCGCAAACCCAAGTCCTCGGCGTCACCGTTGTCACCGGAGACGCCTGGCGCGACGACGAAGTCGCTCACACTCTCCGCATGCTCGAAATCATCGGACGCACAGACATTCCCGTCGTCCCCGGCGCCGTCTTCCCTCTCGACAACTCCCCGCAGTTCATCGCCCATTGGGAAACGCTCTACGGCAAGGTCATCTATCAAGGCGCATGGAATTGGCCTCCCGGCCATACCCACGGCCCGTTCGAGATTCCTCCGCTCGTCGAAGGCGCGCCGCACACGCACGCCGCCGCCGAAGACGCCGCGCATTTCATGATTCGCATGGTGCATCGCTATCCGCATCAAGTCACGATTTACGCTGGCGGCCCGCTCACGGACCTCGCGCTTGCCATCACGATCGACCCGCAATTCGCCTCGCTCGCGCAGGAACTCGTCGTCATGGGCGGCAGCATCAATCCGCAGACTTCCGATCCTGAATTCCGCCTCAATCCTCGCCGCGAATTCAATTTCTGGATGGATCCCGAAGCCTCTCACGCCGTCCTGCACGCGCCCTGGGCGAAAATCACAGACACGCCCGTCGACATCTCCATCAAAACGCGCCTCACCAAGGAAATGATCGCTGAAATCGCCAAATCCAATTCGCCCGCCGCGCAGTACATCGCCAAATACGCCGACTCCGAATACATGTGGGACGAGCTTGCCGCCATCGCCTGGCTCGATCCATCCATCATCACGCGCACCGAAAAGCTCTACCTCGACGTCTCCACCGACCCCGGCCCCACCTACGGCGACACCCTCGCCTGGTCCCCCGGCTCCCAACCAAGTTCGTTTGTCATTCCGAGCGAGTCCCGAGCGCCTTCCAGCGAGGGGCGACGGGGAACCTGCTGTTCTTATGTCGCGGCTCAGCCCATCACCGTAAACGTCGACCTCAACACGGCGAAGTTCTACCGCGACTTCGTCCAGCTCATCTCCAGCCCCACACCGCGGGCGCGTCGGTAGTTAAATTTTCCTTATTCGACGGAATTCCATTTGTCCTAGCCAGCCCAAACTGCGACAATGGCCGCGAAATCATGAAATCCCTTCGCGAAACGCTCGTAGCCTCGCACATCGCTGCCGTCGCAGTCGCTGTTCTCATCCTCTTTTCGTTTGACCGCTTAGTCCGTGCGATTTTGGAGGCGCTCCCCACCGCCGCGTATTTCGTCGCCACGGCAATAGCGATTCGAGGCATGCCCTACGTTTCCTCAAGAACCGGTCTCTTGGATCAGTTTGGGTTGGCTCCAGTGCTCTATAATCTGTTCTCGGCAGTTGTGAGTTTTGGCTTCGCATATCTTCTTTCTCGGTATGCCTACGGCGTTGGTCCGTTTACCTCTCTAAGAAAGTATCGTCCACTCCTCGCAGGGAGGAACCATGTCTAAACGAGTGAAGGGAGCTCTCGTGGAGAGCTATATCGGCGCGATCGCTTTGGGATATCTACTCGCGGAGTCGATTTTGTATCTCATTAGTTTCGTTGCCGCGCCAGAAACGGCCTGGGCTCAGCAGCAATATCGATCAGCACTGTCCGTTCACGTGTCCTGGGCTGCTCTTGCTGGAGCCTACGCAATCGATCCTCTGGTTAAATTCATCATACTGATTGTTCTCTGGTACATCCTCCTGCGCTGGCTCTACCTCGAAAAACCAGCCACGCAAACATCGGCGCCAGCACCCGCTCCTAATCAACAGTCCACATAAATCTGTTGTCTCCGCTCGCACAGGGCCAATTCCAATTGGCAATCCTGCTCCACAGCGCGGTACACTATTCGCCGTCTACAAAATGAAACTAGGGCTCCCTCTCGACAAATTTCCCAAGAAATCGCTTCCCGCTTTGCTTCTTCCTCTATTGGCTGCGGTCTTTCTTTTTCCGCGCGCTGCCCGCGCCCAAGACAACTACGAAATCCAGGTCTACCCCTCCGAAACCATGGCGCCCAAAACTCTCCTCGTCGAACTCCACAGCAATCTCACAGCGCAAGGAAGCACCACGACTCAATTCGGCATGCTGCCCACGGAAGATCAGGAACACGAAACTGTTGAATTCACGGAAGGCATTAACGACTGGTCCGAAATCGGCTTCTATGTTTTCACTGCGGAACAAAACGGCCACGGCATTCAATGGGTCGGCGACCACATCCGCCCGCGCGTTCGCATCCCTCCCAGTTGGCACTGGCCCGTCGGCGTCAGCCTCTCAACGGAATTCGGCTACGCTCGCCCGGCATACTCCAATCCCACCTGGTCCTGGCAAATCATGCCTATCGTCGACCAAACCATCGGCCGTTGGTATTGGTCCGTGAACACCACCCTGGTCGATGACGTTCACGTTGTTCCCCCGCCCTCCAATTTCACGCCCGTCGAGCAGCAAACTTATTACCGCGACGTCGCGCCGCGCGGCCTCACGTTCAGCCCTGCCGCCACGCTCACTTACCAACCCTCGAAATATTACAATTTCGGCATCGAGTACTACGCTTACTACGGCAAGTTCGGCGATTTCGTCACCCTCCACAATCAGCAACAGCAAATCTTCCCCGTCGTGAATCTCTTCGTCTCGCCCAAGTGGGAAATTAATATCGGCGCGGGCTGGGGCGCCACCGCTGGCACTGACCATCTCATTCTCAAGTGCATCATCGGCCGCTACTTCAACTGGTCACACCTTCGCCCCGGAAGCTCCAAGAACACGCAATAGCCTCCCATCCCGCGCACGATTTGACGATTCACCAGTGCCGCTATTCGAACTCGAAGTGGAAAATGTCTACGACGATATTGGTTCGCCGATTCCACAGTACGAGATGGCCGCCGATGATCACGTGCTCGCAATCCGGAGGCGGAGGGGGCAATTCCTGCTCAAGATCTTCCGGGCAGCGATGCATTCTCTTTTCGAGACCTGGCGGAAGATGACCGCGAAGCACCAGTTGCCTTTCCAGTCCGGGCGGCAATCGGTCGCGCCTTGCCAATCCGGGAGGTAAGTCGCCTTGGTCTTCGTGTTCGTGATACCAGCGGTATACGTGATCGCTCCCGCCATGATCTCTATACCACCCGCCCTGGTCTTCGTCGTCGTGATGCTTTCCCTGGCCGTGTCCATGGCCATGGCCGTGTCCATTCCCGTTGCCCTGTGCGAAGGCGGAGACCCCGCTCAGTGCGAATATCGAGCTGATGCAGATGACTGTCCACCATCGGATCTTCATTTGAGCCTCCTGGAGGAGAATGTCTTTATCTTACTTGGACGGCTCTATTTCAGTGCAGGAAACCGCCTCCTGTGTTCTTATCATCGCAACAGCGCCTGCCTCCTTTACGCCGGAGGAGTTCGCTGCCAGCCTTTTTTTAGTGGAATCAACGACCCATTGTTTTTTTCATCTCTGCCCAGCCCATCGCCGCCAACGCCGGCTTCACCGCCAACAACCCCGTCCCCACATTTTTCCACTGCCGCAACCAAACTCACATGGACTTCGACTTTATGCTCCTCTTCCACTACTCTTGACGCGTTCCTCGCGTCAATCCTGAGCGCATTTTGCGAAGGACCTGCTTTGTCGCCTTCGTAGGGGCGCTGCTTGCTGCGCCCGCCGCGATGCCCCGCATCGCGAAGCGAATCATCGGCGCGCGCTCGCACTAAACGTTGTCATTCCGAGCGAGGATGCGACGAGCATCCGACGAGGAATCTGCTTTTCGCCTCTGCGGGTGCCCCATCCTGAGCGCTCTGTGCGAAGGGTGGGCTGCGGTGCATAGCGTAGGCCTGCCGGCTATGGCCGGCTCGGCTCTCAGCCTGTGGGCTTTCGTAGGGGCGGGGCCTGCCCGCTGTGGCAGGGACCCGCTTCTTGTCTTCGTTTTTCGTAGGGGCGCTGCTTGCTGCGCCCGCGCCGGCCCGCCTTTGGCGGGCGATGCCCCGAGTCGCGTTTACCGCTGCGGCGGGCGAGTCCCGGGCCCTTCTGCGAGGGACAACGAGGAACTTCTTTATCGCGTCGTCGCTACGGAAATTGCGCGTGCAAGCAGTGAAGCCATGAAATTCTTGAAGCAAAGCTCGGCCACAGGCTCTTCGTATCGCCCCTGGAGGCCATTCTTGGCGTCCGACATCAGGAAGCACGCTGCGTCATAGAGCCTTTCCCGCATAAGCTTTGTTAAGAGGATTTCATAACGCCTCGCATAAGAGGCTGATCGGAACTCAGGAAAAACCTTGAAATGTGGCTCCTGGGCTCGAACTGGCCGCACTGAACCGGGCGCATGTTCAAGAAGCATTAGATAGCCCAACCAGGGACGGGCAGATGGTTTGAACGCCCCTTCGCGATAAGCCGCCCAAATGTCAGTGGCGCTTCCAATCGCCTCTTCCGTGCGGTTGTTGTAATTATTCCCGAAAGATCCGACTTGAGACTTGAATTCGATGCCAGCCAGCAATTGGCCATCCGAAATCACTAGCAAATCCCACTTCTTCTCCGGCCTATACCATCCAGGCAACTCGAGACCTTTCTTGCAATGAACATCGGCCCGTGCAAGGCCGTTTTCACAGAGATAATCGCGAACCAATGATACGAACCCGTCCATTTGATGGCCGCCGGTGACAGCGGTACGTGCCCCGGCGTCGCGCGAACCGCCCGTAGATCCTTGCTTCTGCGCTTGGGTTTCTCTGGTAGACCAAAACTTTTGAACCGCCTGACGGAGCCTCTTGTCAAGAATAACGGTGGGACTCATACCTTTGATGGTGAAACCACGTTGATCTCGGCCCTGCTGAAGAGAGAAGACGTTTCATGAGCGACTCGTTTCTGCGCCAGCGCGAAATAATGTTCGTCAACTTCATATCCGATGCTGTCGCGCCCCCATTTCGCCGCGGCAACAGTCGTCGTTCCAGTTCCTAAGAACGGGTCCAACACCGTATCTCCAACAAAGCTAAACATCCGAATCAGTCGCTCTGCCAATTCCAGAGGATACGGCGCGGGATGCTGTTTCGTTGAAGCGCCAGTAATTCCCGTCCATATCTGCTGAAACCACTTGCTATGATTTTCTGCGGAAATGAGGCTCAAAATTTTTGCAGGGAGATCCGGCGTACGGTACCCACCTGGCTTTCGCTCCATCAAGATAAATTCAATGTCGTTCTTGACCACCGCATTCGGCTCATAGGGTTTCCCCAGAAAGCCGCCGCCGTTTTCCACTTCGTATGCGGCATTCGAGATTTTGTGCCAGATGATTGGCGCAAGGTTATCAAAGCCCAATTTCCTGCAGTGTTCCTGAATCGAGGCGTGCAGTGGAACGACAGTGTGCCTTCCGCCGTTTTCCCGTCTCGAAAGGCAAACATCACCCACAACACAAATCAGTCGTCCGCCAGGCACCAGCGCATCGAAGCACTGCTGCCAAACTTTATCCAGTTCGTCTAGGAACTCGTCATAATCTTCGATATGCCCAAGCTGGGCGGCGCTGTGCCTGTATTCCTTGAGCGTCCAGTAAGGAGGCGAAGTGAGAATGAGGTGGACGCTTTCCGGTTCAAGGCCGGTCATCTCTCTTGCATCGCCTTTGCAAAGGCGATGCACCGTCGGTACCGTCCGAACTGCATGCTCGATAAGCTGTACCGAATGCTGGCTTTTTGCCAAACGCGGGATAGCTATCTGCACATCACCTACGTCTCTCAATTCCTGTGGCACAAAAGATGAAAGGTCAGAACGCTTCGTCCCGCAGCGTTCAATCATCAGCTTTGGTTTGGCGGCTACATGCATGCGACACTCAGAACCTGAGATGGAGACATAAGAACAAAATCACTTACGCTCCGTCAAGGGTTGTTCGCGCAACTCCAGCCCAGAACAGCTCTTTTGCGTTCTTACCTGACGTCTGATTCACATTCAATGATAGCCGCTCAAGACTCGTCGGTTGAACCTCACATTAAGGAAGGGAAATCTGCGTCTAGACTGTTGACATTTTCGTTAACCCATGCTATAAGCGTATTGTATGGTTATAGTACCTAACTCCGCGATCTTCGCCCCTTCGAGGCTTCTCCGGTGGAGTTTCCTCTCCGCCTAGCCCTCCCGAGCCGCTTCCCGGCTCTTAATACCCCACTCCCTCGAATTTCTAATCGCCAGACCTATGAAGAATTAGAATTCGCCGTAACTTACACAAAACAAAGGCTCGGACCCGTTTCTAATCGCCAGACTTATGCATTTTTCCCACGGTACGCTCGCTGCGCCTCCCTCGTTCTTGAGGAGTCCTTCCTGCGCTTCCGGACGCTGGGTGCTTCCCGCTTGACTCCTGTCCCCACCGGAACTATAAGCACCCCCGGCCCGGGTCTTGCCCCGATCATTGGCCGCCACGCGGCGTCCAGCCGGCAGGCGAGCGCCGAAATTGGCAAGGAGCAGTCATGACTGAATCGGCCCAGGTCGTCGGCATCGGCAGTTGCACCGTGGATTATTTCGCTATCGTCCCCCGCCTGCTCGGCCCCGACGAAAAAACCAACGCCGACCGCCTGGAAATTCACGCTGGCGGCGTCACTGCCAATAATCTCACGCAGGTCGCGCGCCTCGGCGCCAGCGCCGGATGGCTCGGCCTCCTCGGCGACGATGACAACGGCCAGATCATCCGCAAAGCCTTCGCCGATGACGGTATGGATTTATCCGGAATTGAAATCGTGAAGGGCGAGCGCTCCTCCCTCACCTGGATTCCCGTCGACGCCGCAGGCGAGCGCTGCATTTATATGTTTCCCAACGTCACCGGAAAAATCAGCGTGCATCAGGTGCGCGCACGCTTCGCGCCGCACATCAAAGCGGCGAAGCATTTTCATACCGAAGCTTCTCAACTGCCTATCGCTCCCGTCCGCGAAGCCATGCAAATTGCCCACGACGCTGGCGTGCGGGTGCTCTTCGATCTCGATGTCGCTCCGAGTTTTTTCTGCGCCATGAACCTCGGCACGCAAGAGCAGCTGACCGCAGCGCTGAAATTAGTGGACGTGCTCAAGCCATGCAAAGCCGCTGCACGCGAATTGACCGGCGAAGAAGATTACGAGCGCATCGCGCAGAGCTTGCTCGCCCATGGCCCCAGGCTCGTTGCCGTGACCATGGGTTCGAATGGCTGCCTCATTGCCACGAAAGACAAGATGGTGCATGTGCCGGCATTTTCCGTGAAAGTGCAAGACACGACCGGCGCCGGCGACGCTTTCATGGGCGGCCTCTCCTATGGCCTGCTTCAGGGCTGGGACCTCAATCGCGTCGGCTCATTCGCAAACGCATGTGCAGCGCTTTGTTGCATGAGAATCGGCGCGCGCGCCATGTCCCGCCACGACGAAGTCGTCTCGTTGATTCGTTCGCAGCGGCCCGCCGCAGCCGTGGGGCTCTAAACCGGTGCGCTAAGAAGAATGTTCACGCCGCATAATTTTTCCGTCGCACTTTTGATGATGATGACCAGCGCGGTTTGCTGGGGCTCCTGGGCCAACACGTACAAAGGCGTGAAAAATTACCGCTTCGAACTTTTCTACTGGGACTACGCCATTGGCATTTTCCTGACTTCCCTGATTCTCGCTCTGACCATGGGCAGCGCCCAAGGCGGCGGCTCCAGTTTTCTCGCGAACCTGCAAACAGCCGACCGCTCGAACATGTTCTACGCAATGGCCGGCGGCATGGTCTTCAATCTTGCGAATCTGTTGCTCGTCGCTGGAATCGATATGGCCGGACTGGCGATTGCGTTCCCCGTCTCAATCGGCATCGCCCTCGTCGTCGGCACGGTGATGAGTTACGCGATTCAGCCTCGCGGCAGCGCCGGCTTGCTCGCTCTCGGCGTGGTCTTTGCACTGGTCGCCGTAATCCTCGACGGCAAAGCATACGCCGCGCTCGGGGGAGGCCGGAGCGCATCGCGAAAAAGCATCGTGGTCTGCGTCGTTTCCGGAATCTTGATGGGCCTCTGGGCGCCATTCGTCACGCACGCGCTTACGGCCGGAAACGTGCTCGGCCCGTATACGGCTGCTGTGTTCTTGACGCTCGGCGCGCTCCTCTCCTGCTTCATTTTTAATATCTATTTCATGCGAAAACCGCTCGTCGGAGAACCGGTGAGCATCGGCGGTTTCTTTCGAGCTTCTGCGGGAGGACATTTGCTGGGTCTTGCGGGAGGAATCGTTTGGGGCGTCGGCACGGTTTTCAACCTGGTGGCCGCGAATTTTACGGGCGTCGCCATTTCCTATGCCATCGGCCAATCGGCGCCGATGGTTGCCGCGCTGTGGGGCGTTTTCGCGTGGCATGAATTTCGCGGCGCAAACAAAAAAGCAAAAACATGCTTAGTATTGATGTTTTTGTTCTATGTTTTTGCCATCGCCAGTATTGCGCGGGCAAACACAGCCGGGTGAAACTCAAGATGCTGAAAATCGCCAGCGAAAACAGGCATTTGCAGCTCGGGCGCCTTGCTTCCCGCCGCCGACAATGCTATTTTGATTTTTCCCTGAAGTAGCGCCTATCTGCGAAATGGAGTCCCGAACCACATTCCAGCCGAAATCGGATCATCGCTCCGACGATGAGCAGGATCCCCGCGCCCGCCAGGAACGGCCGCGCAATCCCGTTTTTTGGCGCGTCGAAGGGAGCCTGCTCAATCTGACCGCCGTCCGGCCTGTAGGCTTTTTTGCGTGGAACGCGCAGAGTTTTCTCGAGCGATGGACGCGCCGCGGCGGAATGCTCATTCTGGCCGTCGCGCGGCCGATTCTCTATCTGACGAATCGCGCCATGGCCACGCGGCTCCTGCACACAATCCTGCGCGGCGTCAGCCGCGATCGCCTCGACGTTCTCGGCGATGAATATTTCACTTACATATTGAAGCCAGCTCTGAAGCCGCGCGGGGTGGAAGAATTGAAAAAGGCGCAGGAGCGCGGCGAAGAAATTGTTCTCGTCAGCCAGGGACTCGACCACGTGATGCGGCCGCTGGCGAAATACCTGGGTGTGAAATTCTTGATTTCCAACCGTCTGGAATTTCGTGATGGTATGGCCACGGGGCGATTGATCGATCCGGTGATTCGGCCGCGCGGGCCGCTGGCACGCCTGACGGGAAGCGCTCCCAACGGCCAAGTGGACCGGGCGCGATTAGCCAAGAATCTTGGGTTCGCACGGCGCCCGGAAATTGTGGAAGCCGCCAGGGAACCTGCATCGCAGGCTCCCTGCAGGACTTTCCTGCGCGTCGTGCATTGCAAACCGGAGACCAACATTGAGCGGCTCTCTGTGCGGGAGGCATTGCGCGGCAAAAACATTTTGCTGGCAGGCGCAACGGGGTTCATCGGAAAAGTGTGGCTGGTGAATTTGCTCACGGATGTGCCAGAGATCGGAAAAGTTTTTGTTCTCGTCCGCCGGCGGAAAACGACCACAGCCGCACAGCGATTTCGAAAAATTTTGGAGGAGTCGCCGCTCTTCGAAGTGCTGGCGCGACGATGGGGGACGCAATTCGAAGAACTTTTGGCGAAGCATGTCGAAGTGGTCGACGGCGATTTGAGCAAGCCAGGCCTGGGACTCGACGACGCTGCACGCGCACGACTGGCACGGACGCTCGATCTGGTTATCAACAGTTCCGGCCTGACCGATTTCAATCCCGACCTGCGCGACGCTCTTTCCGCGAATGTGGATTCCACCGCGCATTTAATCCAATTCATGCACGCGACGGACCACGCGGCACTATTGCACCTTTCGACGTGCTACGTCACGGGAGAACGCGACGGACGGATCAGCGAAACTCTCGTGGCAAATTACAATCCGGCCAATGTCGCAGGATTCGACGCGGAAAAAGAATGGCAATCGCTACAGGGGATGATTCGCGATACGGAGGCGCAGGCCGACAGCGCGATGGTGACGGACGAATTGCGCAAGAGCGCCATCGAGAAGCCCACGGCGGCCAAAGGTCTGGGCGGCGCGGCGCTCGATAATCAGATTCGCAAGAACCGCACGCGGTGGCTGCGGCAAACGCTGATGGATGCAGGGACGCGGCGCGCGAATGAACTCGGCTGGCCCAACACATACACATTAACGAAGGGCCTGGCCGAATCGCTCCTCGTGAAGCGCGGCGCGGGATTGCCAGTTGCCATTGTGAGGCCGTCCATTGTCGAATCGTCGCTCGACAAGCCATTCCGCGGATGGAATGAAGGAATCAACACTTCGGCTTCGCTCTCGTATTTGCTCGGAACCTATTTCCGGCAATTACCTACGAACGAGCGGAAGTGCCTGGATATCATTCCCGTTGACCAGGTAACGCGCGGGATGACGCTGGTCGCCGCGGCGCTGATCGAACGCAAACACCAACCGCTCTATCATCTGGCAACTTCCGTCACGAATCCTTGCAACATGCGGCGTTCGATAGAACTCACCAGCCTGGGGCACAGAAAATTCTACCGTACACAGGACGGCTTCAAGCACTGGCTCCGGTCACGCTTCGACGCGATTCCCGTGTCAAAAACGCGATACGAAAAACTTTCCGCGCCCGCGCAGAAGGCCATCGTACAAGCGATCAATCGCGGAGTTTCGAGCGTGGGAATCAACAACGCGCCTCTGGTGCGGCGCGAACGAGAACTCGAGCGTGTCATCAAATTGATTCGCTTGTTCGAGCCATTCATTTTGCATAACGAACACACGTTCGAAGCGCTTAATGTGGAACGGCTCTCTGCGGCGCTGCCGTCCGAAGAACAAGCCGATTTCGGATACGATTCACGCTCGATCGACTGGTGCGACTACTGGGTGAATGTGCACATTCCGGCGCTGCGCAAGTGGTGTTATCCTCTCATCGAAGGCCGCTCTGTGGAGACGCGCAACGATGGAAAAGTGCCTCCCATGGGACAGCCAAACGCGGACGCAGCGACGGGACAAAGCGTGTCCGCGGCAGCGCCGTGAGACCTTCGAACCGTGGCCATCTTCCTTACCGGATCAACCGGCTATATTGGCGCGCACATCGCCGCAAACCTGCTTGGAGACAGCAGCGAACCGCTGAACTTGCTGGTGCGCGCAAGAAATTCGCAGGAAGCCAAGGAACGACTGTGGCACGCGCTGCAACTGCACATGAGTTTTCCGCAATTCCGCGAATTTCTCGATTCGCGTTTGCAGATTTTTCTTGGCGATTTGACCGGCGCGAACTTTGGCCTCGAAGATAACGCCTACCGCCAGTTGGTGCGGTCGACCGAGTCGATCATCCACTGCGCAGCTTCACTGAACCGCAAATCCGAGAAGAGCTGCCTGAATGTGAACCTGCGTGGCACGCTGCAGGTCATCCAGCTCGGCATGCGCGCACGCGATGAACATGGCCTGCGGCGATTCAGCCACGTGAGTACGGTGGCTGTAGCGGGCCAGCGGCAAAACGAAATCGTGGAAGAGGATTCGTCGATCGATTGGAATCGCTCAGACTACGATCCCTACGCGCGGACGAAAAAATTCTGCGAATACATGTTGGCCGAACTTTTGCCCGACGTGCCGCGAACGATTTTTCGTCCCAGCATCGTGCTGGGAGATAGCCGACGGCCAGAGACAAATCAGTTCGACATGGTGCAGGCATTTGTGTTTCTCGCAGGACTGCCCTTGCTGCCATTCCGGCCGGACGATCGCGTGGACATTGTGCCAGTGGATTATGTGGCTAACGCAATTACGACTTTGCACCAAAAGGAAAAGACGGCGCACGAGATCTATCACTTGTCATCGGGAGCGGAATCGGAAACGTACCGGCAATTGACGCTGGCGCTCGCCGAAGCGCAGGGGAAACGTCCGCCAGTATTTGTGCCATCGCTCGAGCAGCCGACAGCAAGCACTGTTAATTTCGCGGCAGGAAAATTCGGCAAAGCGGGAAAATTGGCGACATTGCTGAAAGTTTTCTTGCCGTACTTGCGATGGAATACGGTTTTTGACAACACGCGCGTGGTCTCCGAAATGGGATGCACACCGGATCCATTTTCGAAATACTGCTATCCGCTGCTGAAATTCAGCCGTGAAAACCATTTCACGTACCCATATCGAAGCTGGCCGCAAGAAGCCGCGCAGGAAATTCCGCGATGATGGATTTTCTGCTGGAGGCCTGGGTCGCCGGGTCGATCGAGTGGGCGAAATTCACGTGGATGCTCGGACGAGGAAAAAGATGGCAGCCAGGCGAAAAATTGCGGCTGCTTTTTGCGTGCTACTGCGGGGCGAGGAATACGGGATCGGATCTGCGCGTCGAGGAAATTCTGCGGCAGGTGCGGCGCGTTCTCGGCGATGAAAATGTGGATTTGGCAGTGATGACGCAGGATTTCGATCTGACGCGCGGCTATTTTCAGGGCACGCGGCAGGTGCGATTGCCGGACGTCTTCCCGCCATTTCTGAACCGCGAAACGCCGCAATACGACGGCGTGGTGGCATGCGAAGGGTCGATGTTCAAGAGCAAGTTCGCGAACGCGCTGACGACGATGATGATCGGCTCGCTGGCGCTGGCTTCGGCACGCAACCGGCTTTCCGTGGGATACGGCGGGGAAGCGGGCCACATGGATCCGCTCGTCGAGAAAATGTGCAAACACTATTGCCGCGACTCGATCGTGATCACGCGAAGCGAGGAATCGCAGGCGCTTCTTGGCAAACTGGGAATCCCCACGGAACTTGGCACAGACACGGCGTGGACATTCGAGCCGCGCCCTGCGGAATACGGGCAAAAAGTCTTGCGCGAGGCCGGCTGGGACGGGACGACGCCGGTGCTCGTGCTTTGCCCTATCAATCCTTTCTGGTGGCCGGTGAAGGCGTCCGTGGCAAAGGCGGCGGCGCGAATGCTGACGGGCGCTTATAAGGAGAGCCACTACCGCTCGATTTATTTTCACCGCTCGGGACGCAGCGTCGAAAGCGCATATAGCCGTTATATCCATGCGTTTGCCCGCGGCGTCGATCGCTTTCGGAGGGAGCACAAAGTTTTTACTGTGTGCGTCGGGATGGAAATGCTGGATCGCAATGCCTGTGAGCGCGTGGCCGCGCAACTGGGCGGTGCGCCGATTTTTTGCTCGGACCAATACGACATGTACGAGATCGTGAGCATTTTGCGCGCCTGCCATCTGATGGTGTCTTCGCGCTACCACGCGATTGTCACGTCGATGCCCGCGGGCGTGCCTTCGCTGGGCGTTACGATGGATGAACGAATTCGCAATTTGATGCGGCAGCGCGGGCATTCACACTTGACGCTTAGCGTGGACGACGCCGAACTGGAAGATAAATTGTCCGGCGCGCTCGAAAACTTGTGGCGAGAGAGAGAAAATGTGGGAGAAGGAATTGGGCGCACGGTTGCGCAGAATTTGCGGCTGATGTCGAGGATGGGAATGTATTTCGAGGGGTTTGTCGCGCAGCAATATCCGGAATTTCCGCTGCGCAAGGGGGCGCTAAACTGGGAAGAGTATTTGCCGCCGCTTAGCGCAAACTTGCAGAGGCTGCTGGAAAAGTACGGCGCATGAAATTTCTTGCCGATATTTTTCAAAGGCTGGAGCGCGCCGACGACGCAATTGTTCTTCAGGAAATCCATGGACAAGAAATCACGAAGGCATCCGGCAAGGAATTGCTGGAGCTGACCGCGAAGGCCGGTAGATTTTTGGACGCGGCGAGTCCGCGGATTCATGCCGGCGACCGCTGCGCACTGCTCGGGCCGAATAGCATTCGCTGGGCCGCGGCGGATTTAGCGCTGATGTCCAGGGGGATTATTGTCGTGCCGCTTTACGCGCGCCAGGAACCGGCGGAATTAGCTGCTATGGTTCGCGACAGCGGAGCCACGGCGATCCTGTGCGACGGAGCGCAATTGCGCGATGCGGTGTTGCGTTCGTTTCCCGATGCACCGGCGATTTTTCTCTTCGACGAAGTGTTTGCGCATAAACCGGCAGAATCGATCCACACTGACAAAGCAACTGCCGGTGGACCTGTTCCGCTCACGATTATTTATACGTCGGGAACCTCCGGCGAGGCGAAGGGCGTGGTGCTCAACGACTGCAACGTCGATCACATGCTGGCGTGCACGACGGAGCGGCTGAATCAGTTGATGGGGCCGCGGAACGAGCCAGAACAGGTGTTTCATTGGACGCCTTTCAACTTTGCAGCGTCGTGGATTTCGTTGCTGAGCTCGCTTTCGCGAAATAGCGTTGTGTCGCTTTCGACTGACATCACAAAGCTCGCAGATGAAATACGCATCGCCGCGCCGAATTATTTTCTGAATGTGCCGACGCTGCTCGAACGCGTCCGAACAAAGATCGAAGAAAACATCCGCGGACGAGGTGGATGGATTGCGAATGTATTTTTCAAGGCGAAGAGCGCGTACCTGTGCCGCGGAACGAAGGAAGCGAAGTTCTCAGACATCTTCTGGCTAAAGATCGCCGGGGCGTTGATTTTTCCGACGATCCGCAAAGGAATGGGGCCGAATTTGAAGGCGCTGATCTGTGGCTCGGCGCCGCTTTCCGTGGAAACACAGAACTTTTTCATGATGCTAGGGATTCAGGTATTGCAGGCCTATGGGCTGACGGAAACGACGGCGATATGCACGATGGACGATCCGGCGCGCGTCGAGCCGGGGTATGTGGGCCATGCAATTCCGGGGCTGGAGATGAAAATCGACGACAATCAGGAAATCCTCGTGCGCGGACCGAACGTTTTTTCGGGCTACTGGAAGCGCCCGGAGGATACGGCGAAAGTGTTGCGCGACGGCTGGTTCCACACCGGCGACCAGGGAAAAATGAACGAACGCGGCAACTGGAAAATCACCGGACGGATCAAGAATCTAATTATTTTGAATTCAGGGCACAACGTCGCGCCCGAGCCTCTGGAGGAAGATCTCACGAGTCTGCTGCCGCGCGCGCAACAGGTGGTGCTTGTTGGCAACGAGCGCAGTTATCTGGCCGCAGTCATTACGACGGAACCAAACTCCGGACTGAACGAGGCGGCGGTCTCGGCGGCGCTTGAGAAGATGAATGCTCGATTGCCGCACTATCGTCAAATCCGCGCGTTCCACCTGGAGCGAAAGCCCTTCACGATCGAGAGCGGATTATTGACGGCCAATGGTAAACTCAGGCGCGACGCAGTTGCGGCGCACCTAAAGTCACAGATCGAAGAGCTTTATCGAAAGCGGCATGCATGAGCGGATTCCGGGGCGAAACGTTATCCTGGGAAATCAGCGGCGGAATCATCGAGCTGAAACTGCATCGCGAGCCGTGCAATGAAATCGGCTTGAAGACGCTCGAAGAGCTCGAAGAATTTTCCGTTGCGCTTGAGGCGACAAAGAAGAGCGCCGGCGCGCTGATCATCTATAGCGCGATGACGGCGGGATTCAGCGCCGGCGCGGACCTCCGTGAACTTTACCGCCGTTCTCAGCCGCTTCCGGCGGCTCAGCGTGTCACAGCGGTCCGTGATTTTCTGCAAAGGATTCATCACGTCTTGAATGCGCTCGATGATGCACCTTTGACGACGATTGCCGCCGTTCACGGAGTCACATTCGGCGGCGGACTAGAATTGGCGCTGGCGTGCGACATGATTATCGCCGACAAAACGGCGCGATTTGCTTTCCCGGAGCTGCGCCTGGGATTGATCCCAGGATTTGGCGGGATCCCCCGTCTGAAGCGCGATCTTGGCAACGAGATCGTTCGCGATCTGGTGCTTACCGGCCGCAGCTTCAACGCCACGAAAGCGCAGGCCATAGGACTGGTTAGCCAAGTTGCGGGGGAAAACGAAGCGCTGCGTGCGGCACGCGCGACCGCGGCGCAGGTTTGCAAATTTGATCGCGACACGGCGATTGTGGCCAAGCGATTCATCAAAAAAGTGCCCTATGAGGAGTTGCGCACGGAAATCGAGATTTTCTGCGAGCTTTTTGGCAGGCCTGCGGTCGAGGAGGGCTTGCGGAAATTCGCGGAGAGCACGGACGCAATGCCGTATCTGCCCTAGAGATTCCGGGACTGGAGCGTACGAGATGAACACGAGCGGACCTGAGAACAAACGAACACCACAAACGAAGGAGCAGCGATTTACGAAGCGTGCCGCATACGTGACGATTCTATTTGCCACGGGAATGATTTTCGCTGCACAGGCGCCGGTCGCGCAGGCGCAAAAACGCCGTATTCAAATTTCCGACATGGCAAAAATCGTGCACCCCGCCGATCCGCAAATTTCGCCGGACGACAAATCGATCGCCGTGGTCGTGGCGCACTCGAACATGAAGGAAGACCGTACGGACAGCGAAATCATGCTGATCGATATCGCGACAGGTTCGCAGCGCTCGCTGACCTATGGACGCAAAGGCGCGAGTTCGCCGCGATGGTCGCCGAATGGAGATCGCCTCGCGTTTCTGGCCATGGTCGGCAGTGACAAAGACGCCCAGCCGCAAATTTTCGTTCTGCGCATGGATGGCGGCGACGCCCAACAGATCACGAACGCTCCCGATGGAGTCGAACAATTTGCGTGGCGGCCGGATGGGACTGCATTTGCGTTTGTGACACCGGACCCTGCCGATAAGAAAGCCATTGAGACGCATCACGACGCGTTTCAAGTGGGCGATACGGATTACCTGGAAACGGCGGCAGCAGAATCTTCGCATGTTTGGTTGATTTCGGCTGCGGGCGGCGAAGCCAAGCGGCTGACTTCCGGCACATGGAGCCTGCCGATTGTCTTTCCGCCGAACCCGCCATCGTCGCCGCTTTCGTGGTCGCCGGATGGGAAATCCATTGTCATTACGCGACAGGAGACGCCCGAACCAGGCGACGGCGATGAAACAACACTGCAGATTCTCGACGTGGCGGCAGGGCAAATGCGCAAGCTGACGTCGCACGACAAGTTTGAAAGCACCGGCGTGTATTCGCCGGATGGGTCAAAGATCGCGTATTGGTATGCGCGGGAAGGGGATCCGAACAACGAAAATGAAATTTATGTCACCTCCAGCGACAGCGGAGATGGCAACGATGCGACGCGAGGAATTGACCGCAATGTGCAGCGCGCGATTTGGATGCCAGATGGAAAATCGCTGTTGGTTGGCGGACACGACGGCACAACGACATCGTTGTGGTTGCAACCGCTAAGAGGGCCAGCGCGAAAGCTCGACCTCGGTGACATCGAGCCCTCGTGGAGCTTCTGGATTGACGCTATGGTTGGTCCGAAAGGCGATATTGCGTTTACCGGAAATACACCGGGACGACCGACGGAGCTCTATTACATGACTTCGCCAGGGACCGCGCCGAAACGGTTGACGAACTACAACGCGGAGACGGCAGCGCTCGATTTGGGAAAAGCACAAAGCATCGAATGGCAGGCCGATGGCTTTCCTGAG
This sequence comes from Candidatus Acidiferrales bacterium, assembly GCA_035934015.1. Taxonomy (NCBI): domain Bacteria; kingdom Pseudomonadati; phylum Acidobacteriota; class Terriglobia; order Candidatus Acidiferrales; species Candidatus Acidiferrales bacterium. The sequence goes on from DASYYH010000016.1 coordinate 259,526, forward strand.
GACGGCGTGCTCACGTATCCTCCGGATTTCGAGCAGAGCAAAAAATATCCGCTCGTGCTGCTGATTCACGGCGGCCCTCAGGCGAGCTCGACGCTTTCGTTCAGCCTGCTGGCACAGGTGATCGCAGCGGAGGGATATTTCGTGTTCTCACCAAACTACCGAGGCAGCGATAATCTGGGGAACGCATATCAGCGCGCCATTTACCGCGACGCTGGAGCGGGACCCGGACGCGATGTGATGGCCGGGCTGGCCGAAATCGAAAAAATTGGTTTTATTGACACGGACAAAATCGCGGTGACGGGATGGTCGTACGGCGGGTATATGACTTCGTGGATGATCAGCCACTATCACATCTGGAAGGCGGCCGTTTCCGGCGCGGCGGTCAATGATTTGACGATGGAGGCGACGGTCTCCGACGGGAACCGGACGGATTATTATTCGATGGGCGGGTCGCCGTGGGCGGGCGACAACTGGAAAATTTACCGCGACGAATCGCCGATCACTTATGCGGCACAAATCAAAACGCCGACGCTGATTCTGTGCGACGTGGGCGATTTTCGCGTGCCCATCGTGCAATCGTACGAGATGTATCACGCGCTGAAAGACAATGGAGTGACGACGCAGTTTTGGGCGTATCCGGTCGGCGGGCATTTTCCGGGGGATCCGGTGCGTGCGGCGGATGTAATGACGCGCTGGGTAGGCTGGGTGAATCAATATTTGAAATAGCCCGGACTCGCGGCGCGACACGGAAAATTTGCGGCATAAAATTTGCGAGAGAACGGGCGCGTGGCGCACGGCAGTGGAATTCACCTAAAATAGAGGACTATGCGATCGCTTCAAGAAGTGACGGACGAAGTCCTGCAACTGGCGGCTGCGCATTTCAAAGTGCCGCGCGAACAGCTTGCGCCGGACGATGATTTTTTCAAAAAGCTGAATATCAACAGTCTGCAGGCGCTCGACTTGCTGACACACATCGAGAATCACTTCCACATTGAATTGCCGGACTACGAATTGCAGGGCATCAGCGACTTCCGCACGCTCGCCGCGCGCATCCAAGCGCGCCTCTGATGCTCGACCTCCATGAATATTCCTCGCTGGGCGCGGCTTTGCGCGCCGCGCTCGAACGCTGGCCGAATGAAATTTGCCTGATCGAAGCGGACCGCGAACGCGAAAATTGCCGACTAACGTACCAGCAGTTCAAAGAAGCAGCCTTGCCGCTCGCGCGCGCGATGCAGGATTCCGGATTTGCCGCGGGCGGGCGCGTGTCGATCATTATGACGAATCAGTCGAAGTGGCTGATTTCCGCATACGCGATTTTTTATTGCGGCGGCGTGCTCGTGCCGCTCGATTACAAGCTCACGGCGCGGGAGCACTTGCAACTTTTGGCGCACTCCCAATCCGACGTGCTCGTCACGGAATATTACCTTTGGCGCGCGATTACGCAGGCCGAAGGCTTCACGGATCTGAAGCTGAAGACCGTCCTAGTAACGGAAGCTCCGGCGAAAGCGGATTTGCGAGGTGCAAACCGCTGGGAAGAGTTTCACGGCAATGGCGATCCCGTTTTTGTGGAACGGAAGCGCACGGACTGGGCATCAATCGTTTATTCGTCTGGGACCGGCGGGCAGCCAAAGGGCTGCGTGATGACGCATGAGAATTACCTCGAACAATGCGCGTCGCTCGCTTCGCTTTTTCCTTTTTGGCCTGGCGTGCGCTATTTGAGCATCCTGCCGACGAATCATGCGATCGATTTCATGATCGGGTTCATCGGACCGTTCGTCTGCGGTGCAGCAGTGGTGCACTTGCGGACGCTAAGACCGGAATTCATCCGCGAGGCATTCACGCGCTATCGCATCACGTACATCACCGTAGTGCCGATGGTGCTGAAAAATCTCGAGCGCGCCATGCGCCAGAAGTTCGAGGAACTCCCTAAATCGCGACGCATCATGCTGGGCTGGCTAATCGCCGTGAATCGCGCGCTCACTCGCCGACGGCCGCATGTGCACCTGAGCAGATTGCTGCTGGGCGATATTCACAAGGCATTTGGAGGCGAACTGCGTGCGATTTTTGTCGGAGGCGCGTTCACGGAACCGGCGACGCTGCAATTTTTTTACGACCTGGGAATCCCCGTGGGGAATGGATATGGATTGACAGAGGCGGGAACGGTGATCACGCTGAACGACTTCAAACCCTTTCGCGCCGATACCGTCGGGAAGCCGCTGCCGGGCACGGAAGTTCGCATTGTGAGTCCAGGCCCAGACGGAATTGGAGAAGTCGCCGCGCATGGCAAGACGATCATGTCGCACTACCTCGACGATCGGGAGATGACCGCGGCGACGATTGTGGACGGCTGGCTGATGACAGGCGACCTTGGGAGAATGGACGCGATGGGGCATTTGCAGCTTTTCGGGCGCAAGAAAAATATGATCGTCACCGAAGGCGGCAAGAATATATACCCGGAAGATATCGAAAACGCGTTCGAAGGCCTCCCATTGAAGGAATTTTGCATTTTTGCTGCAAATTACGTGTGGCCGCAACGAACAATGCTTGGTGAGCAATTAGTCTTGGTGCTGCGGCTCGATGACGCCTCACAATTCACGGACGAATTGCGCACGCAAATCATTGAACGCAACCGGCGATTGCCCGATTTCAAGCGTGTTGGCGGAAGCCTCGTCTGGACGCGCGATTTCCCGCGCACGGCATCGCTGAAAATCAAGCGCGAGGCACTGGCCGACGAGATTCGAAATGTGACCGATAGCTCGGCTATGATTTCGGTGTGAGGGCTCGCGAGTGACGAAACGTTTTTTTGCACTGGTGAATCCGGCGGCAGGCGGAGGCAAGTGCGGCAAACTCGCGCCAGCGGCGCTCGCGAAGTTGCGCGCTTCGGGCATTGAAATTGATGTTGCGGAAACGCACGCGCCGGGTCATGCCACGGAGCTTGTCCGCGAGGCGCAGAAGCTGGGACATCGAAATTTTCTTTCCGTCGGCGGGGACGGCACGTCCTACGAAATCGTGAACGGAATTTTCCCTTTGTCTCCGGGAGATTCCGGCGAACGGCGGGCGCTGGCGTTCCTGCCGCTGGGCACGGGCAACTCGTTTTTGCGGGATTTTCTGGATCATCGCGGCGTGGAGAGTGTGGAAAGCGTCGCGCGTGCGATTTTGAGCGGACAGCGCCGCACTTGCGACGTGATTCGGCTAAAGCACGCGACGGGGGAAGTTCACTACATCAATTTATTGACGCTCGGATTTGCCGCGGACGCGGCGGAATTCGCAAACCGGCACCTTAAGGCCTTTGGTTACACCGGCTATGCGCTCAGTATCCTGGCGTGCCTTGCGCGCCTGAATCGCCGCGCGTTTGCTCTGCGCACAGATGGCGCGACGGAATTCGACCGCCGGCGCTGCCTCTTTCTTGCATTCAGCAACACGAAATTCACGGGCGGAAACATGATGATCACGCCCAACGCGGACTCTTCCGACGGGCTGATCGAATACGTCCGCTGGGGGCCGATTGGACGGATCGCCTTGCTGCGCAATCTGCACACGCTATTCGATGGGACGCACATTCATCATCCGCTGGCGTCGCGCGCCGCAGTGCGGGAGGTGGAATTCGCGCTCGACGAGCCCGTAAGTGTAACAATCGACGGAGAGAGCCTGCGCCTGAAATGCGAGCGGCTGAGTATTCTGCCGGGTGCACTGGACGTTGTCATATGAGATCCGCATACCTCAAAGTGCGCTCGGCGGTGTTATGGGCCGCCAGCGGGGTGCATTTTTTCGTGGTTTGCACGCTGCTCGTCGCGCTGGGAATGATCGCCGATCCGCGCAAGAACGACCGCCCGCAGCGAATTTTCTTCCGCAACATTTTGCGGCTGGCGGGAGTGAGATTTGAAGTCCAGCGAGCGCCGGGATTCGACGCGCAGCGCACGAGTCTTTTCGTCTGCAATCATGTGAATATTTTCGATCCGTTTGTGATTTATTCTGCGATTCCGCAATTCGTGCGCGGGTTCGAGCTGGCCTCGCATTTCAAGGTGCCCGCGTACGGATGGATGATGGGCCGGTTCGGAAATGTCCCCGTACCGGATGAAAACGACCGCAGCCGCGCGTCGCTCGAATTGATGACGCGGAAGGCGAGAAATTCGTTGGATTCCGGAATCAGCCTGATTGCGTTTGCAGAAGGCTCGCGGACGCGTACGGGGCACGTTGGAGCATTCCAGAAGGGTGTCTTTCGGCTGGCGGTCAGCTTTGGCGTGCCGATTGTGCCGATGAGCATCGTAGGATCTTACGAATTTCATCGCACCGGCAATTGGATGCTGAATCCGGGGAAAATCACGGTCATCCTGCACGATACGATCGAGACAAAGGGGATGAACAAGACGGACGCGGAGGGATTGCGAGACCGCGTACATGCCATCGTCTCCGCACCTGTGGAAGAACATATTGCAAGGCTTGCGAAGGACTCGCTGTAGTCATCTTGCGGAATTCGTTGCGGAAAAAGGAAAATGAAAACTAAAAGGGCTCACGGTGACCGGGGATCATTCGCCCTGCGCGAATTTCCTGTCCGGTATAGATGATTCGATGAATCACCGTCAGCGTCGAGAGCGCGGCAATGACCCACAAGACCGGCGCCATGCGGTCAAATACGCCACCGATAATCAGGAGTACGAGACGTTCCGGGCGCTCCATAAATCCCACTTTGCAGAGCGGAATCAGCGACTCTGCGCGCGCGCGCGAATAACTGACCATGAAGGAACTGGCCATGGCTACCGCAGCCAGCGCCATATAGAACGGTCGATTGATCAGCGTGTAATGAACGACGAGGCCCATGTACAGGCCGAGGTCGGAGTAACGGTCCAGCGTGGAATCCAAAAACGCGCCAAATGCCGTCACTCGACCGGCGCGGCGCGCGACTTGGCCATCGGCCATGTCGAGAAAGCCCGCAAGAAATAACACAGCCGCCGCGCTGAGAAAATTGCCGTACGCAAACAAAACCGCCGCCCAAACATTGACGGCCATACCTACCACCGTCAAAACGTTTGGCGTGATTCCAGTGGCGGCGAGACCGCTGACCACGTGGCGAAGAAGCCATCCCGCGCCGGAACCGATCCAATGTGTAGCGGGCTGCCAAAATGGAGCCTTTGAATCTTTCATCGTGTCAGAAATGAATCATACGACAGCCGTGACGCTGCCTCAAGTGAGTGAAACAAATGGGCCGCGCAACCACAACAGGATTGCGCGGGCCCGCGGTTTATTCCACCCTCGGAACTACATCGAGGAATGATTCGCTCCGCCTCCATGTGGCGCGGTGACGGAGATTGCCGGAATGTTGTCGTTGCGAATGCGCCGGTTGAGATCGGCGAGATCTTTGTCTCTGAGCTGGTGATACGTCGCCATTTGGGCGTCAATCTGCTTGGTCAGAAGATCGAAAACCTCGTGCGTGGAAGGCGTCGGAGCTGTGTCCGCGCTTTCCACTGTTCCGTCAACGTCCTCCAACTGATTGATGAGCATGATGGGATAGTTCAGCGGGTCTTCACCGCTCTCCGATTTGGGCTGAATCAACGCGTCTTCGACGTCCGTCAGTTTCTTGTCGAGTTCCTTCGCTGCGTCGGCGACGGATTTCTCCTTGTCATTACCAGTGAGCCGTTTCTGCAGATCGGCAAGCTGCGTGTGAAGATCACGAATTTGGTTCACGGCGGCGTTGGCCGCGCTGACATGTTCGCGAATCTGCAGACTGAAATTGAGCTGCTGTTGCAGATCCGCAGTGGACACGTGGACGCGAGGATCTTCTTCGAGCGTGAGCGGAGCTGTGTAACTCTGACCCGCGACGGTCAGTTTCACCTGATAGTTCCCCGGAACTGCGTATGGTCCGGCTGCCCCACCGCCCCAGCCCACAATGCCGGGAACCCTTGTTGCCGCCTCGTAGCGCAAATCCCACTCGAAACGGTTCAAGCCTGCCTTTGCCGGAAGGCTCGCGCCGCCGCCCCCAAAGAAGCCGCCTCTTCTTCTGCCTCCGGCGGCCTCGGACTTGCTCGAATACTTGCGGACGACTTTGCCATCCGAGCCGAGGATTTCGAGCGTGATTGGATCTTTTGGCGCGGTCTTCAGCGAATAATCAATCACGGCGCCGAAAGACGGATTCGAGCCTGCGGCCGCTCCACCGGGCAACCGGAAGCCGAAGCCATGGAAACGATATGCGGTTTCGGGCTTGAAGAGATGCACATTCTCGTTGAGGACATCCGCGTTCATCTGGCGGAGCGGCGTGATGTCGTCGAGCGCCCAAAACGCACGGCCGTGCGTGGCGAGAATGAGATCGTTTCCGTGAATCGTCATGTCGTGAACGGGCACGGTCGGCAAATCCAACTGAAGCGATTGCCAGTTTGCGCCGTCGTCAAACGAGACATAAATTCCGGTTTCGGTCCCGGCGAAAAGCAAACCCTTGCGGACGGCATCTTCGCGAATCGCGTGCGTGAAGATGTTTTCGGGAAGGCCGTTCACGATCTTCGTCCACGTCTTGCCGTAATCGGTAGTCTTGTAGAGATACGGATGGAAATCGTCCCAACGGCTGCGATCTGCGGCCATGTAGGCGGTCCCGGCCGCGTACGGAGAGGGATCGATAATGTCGATGCGGCTCCAGTCGGGAAGATCCTTGGGCGTCACATCGGCCCACGTTTTCCCGCCGTCGCGCGTGACGTGAACAAGGCCATCATCACTGCCCGCCCAAATCAGGCCGCGTTCGACCGGCGATTCCGCGATGGCGAAAATCGTGTCGTAGTATTCGACGCTGGTATTGTCCTGCTCAAGGGGGCCGCCTGACGAAACTTGTTTGGCCTTGTCATTGCGCGTCAGATCCGGGCTGATGACGGTCCAGTGTTGGCCCTGATCCGTGCTTTTGAAGATGACCTGTGCGCCGTGATAAATCGTGTTGGAGTCGAACGGCGACATGGCAATCGGCGCAGTCCATTGGAAGCGATACTTCGTGTCGATGGCGCCGTGACCCATAGGATTGAGAGGCCAAGCGGTGATGTCCTGCTCCTGGCCGTTGGCTTTGTTGAACCGCGTGATCAATCCATCGTAAGAGCCAGCGTAAACGATATTCGGATTCTTCGGATCCGGAACGACGAAGCCGCTTTCGCCGCCGCCCACGTCGTACCAATCTTTGTCCGTAATGGCGAAGCCGTCGGTGCGGCTGGCGATGGCGACGGTGGTGTTGTCCTGCTGCGCGCCGTAAATGTAGTAGTTGAATTGATTGTCCGTGGCGACGTGATAGAACTCCGCCGTCGGCTGATTATCCTCAGAAGACCACGACTCGCCGCCATCTTCGGAAATCGTCGCGCCGCCGTCGTCGCATTCGATCATTCGGCTTGTGTTCGTGGGATCGATCCACAAATCGTGACGATCGCCGTGAGGCGCATCGAGGCTTTTGAACGTCTGGCCGCCGTCGGTTGAGCGATACATTCCCGTATTGAGGATGTAGACCGTGTCCGTCTGCTTTGGATCAGCAAAAATGTGCATGAAGTACCAGGCCCGCTGCGTATAGTCGTGATTACCGTTGATGAATTGCCACGTTTCGCCGCCGTCGTCGGAGCGATAGAGGCCACGCTTGTCCGCTTCGATGAGCGCATAGACGCGCTCGCCATTGGCTCCCACGGCGATTCCGATGCGGCCCATCACGCCCGTCGGCAGGCCATGGCCTTCGAGTTGCTTCCACGTCGACCCGCCGTCGGTCGACTTGTAAATTCCGCTGCCCGGGCCGCCGCTGACAAAACCCCACGGGGTGCGCAACTCCTGGTACATCGCGGCATAGAGCGTGTGCGGATTCGCGGAGGCGAAAGTGAGATCTACAGCGCCCGTCTTGTCGTCTTTGTAGAGGACTTTTTGCCAGGTTTTGCCGGCATCAGTGGAGCGAAAGACGCCGCGTTCTTCATTCGGGCCGAACGCGTGGCCAATGGCGGCGACAAAGACAATGTTCGGATTCGTGGGGTCGATCAGGATTTTCGCGATGTGACGCGTGTCGTCGAGTCCGATGTGCGTCCACGTTTGTCCGCCGTCAACGGACTTGTACATCCCGTCGCCGTAGGAAATATCGCCGCGCAGGCATGGTTCGCCGGTGCCGACATAGATCACGTTGGGATCTTGCGGGTCAACCGCAATGGCGCCGATGGACGAGACAGGCTCGTGCTGGAAGAGCGGCTTCCAGGAGATTCCGGCGTCCGTCGTCTTCCAGACGCCACCGGCGACCGAACCAAAATAAAATACGCTCGGATTGCCGATGACTCCGCTGACTGCTTCTGTGCGGCCGCCACGGAACGGGCCGACCTGGCGCCACGACATTCCAGCAAGCGAATCCTTGGCCAAGGTCTGCGCGACTGTTGGAACAGAAACGGCAAAACCAGCCATGACCAGAACCGCGACGGAAACGAAGAGGCTTGCTCTTGCTCGTAACATTGCTTGCATCCAACTCCTCCTATGCCAGATAAACATCGGAAAATCGTTCGCCAAAGCGCGAATACTCCGGTTCCGCGCGCTGCAACTCAAATTCAACCAGCGGCAAATCCTAAACGCCAGATCTGCAAACGGTCCGCCGTCGAAGAGGCGTATGTATATCCCATTCGCGGCAAAAAATGAATACTACAGTTGATCGTATCGGAGCCGACGAGCGCACACCCCGCAGAGCACAGCGCAATTGCCCACAGCAAGGTTAGAAGGACGGCGGCAACGGGAGCCGCGTTACAAAAATCGTCGAGCGCCACGCTCAAAATCCGCGATTATAATGTTCTGCTAAGTTTTCCATCCCAGATTGTTTAGTGGAGAGCAAGCATGAAGAGCTTCGACAGTTTGTCCGAGCAGGAAGTTTTGGCGTTGGCAATTTCACTCGAAGAAGACGATGAGCGCATTTACGCCGACTACGCCGAAGGCTTGCGCGGTGAGTACGCAGAAACTGCCGCGGCATTTGATGACATGCGCGGAGAGGAATCCGAACATCGCCGGCGCTTGATTGAACTCTATCGGCAGCGATTCGGCGAGCATATCCCGCTGATTCGGCGCACCGACGTCAAGGGATTCGTGAAGCGCCAGCCTATTTGGCTGGCGAAACCGCTTCGGCTCGGGGCCATCCGGAGTCAAGCTAGCGCGATGGAAGAGGAAACGCGGCGCTTCTATGAGAAGGCGGCGTCCCGGGCACACGACGCGAGCACACGCCAGCTTCTTGACGATCTGGCGCAGGTGGAACGCACGCACGAGCATCGTGCGAAAGGCGATCTCGACTCGACTGTGTCTCTGCACGAGGATGAAGCACGCAAGAAGCTGCTCGTCTTGCAGATTGTCCAGCCGGGCTTAGCGGGACTGATGGATGGTTCGGTTTCGACGCTAGCGCCCGTGTTTGCCGCGGCCTTCGCCAGTCACAAGACTTGGACGGCGTTTCTCGTCGGACTTGCTGCATCGTTGGGAGCAGGAATCAGCATGGGATTCGCGGAGGCACTTTCGGATGACGGTAGCTTGACTGGGCGCGGCCTACCGTGGATTCGCGGCCTGGTCTGCGGATTGATGACTACGCTCGGAGGGATCGGGCACACGCTGCCGTTCCTCATTGGCCAGTTCAATCTCGCTCTGGGTATTGCGATCGCCGTTGTTCTCATCGAATTAGCGACGATCACATGGGTCCGGCGACGCTACATGGACACGCCGATTTTCTCCGCTGCTCTGCAAGTCGCTTTGGGCGGCGCGATTGTCTTTGCCACCGGCGTGCTCATCGGCAGTTGGTAAGCAAGAATGCCAGCGCGAATTTGGAACAGGAATTAAAGAAACTGACCGGCGAATCTGGTTTTTTGATTCCGGCAACGGACGCCACCGTGCAAATGATCACGATGCATAGAAGCGCGGCGGTTGGTTTTCGCAGTCAACCACTCATCGACCGTGAACTTCTCTCAACCCTGCGCCCGACATGCAGCTTCGTCCTCACAATTTGAACTTGGTGCCCGGGGCGGGAGTCGAACCCGCACGACCGTTTAAGGGTCCGAGGATTTTAAGTCCCCTGCGTATGCCATTCCGCCACCCGGGCACCGCGCGCAAGCCTATCGTATCAAAAGCTCGCAGCAATATCGCGCAAGGGAAAAGTTCTCCCTGGAATTCGCGTGTCAAACTGAAGAGGGCGAAATGATCAACGGCGACCGGCGTTAGCTGCGACTGCGAGCCTTATGCAAACGCCTGAGAAGTTGAATTTGCCCAGCGTGATAAACGTCGTGAAAAGCGACGCCGGCAATCTGCGCGCTCGCGATTCCTCTGTGTCCAGGCGCCGGACGGCCAAGCGCGTTCGACGCAAATTTTGCAACAACCTCACGCAACTTTTTGTGTTCTCCGTCGAGTAGCTTCAGGTCCGCACGCCACGCTTTTTCGCCGAGTGAGCCGGATCGCACAAACCAATTGCGCCCGGATAGCGCAAAACGGTCACGCTTTTCGCCGAGCAGCCTGCATCGCACGGCATATTTCCAATAAGCTGCGTGGACGACGATCTCCCAAATATTATGACGCCCCGGAGCAGGACGCCAGGCGGCATCGCGCGCGCTGAGTCCGCGCACCGATGCGCGAAGGTTCGGCCCGTGCCAGGCTGGCTTCGAATATCCCTCGTCGAGCAATCGAAGCAGCTTGGCGATTTCTGCGGCGGGCATCTTGCCGCCTCCCCTGCGGATGAAAATGCGCGCCCGGCCACGGCCAGGTTGCATCAGCCATTATAATGAATCCGACGCAGCCCGCTGTTGCACACAGCTTATTGCCCATCGCAATTCACTGCGAGTGTATAAACAACCATTCAGACTCGGCGGCACAAAATAATTAACGGCCGTTAATGCGCGTCCGTAACCAGATGTACGTTCTTTAATTCTTTGATTTCAGTGATGGCAATCGCTCGCGTGCCCTCGCGCTCGTATAAGGTCCCTGTCACCTGGACATATTTCCCAATGTAAGGCATCAATTTCTGATGCTGGTCCACATCAGGCATGGAACTGGAAATTGGGAAATACATTCTCCCAGCCTTCGTCAGGATGATGAGCGGCGACCCGCGCTTGGCGCAGTCCAATGCGCATTGCAGATTGAAATTTGTTGCCGTCGCGGCAGTATTCTGGATCGGGCATGCAATGTCGCGAACCAGCCCCTCTATCGTTACCTTGGGTGGATTTGCAGATGGCGAAGATGCCGTCTTGGAATCCTGCGGCTGGCCAAATGCCAGACCCGCAACCAGGCAAAATAATAGACAAATATGCGAAATAATCTTCATTTATGACTCCTTCATTAGACGCATTGGATTGTGCAACATCTGCGAACTCTCTAAGGATCACATCTTCCTGGGCGCTGCTCGCCACTGTCGCTCAAATTCGGCTACGCAAGAGCAGGAACAGATGAATTTTCCGCCTGACATTCCAGGCCTTATGAGCAGCCCTTGATTTCACGCGGCGAGACACCCAAGATCCGCTTCATATGCGCGGCCAAATGGCTCTGATGGGTGAAGCCCATTTCCAGAGCGACCTGACTGATCGAAGCCCTTTCCTGCCGCAACGCTAACGCCGCGCGTTCGACTCTGCGGCGAATTACATATTGATGCACGGGCATCCCCAGAGATTTGCGGAACAAAACCTTCAGATGCGAGACGCTCACGTCCGCGATGCGCGCGATGGCCTCAAGCGAGAGATCCTCGCCGAGATTGTCCTCGATATAGGAAACCACCTGCCGAAGCTTGCGTGCGGGCAAGCCTCCGTTCGGCGAAGCGTGCTTGCCGCCTAGCGAGCTATGGTTTCGCAATAGCTGCACGCCAAGCGCAGTCGCAAGGCTCTGCAGGAAGAGGCTCCCATTCGGATATCCCTGCTCCATTTCGGCCATCAGCGCCCAGCCGATATGCTCGATCTGCCTGTCTCGAATATGGAATCGATCGCGGAGCTGCAAACCCCGGGGATCCAACCCTGATTCTTGCGCAAGCCGCTCAAGAAATTTTGTCGAAATGCTGAGGAGAAGAGCAGTGTCTGTCTCCTTCATTTCCCAGCGCGCCGGCATTCCGCTCGGGATGATGTCGATATCGCCGTGAATTGCCAAGCCGCTGTACTTTTCATTTCCATGCCGGCATTCCAGCCGGACAGGCCTCCCAACGTGAATGGCTACGACGGATCTTGTGCGGCTGGGAGCTTCCACCACGCCGGGCGTATCGGCTTGCAGAATGACGCGAATCTGGCTCGATGCCGGTCCTGAGTCCAGTATTCTTATCGGCGAGGCAGGCTCGCGCAGGACCGCGGCGGTTTGCGGGTTCATTTGACCTTTTACACCGAAATTTACTTTACAAATTCGCTCGGCCCGCAAGGACCTGCGCGGGCTCCTGAGCACACCCCTATATGCCTGACGACATCAGTTGCCGTCCCGGCCAAAATGGTTGCTTTTGTCGATGTTGGAAGGCAAGGAACGCCCAAGGACTTCGCAATGTTCTGCTAATGTTTCGTTGTTTTCGAGAAGACCTGCAAATTCACTTTCTGTCCGAATTTGCTCTACCCCGCCCAATCATGAGCGACTCACTTAACGTTCCTAGGTCATCATGATGAAGCTATCTAGCCTGTATTTTCGAATATCGTCGAGTTCTCTCTCCGCAGGATGGGATGCAAACATCGGAGGGACTCTAAGAGGATGGCTTCAGTAATCGGGGCAAATTAACCAGAAATGTTTCGGCGCGGGCATTCCGCAATGTCGCGGAAGGCGATCTTCGGTCGGCGGTGCTGTTACTCCTACCCCAGGCTCTGCCGCAACCGATAGCTGAGAATTGAGGCTGGAGGGTTCCTCCAGTCTCAATTCCTGAGCGATGGATAGGAGGACGCGCATAGTTCCTTCCGTTCACTATAGAGTTTGCTGATCTCTATACAGTCACAGCCTTCAATCAGCGGGGTATAAGTTGTAGAATGGGGTGGGATCGGAGACGTCCAAAAATGAAAAGGCTAATGATTCTTGCCTCATGTATCGCCGCATTCCTCGGAGTCTTGACAATTGGCTCTCAATCGGTCGCGCAGGGAAATTCTCAAGCGGCGGCGGCCAATGCCAACACGGATCGTAGGCCGGTGCTTGTTGAGTTGTTTACGGCTGAGGGCTGCTCGTCCTGCCCGCCGGCTGAAAAGTTGCTTGCCGCCCTTGAAGCCCGCCAACCGGCGTCAAACGCCGAGATCATCCCTCTCGAGGAGCACGTCGATTATTGGAACCATGATGGCTGGACTGATCCATTTTCATCTTCAGACTGGACTGCTCGACAGCAAGATTATGTCTTTAAGTTCAAGGAAAGCTCCCCGTACACTCCGGAAATGGTTGTCGATGGGGATGCGCATTTCAACGGGAGTATGGGCCATACGGCGGTCATGGCAATTGAAGCCGCTGCTCGCCAGCCTGAAACGGAAATTACAGTGTCGTCCGGCCAGCCAGGATCACATGACGCTGAAGCTTTCAGCGTGAAAGTCGCTGCCATTCAGGGCGACCCCCAAGGCGATACGGCCGACGTTTGGCTCGCGATAACCGAAACCGGACTTCATTCCAATGTGACCGCTGGTGAGAACGCAGGACAAGAGCTTTATCATGTTGCCGTCATGCGATACCTCCATAAGATCGGTGTCGTACATTCAGACAGCGATCCCATCGCATATAGCGGCACCGCTGAAGTGAAGCTGAAATCCAATTGGAAGCTCGAAAATTTGTCCGTAGTCGTTTTCGTGCAGGATAAGAAGAGCCTGCGCGTCCTCGGCGTTGCTTCGGCCAAGGTATCAAGCTAATAAGAGTCGTGCTTTCTTCGCTCGGCCAGCTGAGTAGCCGATAACGTTGTCTTGCTGCTTGCCAAATTTTTGACTTCAGAGTTGATTACAGAAGGACACTCGAACGCCACCGTCGATTTTGCATAAAATATCCCTTGACTTCCCCTGTTGTATCCATACACTCCCGAATTTCACGAACTGATTTCAAATTGAGAGTCTCGCGGCGTGTCTCTCTTGCTCGCCGTGAGACTCGGGTCTTACGATGAACATCTTCCACCATGACTGGCGTCGCTGGGCCGGTCATGTCATTTGTCTCGGCACTGCATGTATCTTTGAGGGATTGGCATCCATACTGAATACAGGCGGGGCGTCCTCTGCCATGATGTTTTCGACTGCTGGTCCTCCACCTGGGGAGAATCCATTCGACGAATTTGGTGATTTGCGAACCGGGGATTCGTCTTTATGGCGCGGTGGCGCTAAACTTGCAACCTTTTCGGAAGCAAAGAATGCTATGAACGGAATTCTTGGGGAAACTTTTGCAGGTCCTCGCCATTAAAGGAGCAAAAATGCCGAAAAGCAATAAGCGGTCACTGAATTTTTTACTCTGCATACTTTTTGCTGTTTTTTTTGCCGCGCCTACTTTTGCACAACGCCGATTTCGCGGCGGCAATGAAGATGCGTTCCGATTCCGTTTTGTCGGGCCTGTCATCGGCAACCGTATCGCCTCTGTCGCGGGCGTGCCCGGAGATCCCAATGTCTATTACGCAGGCGCCGCATCAGGCGGCGTCTGGAAGACGACGGACGGCGGCAACCGCTGGGCGCCGGTTTTCGATAAAGAGCCGGCAGCTGCCATCGGCGCGCTCGCTGTGGCGCCTTCCGATCCTAACGTCGTGTGGGCTGGGACCGGCGAGGCATGGGTCATTCGCGACAGCGACGTGATGGGCAACGGTATCTACAAGTCGACTGATGCTGGAAAGACGTGGACGAACATAGGCCTGGCGCAGACGGGCCGCATCGGCCGTGTGATCGTCAATCCGACGGATCCGAACAACGTCTATGTCTGCGCGCTGGGGCGCACGACCGGTCCTCAGCAAGCGCGCGGCGTCTATCGCACGACTGACGGCGGCAAGACCTGGGAGCGTGTGCTTTTCGTGGATGAGAATACAGGCTGCTCAGGGTTATCCATGGATCCTGAAAATCCGCGGACTCTTTTCGCTGGCGCGTGGCAAGTCGCCATGCACACCTACGGAGAATTCAGCGGCGGACCGGGAAGTGGTGTCTACGTTTCGCATGACAGCGGCACAACGTGGACGCGCATCGAAGGCCACGGTTTGCCGAAGTCACCGGTGGGGAAAATTGACGTCGCGGTCGCGCCGACGAATTCGGACCGCGTCTACGCGCTGATTCAAACCGCGGATCAAGGCTCTGTTTGGCTTTCGGATGATGGCGGCGAAAATTGGCGTGTCGTCAACTGGTCGCGGCAGCTCACCGGCCGCGCGGGGTACTACATTCGCATCGCTGTTTCTCCCGCCAGCGACAATGAAGTCTACCTTGCGAACAGCAGTTTCTTCGAATCTCTCGACGGCGGAGAAAACTTCAATGAGGTCCCGTGGGGCGGCGACAACCACGACATCTGGATTGATCCGAAGAATCCCGACCGCTTCGCGTTAACCAACGACGGTGGCATGTTAATCACCAGAACTCACGGCCGGGGCTTTCAGCGTGTCTCGCTGCCTATCGGCCAGATGTATCACGTCGCTGTGGACAATCAGGTTCCCTACGAGGTTTACAGCAACATGCAGGACGACGGCAACATGCGCGGCCCGAGCACGTCCTTTATTTTCGGGTTCGGCGTTCAGGCGGAATCCGATTGGGACCACGGCATGGGCGGATGCGAATCCGGATGGACCGTTCCGGACCCGACCGATCCAAATATCGTTTGGGCTACGTGTTACGGTGATGAAGTGACGCGATGGGACGCGCGAACGAAGATGGCGCGCTCCGTTAGCCCCTGGCTGCACACGCTCGATTCCGCTCCGAACGAGACGAAGTACCGATGCCATTGGACTCCTCCGCTGGCAATCGATCCATTCGATAACAACACAGTCTATTACGGCTGTCAGGTCATCTTCAAAACTTCGAATGGCGGCCAGAGTTGGTCGGTCATCAGCCCTGATCTCTCGACAAATGATCCGAGCCGCATAGTCTCCTCCGGCGGCATCGTCGGCGACAATCTCGGCCAGTTCTATGGTGAAGTTGTTTTCGCCATCGCGCCGTCGCAGATTCAGAAAGGGCTGATCTGGGCTGGCACGAACGACGGTCAAGTCTGGTACACCAAGGACGGCGGCGGGCATTGGAACAATGTCGCGAAAAATATTTCCGGCCTGCCGGCTTGGGGTACGGTGACGAGCATCGAACCTTCCCACTTTGATCCCGGAACCGCCTACGTCTCCTTCGATTTCCACCTGATGGACAATCGCGATCCGTATATCTACAAAACCACCGATTTTGGCCAGACCTGGACTCGCATCGACAGCAATCTTCCACACGACGAACTCTCTTACGTTCGCGTCATTGCGGAAGATCCGAATTGCAAGGGTCTCCTTTTTGCCGGAACGGGAAATGATCTCCATTATTCGCCAGACGACGGCGGTCACTGGATGGCTCTGGATGACGGAATTCCGCACACAACCGTTTCGTGGGCCGTTGTGCAGAAGCAATTCCACGACCTTGTGATTTCCACGTATGGCCGTGGTCTGTACATCCTCGATGACATCACTCCACTCGAGCAAGAGGCCAAGGAGCAGTCGGACGCCGCAGCGCGATTCTTTGCGCCCCGCGACACGTATCGCTTCGTGCGCAATGCTCGCGCATATCTGGATTTTTCTTCGAAGGCCGCAGCAAAGGAGCCGGCACGGATCGAAATCCTCGATTCGCACGGAACTGTGATTCGCAGAATGCGGCAGCCGGTCAAGGCGGGGCTTAATCGCGCAGTTTGGGATCTGCGATATGACTCGCCGCATCTGATCGCTCTGCGCACTGCCGCTCCCGATAATCCGCATGTCTGGGATGAGCCGCGCTTCCGCGACAAGGATTCAAGGACCGTGACACATTGGGGCATTGAGGGTGCTCAGCAAGGACCCCTCGTCGCTCCTGGGAAATATACGGTGCGCTTGACCATCGATAAGCAGACTTTCACTCAGCCACTGACGATCCTTCGCGATCCAAAGTCACCGGGCACTGACGCGGATATAGAAGCTTCCGTGAAGGCTCTGCTCCGCATTCGCAACGACATCACCAGTACGTCAGACATGGTGAATCGCATCGAGTGGCTCCGAAAACAGCTCGGCGACATTGATGCGACGCTCACCTCTGAAATCGCCCAGGATCGGATGGACCAAAAGAACGACCCGAAGAAAGCCGACTTGCTGAAATCGGTCAAATCCATGGAGCAGGATATGGAGTCGGTCGAATATAAGTTGATCAGCAAAGTCGAAACCAACAGCGACGACAAGTATTACGTCACCGCCTACAAGATCTATCTCAATCTGATCTGGCTCAATGGAGAGATCGGCACCGGCGCGGGTGACGTTGCCGGCGGCGCCGACTTTGCGCCGACCGATACCGACATGAGCCTTCTCGCCATGATTGAAAAAGACCTCGCGTCAGCGACGGGGGACTACAAGAACCTCATGGATCAGCAGCTCCCGGCGTTCAATCGCTCGCTCGAACAGCAGGGCGTCACTCCCCTGTCTACCGTCGTGCCGCCGTCGCAGATGGACGCCGCGGAGGGCTCCGAACCATAAACTTATTGTGAGTGTCGGCTCTCGCCAGACTTGCGATTGTTGGCTGCTTTACTGTAATTGGCGCGGCGGAAGGAAGTTCGCGAGAAGGGGCAGTGCGGGCTTACTTCCGCCGCTGCTTTACGAACTCTTTGAGCATCTGCCCCGCGTTGTGAATGTGGCCCCGGAGCAGATCGCAGGCGTTCGCGACGTCGCGTTGTCGGCAAAGTTCCAATAGTTGACGGTGCTCCTGCTTTGCCCGCTCGAACGCCTGCGTCAAATACAGTTGCAAGCGCGTATAGCGGTCGCCATTATTGTTGATGGTCTGAATCAGTGCAATGAATCGCGGGCGTTTGGCGCGGGAATAGAGCGTCGAGTGGAATTGCCAGTTCAAGCGGCCCCACGTCCCCACTTCTTCTTTAATCCAGAGGGCCTTTTCGTAAGCTTGCAGAATCTCTTCGGCCTTCCCGAACTCCGACTCAGTTAGATTGGGAATGGACAGCCTCAGAACGTCGCACTCCAGAAGCGCGCGAATGTCGAAAAGCTCTTCAATTTCATCGGGCGAAAGCGCGGAAACCACAGCGCCGCGATGCGGAACGATATTGATGAGTCCTTCGGCTTCCAGTTGCCGCATCGCCTCGCGAACTGGGATTCGGCTGACGTCAAAATCCTTGGCGATGGCATCCTGCCGCAGTTGCTCTCCCTCCTGAATTTCGCCGCGAATGATCTTTTCGCGCAACTTATCGGCCACCGCCGATGTCAGCGAAACTCTGCGGATACCGTTAACGGCAGGTGTGTTAGAGCCAACTTCTATTTCAGATGTCATTGCCGTAAAAGAGGAATCCCTTGTCGTGAATCATAAAGGCTGCAAGGCAACCTGCTTTGTGGGATAGACGATAACACATTTTGTACGTACCTTTCCTTCTCTTTATCCCCTAGAGCATTTCGCCAGAAAAATGATCTCAGCGCCTGCAGCGCACTATCGCGCGAACCATTCTGCAATTTCGCCGGCGTCTCCAAGGATTCCGCGCGCGTCCAGGTCGCGCAACTTTGCCGCCCGAATTCGCCGCTCCTGGCTGCCTTTCGGAAGAACTCCTAGAAACGCCACTCGCGCACTCCGGGCCGCGAGTGCATCGTCAATGTTATCGCCCAAATAGATCGCTATCTCTGGCGAGCGTCCGTCCAGAATTTTCGTCAGGCCTTCGGGGTCCGGTTTCGGTTTCGCGACGCTCTCCACCGTGACAATGCGCTTGAAGCACGTGCGCGCAGAAAAGCGACCGAGCGTGTAATCGAGCTCAGAGTTTGTTCGCCCGGTGAAGATGGCCAGTTCAGCGCGGCTGGCCAGGGCGCGCATCCGCTGGTGAGAGAGCAGCCAGCGTTCGCGCGACACATTGCCATCCCCGTCGTGGCCCCAATAGATCTTTTCAAATTGTTTCTTCACTTCCTCGTAGCTGAACTCGGCTCCGAGTTCGCGAACCCACGCATGAGTTAGTTTCCAATCGTCGTTGAAGCCCGGACGATTTTTCCACTGGTGCAATTCGCGCCGCGTGACGCGCTTGCCTGTAAAGTGCCGCACCGTCTCGAGCACCGTGCGCTGGTATGATTCGCGCACGTCAACGAGCACGCCATCCACGTCAAAAATGATGATGTGCCACGGAAACTTAGCCGTCTTCACGCCAACGGCTCCAGCGCTTTGAGGAAGCCCCGCATTTGTGCGCTTGTTCCCACGGTGATGCGAACAAAGCCCGGCCGCCCGAAGGCGCCTGATTGATCGCGTATCAGAATGCCTTGCCGCCGCAGCGCGGAGATGATGCTCGGCCCACGCGCGCCGAAATCCACAAGGACAAAGTTCGCCGCGCTCGGAAATGTCCTCACACCCAGTCGCTCGAAGCCATTCACCAGAATTTTTCGCGCTCGCACAATTTCGCTGACATAGCGCTTCACAAACGCTTTGTCTTTCAGCGCCGCCTCAGCCACAGCTAAAGCCGGCGCGCCGATGGGAAACGGTGCCTGCGCCCTTCTCAACAACTTCATGATCTCGCGGTGTGCGAATGCGCACCCCACGCGCAGTCCGGCGAGCCCACTGGTTTTGGAAAACGTCCGCGTCACAATCAGATTGCGCCGCTTCCGAATCTCACGCAGCATCGTCACGCCGGAAAATTCAAAATAGGCCTCGTCGACGACAATCAGGGTCCCATGCGCGGCGTCCAGAATCGCTTCGATTTCTCGCCGGCTGAGCAATCCGGCCGTTGGATTATTCGGATTCGCAAGGAAGAAAACATCCGGCGCCGATCTCAGCGCAACAAGCACATCACGCAGTGGGAAATTCATTCCGCCGTCATACCGCAGCGAAATGATTCGCGCCTCGCGCTGTCCAGCATAAAAGCGATACATCGGGAACGTTGGCTCAACCAGCAGAACTTTCCGTCCGCGCTCAAGAAACACATCAGCAATCAACCGAAGCGCGTCATCGATGCCGCATGTCACCAGCATTTCGTCCGCGCGAACGTCAAAATGTGGCGCCAGCCTTTCGACAGCGTTCTCCTTCTCCGGGTACATCGAGAAATCTTCGGAATCCAAGCGACGCAAAGCGGCGTGCGCCTTCGGCGAGCAACCGAGAACGTTTTCGTTCATGTCCAGCCGCAGTTTGCCCTTGCGGTTCTCCAGCATCGGAGGGTTGTCCTCTGCCTCTGCGATCGCGGGTCTTGGTCGGATTCGTTTTCTCATTGGGGGTGGCAGTAAGTTAGAGGTCTTTCCGCCTGACGGCCAGCATGCCCATGGCGATCATAAAAACCGGGTGAAACCCTGCGATGAGGCAAATAAGAGTGGAACGGTGAGTTTCTATTCAGTTGCAGAAGCGGATGGCTCCGTCGAAGTCTGCGCCGCGGAACTCTCTGCTACGCCTTCCGCAGCAGGCGCAGCGGGAGCGGCAGTGGCTGCGGCTGCTTGTGTTTGTGTTTCTGCCTGCAAACGCGCGGCAAGTGCAGACGCGAGTAAATCGATCACGACTTTCGCGCCGCGCCCATCGGAATCCTTGTCGGGATTGTATGCCGCCACTTCCAGTGCCACCAACCGTGGCTGCTTCACAAAAATTTCCAGCGCCTGCCGGATTTCGTCGAGCCGTAATCCTCCTGAACTAGGCAAATCCGTCGTCTGAAAATCATCGATCGAGATCACATCGACATCGAGATGCACCACAAGCTCATTTTTGCCGCCGTGAATGCGCTCGATGGCCATTTCCGCTGCCGCGACCGCGCCCATTCTTCGCACATCGGTGGCGCGAAAAATGCGGATGGGATAGCGCGCCAGCACTTCTTCCTCGGGCGGATCGAGACGATTCACACCGAAGAGTGCGACATCTGGATCGCGGACGAGCGGCGGCTCGCCCCAAAAGCGAACGAGTTCCGCAGCGCCACGACCTGTCAGATGCGACACAACCATTCCGTCAACGCAACCGGAAGGCGACGTGGCCGGAACGTTCAGGTCCGCGTCGCTATCCATGTAAACGATGCTCGCGCCTCGATAATACCTGCGCACGCCCGCAACCGTCGCGAGCGCCGGCGAGCAATCGCCGGTCAGAATCAGCGGCAAACCACCGGTCTTCACTGCGGCTTCGACGCGAGGCTTCAGGGCTTCGAGAGAAGCGACGACGCGGGGCAAGTTTCGCGCGCGCGGACTTTCTTCATCGGGTTGGTACAGGGCGATGGGATCATCACCCATGTCCGTGACGCTGAATCCCAGCGATTGCAGCCGGTCAACCAATCCCGCTGCGCGCAGCGCTTGAGGAGCCTTCTCATGACCAGCTGTGAGCGCCGCGGCGCTGGTCGGTGCACCCAACAAAACAATCTGTTTCGGCTGGCGCGTAATCCGCACCGCCATGCGTTGCTCCTCTGATTGAATTTATCTGCCGGACGAGCTACGCGGCCCCCGAGTTCCGGCGCGCGGCAAGCTCAGGCGGCAAAGTGAATCGCACATCCTCGCGAATCAAATCAAGGTCGCGTTGATCCGTAAAACCGAAATTCGCCAGTCGCTGGCTCACCTGCTCGACAAGAATCTCCGGAGCGGAAGCGCCCGCAGTAAGTCCCAGCCGCGAAACACCTTCAAACCACGACGGCTGTAGATCATTCCCATCCTCGATCAGCCGCGCCGCAACTCCAGCACGCTGCGCCACTTCCACCAGCCGGTTCGAATTCGAGCTATTCGCCGAACCCACGACGAGAATCAAATCCACTTCGCGTGTCAACGCCTCGACTGCTTCCTGCCGGTTCTGTGTCGCATAGCAAATATCGTCCGACGCCGGCCCGACGATTTTCGGAAACCGCTGGCGCAAACGCGTAACAATTTCCTGCGTGTCGTAAAGGCTCAGGGTAGTTTGCGTCAAATAGGCTAGCTTTTCGGGATCCTGTACCTGAAGTTCGTCAACCTCTTCCACGCTCCCAACAACGACGGTCTGCTGCGGCGCCTCTCCGGAGGTCCCGACGATTTCCTGGTGGTCGCGATGTCCGATCAAAATCAGCGTGCGGCTCTCGCGCGCAAATTTTCGCGCCTCAAGATGCACTTTTGTCACCAGCGGACACGTCGCGTCAATCACGCGCAGGCTGCGCTCGGTGGCTTCCTCACGGACGCGCGGCGGAACGCCATGCGCGCTGAATACCAGCACAGCTTCCCTCGGCACCTCGCCGATGGACTCTACAAAAATTGCGCCTCGCTGCCGCAACTGTTCCACCACGTATCGGTTATGGACGATTTCGTGGTGGACGTAGACCGGCGCACCATACGCTTCGAGTGCGAGTTCAACAATATCCACCGCGCGCACCACTCCCGCGCAGAATCCGCGCGGGCGAACGCGAACCAGCACTTTATGGCCGTTGCCGCTCCCTTTAATCTGTGCAAGCTCTGGAGACATAGACCTCCATGGTATCGCATCCTGCCACTTTACGTCACCCGGTTTCCAAATCGGCGCGTCTGATCCAATAACGATCTGCCAGTCAGAGTTAATGATATTCTGTCGTACTTCGAAATACACCAGGGGGGAGCTTATGCTTTTGATCGATAGGATTGCCATCATCACTGGCGGTGGCCGTGGAATTGGGCGTGCCATCGCCCGGCGTTTTGCTGCCGCCGGCGCTAAGGTCGCCGTCGTCGCGCGCACCCAAAAAGAAATTGAAACTGTCGCGGGGGAACTGAGATCCGCGGGATATTCCGCCGTGGCCATTTCCGCCGACGTCTCGCAAGAGTCCGGCGCTCAAAAAATCGTTGCAGAGACGCTCAAGCATTTTGGCCGTATCGACATTCTCGTCAACAACGCCGGCGTGCTCGGCTCGGTCAAGGCCATCGAAGAAGTCGATCCGGCGGAATGGGATGCAGTCATTGCCGCAAACCTGCGCGGGCCTTTCCTGCTTTCGCGCCTCGTATTGCCGGAGATGTACCATCAAAAATCCGGAGCCATCATCAACATGTCCAGCGTCGCGGGTAAAGCCGCCTTTCGCTGGAATGCTCCGTATGCCGCTTCCAAGACAGGTCTGCTCGGCCTCACTCGAACGCTCGCCGCAGAAGCAGCGGCAAACGGGGTTCGCGTCAATGCGATCTGTCCTGGGCCTGTGGAGGAAACGGAAATGTTGCAAAAATTGGGCAAGGGGCTGAGCGAACGCTTGCAAACGAGTTCAGAGAAAGTCTCTCAGCAACTCGCTCTGGGAATACTTCAAGGCCGCGCCCAGAGGGTCGAGGAAATCGCAGCAGCCGCGCTTTTTCTCGCGTCGGACGCAGCGAGCGCGATTACGGGGCAGACTCTGAATGTGGATGGCGGAATGTCTTTTTACTGATCGCTTCGAGCCGCGTCCACTGCTGATGAATTTTAGGAATCAAAAGCTTGCCGCTGGCTTCCACCCAGTTCAGTCCGCGATCTCCCGCTTCCGTAACTACGTAAATCGCCAGCACGAAGAGCAAAAAACCGCCGAAAATCACCGCGAACAGGAGCTCGGCTGAAACCAGCTCTTGAAAGAAGTACGTCTGAAGCGCCAGAAAAGCGACAACACACCACCAAACCCACTTGGGAACCCGAGGAATTCGCATGGCCGTATACCTACCCCCGCTTGGTTAGATGCAAATAGGAGGCCGAAGGAACCGCTCACAAATTCTGCTTTGACTGACACTTCCGGGCGCGTCAGTCGGCCACGTGCAAAAAATATGTAAGACATTTCCGTGAATGTGAGGAATTTTGCGGAGTCCAGCATCAGCTGCGCGCGGCTTCTTCTTTCAGCTTGCGCACCAATCCGCTTCGCACCAGCCACGCAAGCGTCTCAATGAAGAAATTGCGCGACAAATGTTTTTGCTTTTCGATTGGCCAGGTGCCCATCGGCCAGTGGCGCGCCATCGCAGGAAGTTCGTGCTCGTGAAAAACGAATCGCGGCGGTCGGTGTGTCAGCCAGCGGATATATTCAAATGTCTTTCGCAGCAAACTATCCGGCTCTGCCGCCAGCCGCTTGTGAAGCCTGCCGCCAACCGGACGAATCCCTGCAAAGACCAGACATTCCGGTGGTTCGGGACGCAGAAACGAAAAATCTGCACCATCCACTAGATAGCCAACGAAAAAACCGGCGGCCTGGCTGTTGCTTCGCCTGTGCGAAGCGCTCCGCGAATCCGATATTGCTAGCGAGCTTGAAGAACGCGAGGCCAGAAACCAATAGCCCCTGAGTCCGCTTTCGCTCGCCGCGATTGGCAGATAACCCTTCAGGTATGGCGTAGCCAGTTCGCGAATCCATGCGGCTGACTCAGACGCGGGCTCGCGAACCGGCGAGCGGCGCCGTGTCCGTGAAATCGCCGCGCGCTTCTTCTTTGGCCGCGCGCCTTTCAACGGCCCTCGAATGGATACTTGTCGCCCGCGAGAACCGCAGCAGCAACACGCCTGCGAAGGGCAATCGTGTCGATGGGGTCGCGCTTCGCGAAGCGTCGCAGCACGGCGATTTGCGTCCGCAGCGCGTCACCCTCGAGCGTCGCTGCCAGGGCCGTGCGCGCTTCGCGTTCGATGCGATCCGCCGCATCGGATATAAACGCGCGCGTCGCGTCGCCCATCAGCGCGGCCGCGTCGCTGCTCTGGCGATTCGCTGCTTTCTGTGCGCGTCGCAAGCTGGATTCCATAGCGTAGATTTCCATCACTACATTGGCGAGGCACGCAACGATTTCCTGCCGCTCCGAAAGCTGCTCGCGGAAACGCTGTACCGCCGCGCCCGCGGCCTGCAGGAAAATCTTCTTCCCGTTCGTGATCGCCTTTTCCTCCGCAGCAAAAGGTCCCCCGGAACCTTCATCGAATGACGGCCCGGCCAGTACCTCATCGGCCAGCTTCATCGCCGCAGGAATCAGCGGCAACACTCCGCCGGTTGCGCGCTTCATCAGCATCTGAATGATGAGCATGCGGTTGATTTCGTTCGTTCCCTCGAAGATGCGGTTCACGCGGCTGTCTCGATACGAACGCGCCACAGGATAGTCCTCGTGAAATCCATAGCCGCCAAAAATCTGCACCGCTTCATCGACGCAATAGTCGACCACTTCGCTGCCATAGATTTTGCTGATGGAGCTTTCGATGGCGTATTCCTCGAGCATCTTCATGCCCTGCTCGGTTTTCGTCGTGCCTTCCGGAGCCGCTTCGATGGCTGCGTCGATCAATCCTGCAGAGCGGTAAATCATCGACTCGACCGCATAAATGCGAATCGCCATCTCCGCGAGTTTTGCGTCGATCAGTCCGAATTGCGCGAGTTGCTTGCCGAACGCTGTGCGCTCCTTCGCGTACTTCGACGCTGCTTCCAACACTTTCTTCGCGCCGCCGACGCAATACGCACCGAGGCTGAATCGTCCAGCATTCAGCGTGTTGAATGCGACGATGTGCCCGCGCCCAATTTCGTGCAGCAGGTTTTCCTTTGGCACGGGGCAGTTTTCAAAGAAGAGCGCCACCGTCGAGCTGCCCTTGATTCCCATCTTTTTCTCTTCTGCGCCAATGGAAAATCCCGGCAACCCGCGCTCCACGAGAAAACAAGAAAACTTTTCGCCATCTACCTTGGCAAACACGACGTACAAATCCGCAAAACCGCCGTTCGTGATCCACATTTTCTGGCCGTTCAGAATCCAATTCTTGCCGTCCGGCGAGAGCGTCGCGCGCGTTCGTGCCGCCAGCGCATCCGAGCCTGCCTGTGGTTCGGACAAGCAGTAGCAGGAAATAATTTCGCCAGTCGCAATTCGCGGAAGATATTTTTTCTTCTGCTCATCCGTTCCGAAATAAACGATGGGAACCGTGCCAATGCCCGCGTGCCCGCCATGTGTCACCGCAAAAGACGCATACGCAGCGAGTTTTTCCGAAAGCAACGTCGAGGAAACTTTGTCCAGCCCCGCTCCGCCGTACTCTTCCGGAATCCCGCCGCCGAGCAAACCGACTTCGCCCGCCTTCTTGAGCACTTGCGCCATCAAGCCTTCTTTGTGCTGTTCCAGCTCAGGGACGAGCGGGAGAACTTCCTTGGCGACAAACTCTTCGGCCGTCTGTCCGATCAATCGTTGATCGCCCGTCAAATCCGCCGGTGTGAAAATGTCTTCGGGTTTACAGGTGGAGATTAAAAATCCGCCGCCGCGCGTGAGACTTTGCGAAACCGTCGTTGTCGCCATATCGACTCCTTCACCACAAGAACTTGAACGCGAAAACGTGGCCGCGAAAAATCGCGACGCAAAATTCGCATCTATCCGCTTTGCGCCGCCGCCTTGACTTTCTCGACGTACTCGGCTGGAAAATTGTGCTCCGCCGCGCCTTCCAAAATCGTCTGTAAATAATGCGGCGCGGGCCGCAGCCCCTTGTCCACCTTCGTCGCAATGTAAACCTGCGCGGCTGCGCTTTTGCCTTCTCCGTAAGTGACGTTCACTTCAATCCGCCGGTAATGCTCGGGCACACCCTCGAATCGGTCCAGGTTTCGAAACGACGACTCCGTGATCCGGTAAAGCACGCCAAGAACAAATTCCCCCGCTGCCTGGCGAACGTTCGCTGTCGCAACACCGCCGCGAGCCTTCTTATTGAACACAAGCTCGTAATTCTCCAGCCGCGCTGCGTGCTCCTCCAGAATCTCTGCGCGCGAGCTCATCTGCTTCTTGCTCATGTTACTGGCGTAAGCGAAATACCAGGCTGCTGGTGCGGGCATCGTTTCCTACGGAACTGAATTGAAGTTCGCGTCCAGTGCTTTACTATCTTAGCCAGAATTCGCGTCGCGCGTAAATCCCCTCGTGGCCCGGCATGCACGATTCATAGACTTAGGAACCATTTCTCCTGGTTAGTGTCTTCCACATCACCATTTCTTGTTCTTGCATCAAGTCTTCGAGCCGTCTGCGCACAGGCGTTTACATGCGCTCGAAAATTCCTGCTGCGCCCATGCCGCCGCCGACGCACATGGTCACCAGACCGTAACGCGCCTTGCGCCGCTCGAGTTCGCGCAGAATTGTCGCTGTCAACTTCGCTCCTGTGCATCCCAGCGGATGCCCCAGCGCGACGGCGCCGCCATTCGGGTTCACGCGCGCTGGATCAAGCTTCGCCAGCTTGATTACCGTCAGCGATTGCGCCGCGAACGCTTCGTTCAATTCGATTACGTCGATCTGGTCGAGAGCAAGTCCTGCAAGCTTCAGCGCTTTCGGTATCGCGAACACGGGCCCGACGCCCATCTCCTCCGGCGGGCAGCCTGCCGTCGCGAACGCCACAAAGCGAGCTAGCGGTTTCGCCGCCAGCGATCGTGCGTGCTCCGCCGACATCACAATCGCCGCGGCCGCCCCGTCGCTCATCTGCGAACTGTTTCCTGCGGTTACAACTCCCCGCGCATGAAACGCCGACTTCAGTTTCGCGAGCGCTTCCATCGACGTGTCCGCGCGCGGGCCTTCGTCCGTGTCGAATTTGACTTTCGCGGTTTTCGCGCGATTCCCATTCGAATTGTCCACAGAAGTGAAATCCACTTCGACCGGAACGATTTCGTCTTTGAATTTTCCCTCCGCAATTGCCGCAAGGGCTTTTTGGTGGCTCTGATACGAAAATTCGTCGGCCTGCTCGCGCGTTATACCGTATTTTTTCGCAAGATTTTCCGCAGTCAGCCCCATGCCCAGGTACGCATCGGGATAATGATCCATCAGCCAGGGATTTGGTGAAATTTTATTGCCGCCCATGGGAATCAAGCTCATCGATTCCGTTCCACCGGCGAGAATCACATCCGCGCCGCCGGCCGCCACGCGTTCCGCGGCGATAGCAATCGCTTGCAATCCCGAAGAGCAGAATCTGTTGATGGTCATTGCCGAGGCTTCGACAGGCAACCCTGCGCGCAGCGCGGCAATGCGCGCCACATTCATTCCCTGCTCGGCCTCTGGCATCGCGCAGCCGAGAATCACATCGTCGATTTCCCTGGCGTCGAGCCCGGGCACGCGCGCGATTGCTTCGCGCATCGCCGCGGCCGCCAAATCATCCGGGCGCTCCGCGCGCAGCGTGCCCTTGAACGCTTTCCCTACTGCTGTTCGCAGCGAACTGACAATTACTGCTTCCCTCATGCCGCACCTCGCATCTCCAGCTTTTCATCATTGGACGCCGAAGCATCCAAAAAAGCAACTGCGGCGCGAAGCAACAGCGCCTCAAAGAGCGGTGTCCGGAAGCGGACGCGCGCTCGAAAAAAACTGCGAAAAAACTCGATTAGAAATGACCTCGTTCGTCTGTTTTCAATGAGTTGCATGAGGTTCTAATTTCCAATAGAAACTCGATTAGAAATTTGAAAGCGCATAAAAAGCGAAAAGGCCGCGTCTCCGCGGCCCGCCTTCCATTTTGTTATCTGCAGCCTCGATCCAAGCTACAAACGAGAACCCTAAGCTACAAGTGCATGTATACCATAGAGTTAAGATAATTTCAAGGGAAAAGTGATGATCGCTGCCAAATTTCGAGGAAATCCAGACACGGCAGCAAGTCACTCAAAGTCAAATTGCTCGAACGCATTCCGGGACATGCGTTGTTAGTTGCGCAGGGGCTTGCCGGTTTTCAGGGTATGGGCGATGCGGTCCTGGGTCTTGCGTTCGCCGCAGAGGGACACAAACGCTTCGCGCTCCAGATCGAGGACATACTGTTCGGAAACCATCTGCGGAGCGGAAAGCGCACCCCCGCCGAGAACGTGCGCCAGCTTTCGTCCCACGAGCGCATCGTATTCGGAGATGTATTCGCCGCGCAGCATTTGATGAATTGCCAGCTTCGCAGCGGCGATGAGTTCCTCGCCAAGAACGCGAATCTGCGCCGGTGCAGGCGGATGATAGCCAGCGCGCACCGTCGCCAGCGCGGTCTCTTTCGCGTCTGCAATGAGCCGGTCGAGATTCATCGAGACGGCATCCGAGGCGCGCAGATAGCCGAGCGCGCGGCACTCTTCCGCGCTCGTTCCCACTTTCGCCATGGCGATATTTTCGAAGACCGGCTTCATGGCGTGGAACAGATCCAAGTCCTCTTCGCCCGCCGCGTGTTCATTCGCGCGAATCAGCATTTCCTTTGATCCGCCGCCCGCAGGAATCAGCCCCACTCCCGTTTCGACCAATCCGATATACGCCTCCGCCGCCGCGTGGATTTTCGCGGCATGCAAACTAATCTCGCAGCCGCCGCCGAGCGCCATTCCTTGCGGCGCGGCAACCACCGGCCCGGGTGCGTATTTGATAGCCATATTCACATTCTGAAATTGCCGCACAGCGAGATGAATATCGTCCCATTCCTGTTCTTGAGCGCTTACGAGCAGCAGCATCAAATTCGCGCCGACGGAAAAATTCACGGATTGATTCGCGATCACCATCGCGGCGAAATCGCTGTGCAGGCGCTTCACGCCCGCGTGCAGCATGGCCACGATGTCTCCGCCGATGGCGTTCATCTTGGCGTGAAATTCGCAGCAAAGGACGCCATCTCCCAAATCGATCAGGCTCGCGCCGGAATTTTCCTCCACGACATTCGATTGCTCCTTGAGCGATTTCAGCAGGATGACGCCGCGCGGCTCTTCGAGCGGTTTGTAATCTGCCGCGCCGAGATCGAAATAACTCGTGCGACCTTGCGCCGATTCGTAGAACGATTTTTTGCCCGATGACAGAAGCGAGGCAACAATTGGCGCCTGCGGTTTGCCTAGCATCTTCAAGATTCGCGCCATGGGCTCGACTCCGATGGCGTCCCAGATTTCGAACGGACCGAGTTCCCAGTTGAATCCCCATCGCATCGCGCGATCCACTTCCACGATGCGTTCGGCGATTTCCGGAATGCGACGCGCGGCGTAGAGGCATGTCTGCGAAAGGCTGCCCCACAAGAAGCGCATCGCCTTGTCGCCGACCTGGCCATCCAAAATCGGCTGAACGAATGCGCGCAACCGTTCGCGCGTGTCTTCCACCAATTTTCCTGCCTCGATGGATGCGAATTTCGCCTTCTGCCGCGGTCGGTACTCCATCGTCTTCGCATCGAGCGCCAGAATTTCCGTCTCGCTGCCTTTTTTCACGCGTTTGTAAAAACCGCCGCCGGTCTTTTCGCCCAGCCAGCCGCGGTCCATCATTTCTTCGATCAGCGGCGGCAGTTTGTAAATCTCGCGCGATTCGTCGTCCGGGACGCTTTCATAGATGTTGTTCACCACATGCGCCAGCACGTCGAGGCCGACGAGATCGGCCGTGCGGAACGTTGCCGACTTCGGCTGGCCGATCGCCGGACCGGTGCACGCGTCCACTTCTTCGACGGTCATGCCCAGTTCGGCCATGAGGCGCATGGCGTTCAGCATCGAAAATGTTCCGATGCGATTGGCGACGAAATTGGGCGTGTCTTTCCCTGCCACCACGCCTTTTCCCAGACGCCGGTCGCAGAACTCTTCGAGCGCCGCGAGAACTTCAGGCTTAGTCTTGGGCCCGGCGATCAGCTCGACAAGCTTCATGTAGCGCGGAGGATTGAAGAAATGCGTCCCCGCCCAGTGCGCCTGAAAATCCTCTGAGCGTCCTTCGGCGACGAGATGAATCGGCAATCCGGACGTGTTCGTGGTGACAATCGTTCCCGGCCGCCGGTGTTTCTCAACGCGCGCCAGCAGATCGCGCTTGATCTCCAGATCTTCCGTTACGGCTTCGATGATCCAATCCGCTTCCTTGCACCAATCGAGGTTGTCTTCGAAATTCCCGGCGCGAATCAGCCGCGCAAAATCAGAGACAAAAAATGCCGCCGGACGAGATTTTTTCGCCGCTTCGATTCCCGCGAGCGCAAAACGATTCCTCGCCGCGGGCGATTCGAGCGTCAGGCCCTTGCGGGTTTCTTCGGCGTTCAATTCGCGAGGCACGATGTCCAGCAAGAAACAGGGCACGCCCGCGTTCGCCAGATGCGCCGCGATGCGCGATCCCATCGTTCCCGCGCCGAGAACTGCCGCTTTTTCAATGCGAATGCTCATCTTTCCAGAAGGGAAGCTCGGAGGTTACAGAACTAGTATCGCAGGGTCAATCAAAAACCCCCGGCAACACCAACGGGGATAGAATAATCTTATAGGTACCGGCCTGAAAACAGGAAGAAGAACCGCATGGGCAACGTAATTCGATGGCTTGGCTCCGCCGTCAAGGGTTTGCGGTCGTTCGCCTACGCGCGGCCCGACGGAGATATCGATCGTCCGAGGATCGGCGTCGCTCTTGGCGGTGGATTCGCTCGCGGCATTGCGCACATCGGCGTATTGCGCGTATTCGAGGAGAACGACATCCCCATCGATCTGATGGCGGGAACGAGCGTCGGCGCTCTGGTCGGTGCGGCTTACGCCAGCGGCACGCCCCTCGAAGAACTCGAACGCCAAGGTGCGTTGACGCATTTCCGCGATTTTGGCCGCTGGACGATTTCGCGCATGGGCATGGCCATCAACGAGCGCCTGGAAGGCTATTTGCACCGCCTGACACCGTGCACGACTTTCGAAGAGCTAAAAATTCCTTTTGCCATCGTTGCCACGAATATCGTTTCCGGCGAAACCGTATATTTCACCAAAGGCGAACTCGCCCGGCCGCTGCGCGCCTCGTGCGCTTTTCCTGGCATGTTTTTGCCCATTGAGTACGACGGCAGCATGCTCGTCGATGGCTTCCTGACAGAGGCTGTCCCCGCCGAAGCAGTCCGCCGCATGGGCGCCGACGTCGTTATCGCCGTGCATCTCGATCCCGGCCAGCCGGACCAGCGACCGAAGAACACCATCGAAATTATCAGCCGTTCCTTCTCTATCCTCCAGCAGCAACAGCCACCCCGCTGGCTGCGTTTCGCTGACATCATCCTCAAACCAGCGGTGAAGCAAATCCACTGGGATGACTTTCAGCGCACGCCGGACCTGATTGCCGCCGGTGTCGCCGCCGCGGAGGAGGCCTTGCCCGAAATTCGCATCGCGCTCAAGCGCACAGCGGCTATGAGCCGCTCTGCGCCAGACAAATCTCGCAGCTTCTCCGCCGACATCTGATTTGTTTTTCGATTTTTCAAACCGCGGCAGGGTTACTCGACTTTGACTTCCACGCGTACCGGCTTGCCATTTGCTTTGCCGCGCTTCGTTAGCCACTCGCCAAACTCCGCTGCGAAGCGCGCCGGTTCCACACGCAGGCTCGCTTCGATTTGGCCGTCGCCTGCCGGCAGCGTATCGTCAAACTCCGCCGAGCCAGTGAAATTGCGCATGCAAAACGCGTCCAGCCAGTCGAGCGGACATGCTTTGCGCTCGCCGTCGATCACCACATCCACGCGGAGTTTTCGCGCGTACATGTCCGCAGTATAGCATCGCGGCTGTTTGCAATCGTCGCCGGCTCCGCGATTTGACGGCCGTTCCCCGCGAAACCGCGCTTCACAGTTGTTAACCTCGACGGCACATACGAACCGCGCTGCTTCCTTGCTTTTG
This sequence comes from Candidatus Acidiferrales bacterium, assembly GCA_035934015.1. Classification (NCBI taxonomy): domain Bacteria; kingdom Pseudomonadati; phylum Acidobacteriota; class Terriglobia; order Candidatus Acidiferrales; species Candidatus Acidiferrales bacterium. The sequence continues at coordinate 291,947 of DASYYH010000016.1, forward strand.
GTACTGGGTCAGTTTGAATTTCGCCGCTCTGCTCGACTCCTATGTTCGGCATCCGAATTGCCTTCCCGCACGGGGGTGTGCTTAGATGAGGCTCGCTAAGCCGCTCCCGCTTTCCTTCCCGCGACCGATACCTAGACAGCGGCTACAGAGGAGGCCAACGGCCATGACCCTCGTTGCCGCTTTCCGATGCCGGAATACCGGAATCCTGCTCTGCGCTGACCGTGAAGAGGATGACAGCTATACAAAAAGGGAAGTAGATAAGATTTTTCGGGCGGGATTCCATCAATTTGAGCTGTTCATCGCTGGCGCTGGGCTTACTACAGCAGTTATGGACGCATGGGCGGAAATCAATCGCGACCTGCAAAGGGCCGCCAACCTCGACAAGAGGGACATTGAGGTTGAACATCGCTCCGTTATTGAATCAAGCCTGAGAACGATCCATGCGAAGCATAAAAATGATTTGAAGAACTTTCCGCTGTATCTACTCATCGTTGTCGCGCTCCGTAAGCAAAACAGCATTCCGATTCTCTACCGGACAGATAGGAGCACCTTGATTGAGGAAGGCTATTATGCCGCTGTTGGAACGGGGAAATTGCTTTCGGATTATTTCGCAAGTTATCTCTACAAGCATGGAGCGCAAGACGATTATCTCGCGGTACTTGCCTCATTCATTTTGAAAGAAGCGGAAAAATATGCATCGGGAGTAGGGCATGGAAACGACATGGTTTTCATTTGCCCGAATGGATTGCTCAAGTTCTTGTCCAAAGAATCCATCGCCGAGATTCAGGCGGGCATTCCAGATTTGAAAGATGCCATTCATTCTTGCTGGGCAGAGCGTTTGAAAGTACCTGCATGGCTCAAAGATTACGCTGCCTCAAGCGGTTTAACAGCATGAACACCGTCCAGCAAACTTATCATCTCTTCGATAGACCAAACGTGGTCTGCGACTCCCGCTTCCATTGCGGGGGTAACTCGCAGCGTTTCGTGAATCCGGCAGAAGTTGTAATGCATATAGTGAATGGCGATGGACGCGATATGGTTCTCAACTTTTTTGGAGTGGGCGTTGGTAAGCCGAGTGAATCGGCGCATGTGCATTCGCATGGTGAGGTTCTGCCGCTCAACAAAGCTGGTAGAGATATGCTTGGGGTCTGGCTTCCCGCTCACAGCGACTTCACGGCATCCAATGCATTCTGCGGGGCTGTATCGCGTGTCGTTCGTCGCATCATTTCCGTAGAGTTTTACCAGCATTGCATAGTCGATCTCGCTACCAAAACTATCTTCCACAGCGTTCAGATATGCGCGATGACCGTCGGTGGTCAGTTGCACGCGATTCGCAAGGCGCTTCGCCAAATCCTGCATAAAGCCATAGGCGCTTCCCGCATCGCGGTCAGCAACGAGCCAAGAGACAATCAGTTTGCTGTCGGCGTCCATTCCGACCCATGTCCAAACGTCACCGTAGCCGAACAGTCCGCGCTTTTCTTCTGGCACATTCTTTTCTTTGGCATAACAGAACGACCAGATTTCGTCGCACTGGATTCGCTTGCAGTTCAAATTAACCAGAGCCTTATTGAGGTAATCCGAGCACGCCGCCCCAAGCTCCACAAGCAATTTCGCAATCGTGTTCTTGGACACGCCCGTCATGCGAACGGTCGCGCGGATGCCGTTTCCCTCAACGAGGCTCGCAATCACTTGACGCCGCTTTTCCGTTGTCAGTCTGTTCATAATGTGAATATTCTAGCAGCGGTCAAGCATAATGTCAAGTAGAAAATGGATGGTTGTAAATCATGGGTTCTAAAAGGTTTAAGAGACAAACAGTGATAACCATCGATTGGGATTCAGGACAGGCAACGCTAAAGGGGGTGTCTTTGGGAGACTATATCTCGGAGGCCCTGTCGAAGCATTTTGCGCGCAAAGCCGCTGTGTACTTGAAGAGGTCTAAGTCTCGGTTTGCCAGAAGTCACGTATCCTCGCAACGATTGCATCCGTTAAAGAATCCTCATCCATCACGCTTAGAATTGAGTGGCACTGCGGGCAAACGAAAGCTACGCCGGAGGACTTGACGTGGCGTTCTATGATTTCGATGGATTCTGCGGTGACGAAGCTAATTGGACTGCCGCATTTGGGGCACTTGGCCATGTTTACTTGTTCCATCTCGCCTTAGCTGCTTTAGCGGCGATCTGGGAGCGTTTCCGGCGACTGAGTTTGGCCGCTCTAGCATGGCCGCCCTTGAGACCGCCGAGACGCCCCAGGGCGACAGCGGCAGGGTTCTTGGGCCTCTCTGCTGGCGGCTGATATTTCGGAGCTTGGCCTGTGGATTCGAGCATGACTTGGTAGGCAAGCTGGTTCGGGTCACGTGGTCTCTTCTTTGACCGGTCAGGCATAGGCAGAAGGTAGCATCGCGGGAGAAAGGGCGTCAATATGAAAGAAATTCAAACTGACCCAGTACCTTGCTTTTGATTGCATTTCATTCTTCGGCGGAATAGACTTTTACTTGGAATATTTGCATTTTTAGCTCTTCAGACGCGACGCGCGAAGGCCCCTCCGGACGGTCGGGCAACTTTCCCCGCGCCAACCAAATTAGGAGGGAATGTGCCAACTCCGCTGGAACGGTGGGTTGAGGACGTAACACGCCTAACGACGCCGAAACAAATCGTCTGGTGCGACGGCTCGGCAAGCGAATATCAGGGAATTATCGAAGGAATGTTGCGCGACAGCTCCCTTGTCAGCCTCAATGCTACGACTCATCCCAAATGTTATCTTCACCGCAGCAATCCAAATGATGTAGCCCGCACCGAGAGCGTGACGTTCATCTGCACACGCGAAAAATCAGACGCCGGCCCCACGAACAACTGGATGGCCCCCGAAGAAGCCAAGCAAAAGGCCGAAGTTTTTTTCCGCGGCTCGATGAAGGGCCGCACGATGTACGTCGTGCCTTACATCCTCGGCCCTGAAAAATCTCCCTACAGCAAAATCGGCGTCGAAATCACGGACAGCGCGTACGTCGCAGCCAGCATGCGCATCATGTCTCGAATGGGCAAGACCGCCCTCGACCGACTCGGCAGTTCCGACGATTTTGTTCCCGGCCTTCACTCTCTTGGCGACATGGATCCGCAGCACCGCCTTGTACTTCACTTCCCCGAAGAGAAATTGATCTGGAGCGTCGGCTCGGGCTATGGCGGAAATGCGCTGCTCGGCAAGAAATGTTTTGCTCTGCGCATCGCCAGCTGGATGGCGCGGCAGAATTCCTGGATGGCCGAGCACACGCTGATTCTTGGCCTCGAAGATCCCTCCGGCAAAGTGACCTACATGTGCGCCGCATTTCCCAGCGCCTGCGGCAAGACCAATCTCGCCATGCTCGTTTCGCCGCTCGAAAAGCAAGGGTATCGCGTCTGGACGATTGGCGACGACATCGCCTGGCTGCACGTCGGTGGCGACGGCATGCTGCGAGCGATCAATCCCGAAAACGGATTCTTCGGCGTCGCGCCGGGCACAAATGGAAAGACCAATCCCAACGTCATGACGGCTCTGCGCCACGACACGATTTTCACGAACGTTGCCATGACCGCCGACAGCGAACCCTGGTGGGAAGGCATGGACGGCTCTATTCCAGCCAGCATGACCGACTGGAAAGGCGAGAAGTGGACTCCGAGCAAAGGTCCCGCCGCTCATCCAAATTCCCGCTACACCGTCGCCGCCAAGCAGTCGCCTTCGATCTCTAAACATTTCGAGGACCCCGAAGGCGTGCCGATTTCCGCCATTATCTTCGGCGGACGCCGCGCCAAAGTGGCGCCTCTCGTTTTTGAAGCGCGCAACTGGGAGCACGGCGTATTCGTCGGCGCAGCGATGGCCTCAGAAACGACCGCCGCCGCAACCGGCGCCGTGGGCGTGACGCGCCGCGATCCCATGGCGATGCTTCCCTTCTGCGGTTACAACATGGCGGATTATTTTGGCCACTGGCTCGAAATGGGCAAGCGCGTCAAAAATCCGCCCAAGATTTTCCACGTCAATTGGTTCCGCAAAGGCGACGATGGCAAATTCCTCTGGCCCGGCTATGGTGAAAACGTGCGCGTTCTCAAATGGATGCTGGACCGCATCGAAGGCCGCGCTCAGGCGCGCGAAACCCCCATTGGCAATGTACCCACGACCGGTTCGCTGACGCTCGATGGCCTGGATATCTCCTCCGACGCCCTGGAAAAACTTCTCAGCGTTGATTCGGCTGCATGGGCGGACGAGCACGAAGGAATTGGCAAATTCTTCGAGAAATTTGGCAAGCGTTTGCCGCAAGCTCTTCGCGACCAGCACGAAAAGCTTGGCCAGCGGCTGCAGCAAGTCGCCGTCGCGCAGAAATAACGAGCCTCGGCCTCCAACTTCGTGCCGCAGAACCGGTCGCGTTCTGCGGCATTTTCATTTAAGCTCTCTTGCGTCGGTACCGGCGAATCGAATCAGCAGCGAAACCAGAACCACAAATAGGGAGTCGTGAAGTGAACGTCGACTGGGTACGCAAATTTTGCATGGCGATGCCGCACGCCACCGAATCCATTCAGTGGGGCGACGATCTGGTTTTCAAAGTCGGCGGGAAAATGTTTGCCGTGCTGGTGCTCGAACCGGCGCCCGTCTGGCTGTCGTTCAAATGCACGCCGGAGGAATTCGCGGAATTGACCGAGCGCCCGGGCATTATTCCCGCGCCTTATTCCGCGCGCTATTTCTGGATCGCTCTCCAAACACAAGAAGCATTGAGTTCCGCGGAACTCGAGCGCCTTTTACAGACTTCTTATGATTTGGTCGTTGAAAAATTGCCACAAAAAACTCGCGCAGCGCTTTCGCAGGCCACTGCAAGACCGAAAATCAAATCCACAAAAAAGCTCCGCTCTCGCCGTAAGCCGCGTTGACGTAAAACAGATTCGCATGCTCGGTGGACCCAAGGGCCTGGCAGAGTTTCTTCGTTCCGTGCTCCGCGCAGAAATGTTCTCCGCTGGCTGAAGCAATCTTCGCTGTCTCATCGAGATTGGCAACCTGCTCGCGCGAAAACCACAGCCAGGTCGCAGTTCGCGTGCATTCCTGGCACGGCTGCGTGCCATCCAGTCGACCCAGTCTTCCGCCAATCGCCTCCGCCACTGCCGGTTCGACGCCTGCCGCGTCCAAGTCCGGCGCAGCCACGAAAAAATATTGCGTCATGGACTCGCCGTCCGGTTCGAACGCGACCACGCGGCCCACGTAGCATGCCAGTCCTTTTTCCAGCGTCCGGCATAGGCATTCGCGGCACAGGGACACTTCCGGCCGCTGCGGCTCGCGCACGCGCACATTCTTGCCTTGCAGAAAAAGATTGTCCGGCAGAAACGTGGCCATCCACGGCGGATGCCCCTCTAGATGCACACATTCCGCGGGCATGCGGATCAAGCGCGAAAGCCAGTTGGCCGTCCGCCGCCGGAAAAAAAGCTCTGGATACGCTGCTGCATAGCTCAAACGCGCCACGGCGTTATGTTAGCGCACTCGCAGGCCGGGCACGAATGCCACGTTTGTGTCTCGTCGCACGCTTCGGTTATTATAAATCGCTTCTCAGGCGGAGCGATTCGCCAGCGCCATCATCGCAGAAAAATTCAAGGAGGCATCATGCCGATTGCCGTGGGATCTCCCGCGCCGGAATTCACGCTGAAGGATCAGGACCAGAAGGAAATCAAACTCAGCGATTTCAAAGGCAAGAAAAACGTCGTCATCGTTTTTTATCCGCTCGATTGGAGTCCTGTCTGCACCAATGAGCACATCTGCTTCGTCAATGACATGAAGAATTTCGAGAAGCTCAACGCGCAGGTTCTCGGCCTTTCCGTTGACAGCGTCTGGTCGCACAAAGCCTGGGCCGACAAAATGGGCATTCACTATCCTCTGCTTGCCGATTTTCACCCGCGCGGCGCCGTGGCCGAAAAATTCGGCGTCTATCTGCCGGAGAAAGGAATCACTGGCCGCTCCATCGCGATTATCGACCGCAATGGAAAAGTAGCGTGGTTCAAGAATTACGAAATCTTGCAGGTCCCTGATCTAAAGGAAGTCGCCGAAGCGCTCGCGAAAGTCGGTTAGCACTGCGCGTTCATTTCTCTGCGGACGGGCTCGCCGGATGTGCGAAATTGCGCAGTAGGTCCACGAGCTCCCAGCGCTGCTCGTCCGTCAGCCGATTCTTGAACGACGGCATTGGTTTTCGTCCGTTGGTCAGCTTCCAAAAAATTTCGCCGTCGTTCATCCCGTCCATCAGCCGCGCGTTCGTGAAGTTCGTCGGCGGCGTGTTGTAAGAATACATCGAGCCCGGCGGCTTCTTCCCGTCACCATTCGCTCCGTGGCACTTCTCGCAATATTGCACGTACGTCGCACGTGCGTCCGCAAGCGTCGCCGCATTCGCAGGCACGGGATTCTTCAACTCGTTCGCGTTCGGTGGCACGTTCCATCCTCCGCAGCCCAAACACGTCGCGGAAATGCCCAACGCCAGTCCCGCCATCGCAAGATACTTCCGGATAATTTCCGAAATACGCAAATCCGCTCCCGCTTCGGTAGAAATTTGAACTCCCTCGTTATTATTGCCTGAAGGACTCGTTTCTGAGGGAGAGATTTCCGCTCAAGGTGAGCGATGCAGCGCGCGCAGCACGGAAATCAGCACAATCACGAGCATCACGAAGACGTAGATGCGCATTCCCCAGAGCATCGCCCGCATTCCTACGGAAAGTTTTCGCGGCCCGAATCGCGTATGAGTTTTCGCCGCGACGACCTGGTCCGCTTCAAGAAGCGACAAGACAACGTTCGGATCTCCGAGATCCGGCCGCGCTTCCGCTGCCACTGCGGGTTCTGTTTCCGCCGCCTGCTTTCGAAACTTCGCCTCGTCATTCATCACTCGATTCCTCGATTAGCTCTTGTCATCGTTTCGCTCTTCTGCCGCGCAGTTTCAGCCGCCCAGCAAACCTGGCATCACCGTCGCAATCGCGAATCCCAGTCCTGCGATGACGAGAAGCACCGTCACCGTGACGCCCGCCAGATTCATGCCGAAATTGTTGCCGTGCTCGCCCATTAGTTCGCGGTCATTGACCAGCATCAGCAGAAACACCAGAGCCGGCGGCATCGCCAGCACCGCGATCACATTGACGATCAGCACGATGAATTCCAGCGGCGCGTGCGGAATCAATACCAGAGCCGCTGCCGCGCACGCGGAGCCAAGCAAAATCAAATAAAACGGCCACGCCTCGCGAAACGGCCGGTTCAAGCTGTGCGCCGTCCCGAAAACTTCGCCGAATGCGTAGGCCGACGAAGTCGAAATCGCGATCGCCGCCACGATTCCCGCTTCGAACATTCCCAGCGCAACGAGCGCCCCACCCACATGGCCCAGCCACGGCACGAGCGCCTGTGCGAATTGCGCATACTCGAAATCCGCCGCGTTAATTCCGTGATGAAACAGCGGCACGGTTGCGAGAATTGCGGCTATCGCGAATACAGTGGCCAGCACCGTGCCGAGCAGAGTGTCCGCGCGCCCGGCTTTGATGTCGCGTGGCTGCATTCCCTTGTCGACCACTGCGCTTTGCTGGAAGAAAAGCATCCACGGCGTCACGGTGGCGCCAATCGTCGACAAAATCAGCAGCACGATTTCCGACCGGTCGCCACTGGGCAGCGGAGACCACGTCAGCAGCGCATGGCCGACGGCTGGCCAATTGGGATGCGCCAGCAGGGCCGCCGGTATGAAAAGCCCGTTGAAAATCGCCAGCCCCATGGTGATGCGTTCCCATGTCCAATAGCGTCCCGTGGTGATCACCGCCAGGACCAGCAGCAGCGCGCCGCCCACCGCAATCCCCGGCCGTATGCCGAAAAAACTCAATCCCGCGCGCACGCCGATGAACTCCGCCACGAGCGTCAGAAAATTTCCGAAGACCAGATCGGCCATCGAAAATAATCCCCAGAACCTGCCGAAGCGGTCGAAGATCAATTCGGCGTGGCCGCGATGCGTCACGGCGCCCAGCCGCACGGTCATTTCCTGCACGATAAATCCCATCGCGAATGTCAGCACGACAAAGGGAATGAAAAAA